>SKGD01000073.1 GCA_007117665.1 Alphaproteobacteria bacterium
AAGGAAAAATTTGTGACGATCACCCCCGCCGCCCTGACGGCGTTTTCAGCACAGCTTTTGCAGGCGGCCGGTTTTACGGCGGATGAAGCTCGCCAGACCGCGCAAAGTCTCGTCCTGTCCAATATGATGGGGCATGATTCGCACGGTGTGATGCGGGTTGCCGAATATAGCCGTGCCCTGAAACAGGGAGAGGTTGCAAGCAATGTCAGCCTGTCGGTGTTACGCGAGACGGCGCATTCATGCCACGCCGATGCGCAGCGCGGGTTGGGGCAGGTCATGATGCCTGACTTTTTGGACAGGCTTTTGGATAAAGCGCAGACCCAGCCCTGTGTGACTGGCGCGATGCAGCAATGCGGCCATGTCGGGCGGCTCGGTGAATGGGTTGACCGGATTGGTGAGGCCGGCATGGCGGGTATGGTTGCGGTGAATGATAATGGCGCGCTGCATTTTGTCGCCGCGCCGGGCGGTATTGAAGGTCGCACCAGTACAAATCCGGTGGCGTTTGCCATACCGTTAAAAGACGGCGCGGTGTTCAGCATCGATATGGCGACCAGCGCCATTGCGATCGGCAAGGTCAGGCTGGCGTGGCTGGGTGGTGATTCGTGTCCGGTGGGAAGTTTGCAGGACCATAAAGGCGCGCCGACCAATGACCCGGCGACCATGTTTGAAGACCCGAAAGGGGCGATGTTGCCGTTTGGCGGGGCGCAATCTTACAAGGCTTTCGGCCTGTCGATGATGATTGATTTGTTATGTGCCGGTCTTTCAGGCGGCTTTGCCCCGCCCGCCCCGAAGGAAGCCGAGGCCACGAATAATATTGTGGTTTCTGTCTGGAATCCGGCTTTCTTCGCGGGGCTGGATCACATGCAAGAACAGGCGGCGCTTTATTGTGATTTTATTCGCCAAAGCACCCCTATTGACCCGCGCTCACCGGTTCGGCTGCCGGGTGATCGCGCCAAAGACACATATAAGCAGCAGGCACAAAAAGGCATTACGCTGGATGCGGGAACAATCAAGACCCTGGCCAAAAGCGCCGCGCTTTATGATATAACGTTGCCCGATGCGCTTCACGGGGATGACGGCAAGGTATGAGAGACCGGTATTTACCGGACGTGCGATGATGTGCTTGCCGCTGCGCTGCCGGCATATTTGCGGCCGTCGCTGAGCGCAATATATTCCTCGCGCATTTGTTTGACATGGCGTTTGAAGTTGGCGAGATCAGTGCCTTCCAACTGGTCGCCTTGCGGAATGTCAACGCCGCGCGGATTGACCTGCTCGCCATTGACATGGACTTCATAATGCAGGTGCGGCCCGGTTGAGCGGCCGGTTGTCCCGACATAACCGATGACTTGCCCTTGCGTCACCCGCGTGCCGGATGTAATGCCGCGCGCAAAATTATGCAGGTGGGCATAGGCGGTTTTCAACGTGCTGTTATGGCGAATCCTGACATAATTTCCGTAAGCGCCCCAATAGGCGGCTTTTTCAACGACCCCATCACCGGCGGCATAGATCGGTGTGCCGGTCGGGGCGGCAAAATCCAGTCCGCGATGCATCCGGTTATAGCCTGAGATCGGGTGACGCCGCATGCCAAAGCCCGATGACAGCCGCGCCCCGTCAATCGGGGTAGACATCAAAATCCGCCGAATGCTGTTGCCTTCGGGGGTGTAATAATCAATACGGCCATCCCTTGTTTCAAAACGATAAACCGGAATATCGCGCCCGTTCACATTCAGGCGGGCATATAATACCTCGCCGCCGCGCACCAGATCGCCGTCAGGTGTCTCTGTGCGCTCATACATGACCTCGACCAGATCGCCCCGGCGGATATCACGCTGGAAATCGACGCTCCATGAATAAATCTGGATGGTTCTGGCGATGACAGATGCGGGGATACCGGCTTTGGCGGCGCTCCCCGACAGGGATGTTTCAATCTCGGCGCGGCCGGTGCGTTTCCGGGTGACGACTTCGGTTTCTTCGACATCCGATACAAATCCGCCCTCATCATTGCGGGTCAGGCTGACTGACTTGAGGCGGTCAATCTCCAGCACAAGCGATGAGAAATCATATTCGCTACCCGCCTGATCGCGCGGGTCAAAGCGTACTTCCAGTTTTTGTCCCGGCCGGATATGGCGCGGGTCGTAATGTTCTTCAATCGCCTTGACGGCCTGATATGTCTGGGCGCCGTCAAGACCGGCGCGGCGCAGGACACCCGCCAGCGTATCGCCGCTATCAACTTCGATCTGGGTTATTTTCGGCGCGGCGTCGGCAGGCTCCTCTGCAATAGCGGCGGTCTCCGCAGATGCGGCATCACCATAGCGCTGTAAACGTTTTTGCGACGATGCCAGACGTTCTTCAGGCATGGTTGTTGAGGTGCGATCAGTATTGATATAGGCCGCTATGGAAGTGGCCTGACCCCCGCCGGTTGAAATATGGGGTTGCACCACCGATACAAACCCGGCAACGGCGAAACAGACACCGGCACCTATGAACGGCGCCCATACCCGCAGGCGAAGCTTGTCATCGCGTGTAAAAACATAACGGTGGCGAACCGGAACGTAACGTCCGATCCCGTGAATGAGTGTCCGTATATGCGGCTTCATCGGTATATTTTCTATCGTTTTTAATTTTGAATATCCCGATGTATCACAGAAAAAGGGCGCGGACAATTCTCCCTCGCCCAGCCATACGCATTTTTCTGGGGGGAACTCAGCCGAATGTGGTATTAAGCGATTCCAAAACCGTTTCCAGATATTCACGAGGCGCTACCATTTTTGCGTTTATGTCCTGAACGATAAAAATCCCGAAGATCAAAAAGAATAAGGCGTCGACTGCACCGCTGGTTTCGGCGCTGGTTGACACGAAACCCGGCAAAAGCCCGACAAGCAGCAAAAGCACAAAGGCGAAGCTGTAGAAAAAGATCAATGACCGGGCGGGTCTGACATAGCCGGACATAATGACGCGTGCGACTTTGCCTTCGGATTCGTGTCTGACGCTGACATTGATATCCATCCGGGCATGGCGCGTCAGGCTTGACGGTTCGCCGGTTGAGCCTTGGATGCTGAAACTGCCTGTATTTCCGGAAATATGTTCGATCTCGATTTTCTTTTCCAGATAATCAACCAGCGTTTCCTTGAAATCCTCGGCGGAGACCGGCCGATCAAGGGTAATCTTTTTTGAAACTTCGATATGTTTCATGAAACCGCATTTCCCTGTTTATGTTAAAAAATGTTATTTGCAGGCATTCGTGATGGCGTCATGTGCGGCGGCGGAT
This sequence comes from Alphaproteobacteria bacterium, assembly GCA_007117665.1. GTDB lineage: Bacteria > Pseudomonadota > Alphaproteobacteria > Micavibrionales > Micavibrionaceae > UM-FILTER-47-13. Next base: position 3,269 of record SKGD01000073.1, read on the forward strand.
CCGCGCAGGCTGAACGTGTCGGTTGTCTGCGTCCCGCGTGATGACGTGCCGCGCACAACCATGCGGCTGCCGCGCCGGATGGATTCGGCCAGGCGGTTGTCGGCGTCCTGGTCGGGTGTCCATGCCGTATCATCTTGCGTGAACAGGGTGAAATCGCGGGAATCAATCGTGACGGTTACATCGCTGCCCGAACGGTACGGATATCCGGCGATATAGCTGAAAACATTACGTGACCCCTCACCCGGACGGTGGGTGATCAGGGCGAAAATCTCGCCACGGCGCGTGTAATCGCCTTCATGTTTTGTTGGTTGGCTGGCCATATAGCAGACTTTATTGCCGTTTTCGGTGAATTCATAGGCCGCCCAGTCGCTGTAATTACCGATCTTGCGGGGCTGGGACGCATGCGCGGCGGCACAGGTCAAAAAAAGCAGGGCAAAGGCGCAAAAGCCCGTCAGTGTCAGTCTCATCATTATCAACCTTGAATTATCAGAAATTGTGGAACCACATACGCAAATAGACAACAAACAGATTATAGGCCGATAGGCTATGGTTTTAAAGACAAATTTTTTGATCCTGATCCGAAGTCCCGGCGTAGAAGAAACTGTAATAAATTTAAAATGCCATACATGGCCGCAAAAAAACGAGTTTTAAATATAATGCTTTACGCCGGAGACAGAATTTTGTTTAACTCCCCCATGGCTGTAAAAACAGGCAAAACGCAAGATCCTGCCCCGTCCCGCATGAAAGATGAAATGCAGGGAGAGGTTACATTTGATGATCTTTTGGTCGCGGTCGGCAAAACCCGAAACCGTGACGCTTTCGTGCAGATTTTTGAATATTTCGCGCCCCGCGTAAAATCATTCCTTATGAAAGCTGGTCTTGGTCCTGATATCGCCGATGAACTGGCACAGGACACATTGCTGACCTTGTGGCAAAAGGCGGATAGCTATAATCCAGAACAAGCCGCCGCCAGCACGTGGATATTCACGATTGCCCGCAATAAAAGGATTGATTATTTACGCAAGCAAGGGCGGTCAAAAGCAGATCCGCATGACCCGTTATTACAAGGCGTGACGGATGTCGGCCCTGATCAATCTGTCGGGCTGGCTGAGGAGCGTGCGATTTTGGCGTCCGCCCTCAGACACCTTCCTGACGATCAGGCAGCCCTGATTAAAAAATCTTTTTATGAAGATAAAACCCACACGGATATTGCGGCGGAAATGAATTTGCCGCTGGGAACGGTCAAGTCACGTATCAGGCTGGCGCTGGAAAAGCTGCGTTATGGCATGCGGGACAAAGAATTCGGAGATATCAGATGAAAACAGGCATGTTGTCACAAGATACCGAAATATTGCTTTTGGAATATGCGTCAGGCGTTTTGCCATCACAGCTTTCCCTGTTGATGGCGAGCTATGTCAGCATGTCCGCGGCAGCCATGGCCTATGTCCGGTCATGTGAACAGATTGGCGGCATGTTTTTGGAGCATGATTGCCGCCCGGTTGCGATGCAGAAAAACAGTTTGAAGCAGGTTTTGGCGCGCCTCGAAAACACGGATCAAGGCGGGCAAAATGTGTCTGCTGGGGTTTCGGGGGCGGATGCGTTTGATTGCGGTTTGCCGGACTCCTGTCTTCCGTTGCCGCTGCGGCGTCATTTGCAGCGCCCCGAACAGGCGATCAGATGGAAAAAGATGCTGCCCGGCATGGCATATCTGCCTTTGTCTTTTTCTGACGATTCGCTATCGGTTTATATGCTGAAAGTCGCCCCCGGCATCAAAACGCCACGCCATCGTCATCCGGGGATGGAGCTGACGCTGGTTCTGGATGGTGCGTTTCACGATGAAAACGGGCACTATGCGGCCGGTGACCTGATCATTCTGCAGGATGATCACGACCATCAGCCGATCGCCGATGACAGGCAGGGATGTATCTGTATTGTTGCCTCTGACCATCCGGCGCATTTTACCGGTACATTGACACGCTTTTTGAATTTCCTGATGCGCTAGGAATTTTCTTTGAGCGTTTTTCTGTATGCGGGCGAGGCTATGATTGGGTGCGTATTTTGCGCCGTGCGCCCTGTACATGATCAGGCGGGGGCGCTGTGGCCCCGCCTGCCCTGACGGGGCGTTCGGCAAAGCGCCCCATGGAAATCATCCGGTCATACATTGTCAGCGCCCCGGCCACCCCGACATTAACGCAGAATTTCATCGGTATATGGACGATAAAATCGCATCGTTCCTGTAGCGCTGGCGATAAGCTTCCCATTTCCGGCCCCAGAACGTAAGCCGCCCGTGTCGGGTGACGAAATGTCGGCAGCGCAACGGAATCCGGCACCAGTTCGATCCCGACCAGCCGGCAGCCTTTGGGCAGCGCCAGATCACCAACCGTATCATATTGATAATAAGGGAGATGATCGAACGCACCGGACGTATCGGACACCCGCATGGCCTTGATATTGACGGCGGGATCGATGGCAAAGAAAAACCCGGCGCCGAACGCATGCGCCGAGCGCAATAAATTCCCGACATTGCCTTCTTTGCTGATCGTCTCGACCCCGATCCCGAAATAACCGCGCATGTGACCTCTCTTTTATGTAATGGTCTTCTATGTAATGGCGCGTTCCAGCCTGCCCAACGCATCGGAAAGCCGATCACGCGAGACGGCAAAACACAGCCTGATATAGCCTTGCCCGGCGCGGCCAAACGCGCATCCCGGCGCCAGCAATAGCGATACGTCGTCAATCAGGCGGCGCGCAAAAGCAAGGCAATCCTCTTCGCCGTCAATTTTGAAAAACCCGTAAAAAGTCGATTCCGGCGGGGTAAAGATCACGCGATCCTGCGCCGCCAGACGTGTTGCCATGTAATCCATATTGCCTCGCCAAAGATCAAGCTGGGCGCTGATAAAATCCTCGCCGTGGCGCAGCGCTTCAATAGCGCCGTACTGGGCAAAAGTGGGCGGCCCCATATTGTCGTACAGGGCAATGTCGCGGATTGCTTTTTCGGCGCGTGCCGGACCAACCAGCCAGCCCAGCCGCCAGCCGGTCATTGCCCATGATTTGGAAAAGCTGTTAATGACAAAAAGGCGATCATCTGCCGTGGCGTGGTCTAAAAAGCTGGGGGCGCGCTGGCCGTCATAGACAATGCGTCCATATACTTCGTCAGACACCACCCAGATATTGCGGGCGCGGGCAAAATCCATGACGGCTTTGATTTCGGCGCTGGTCATGACCCAGCCTGTCGGGTTTGACGGGCTGTTGATCAGCAAAATCCGGGTATTTTTGGTGCAGGCATCAAATAATGCCTCCAGATCCAGCGTCCATATACCGTTTTCGGAACGTAACGGCACTTCCTTGAATTGTGCCTGCATTAATTCGACTGCCCCCAACAGGTTTTTCCAGATCGGGGTGACGGCAACGACTTCGTCGCCTTCTTCCAGCAAGGCTGTCAGGGCAAGATGCATTGCTGTTGTGCCGGACGATGTCGCAAAAATGCGATTTGTCGGCAAGGCCAATTTATAAATCCGCGCATAATAATTTGATATTTCCTGACGCAGATCATCATGCCCCAGCACCGGGCCGTACAGGGTTTTTCCGGTCGCCATGGCCTGTTCCGCCCCACGGCATATAAAGTCCGGTGTTGGCGCGTCGCCTTCGCCCTGCCCCAGTGATAAAATATCTTTTTTCCGCCGCCCGTACCTTATAATCTCGGCGCCGGGATTGTCTGAAAGATTTTTAATGCAACGTCTGAAATCCATGTCGTCATTGTCCGGTTGGTCAGCGGGATGAGCCGGACGCCCATCCTGATAAAGATGTTTCCGCATAATCATAGTCCTTTTTCGAGAACATAAAACCTGAATAAACGCGCGCTTGCGCTATGGGATTGATCAATAGCGGGACGCACCCGCACAGGCCGCAGCCAGACGCGCCGCAGGTACGGAAAAAACGGAAACAATGATGTTATCTGAAAAAATCATCATTTAATGACATAGCGCTATTTTCTCGTCTCGCGCAATAAAAAACATACACGGCGCTGTCTTTGCGGTTTATTCCTGCAATTCCGGCAAATTTTCGTAAAGCGCCAGCGCCTGCGGGTTGGCCAGCGCCTCGACATTTTTGACAGGACGACCGTGAATGACGTCCCGGACGGCAATCTCGGTGATTTTGTTGGATTTTGTCCGCGGGATATCAGCCACGGCGATAATCCGTGCCGGGACATGGCGGGGCGATGCCCCTGCGCGAATGGCTTTTTTGATCCGGTCTTTCAGATCATCCGTCAATGTCCGGCCTTGTGCCAGCACGACAAATAAAATCACCCGTACATCATTATCCCAGCTTTGCCCGACCGCGATACTTTCCAGCACGTCGTCAAATTGTTCGACCTGACGATATATTTCCGCCGTGCCGATCCGTACGCCGCCGGGGTTGAGTGTCGCATCGGAGCGGCCATGAATGATAAAGCCGCCATGGACGGTGCGTTCGATCCAGTCGCCGTGACACCAGATATTATCAAAACGCCCGAAATAAGCGTCATGATATTTACGGCCGCCCTCATCATTCCAGAACATGACCGGCATGCATGGAAAAGGCTTGGTGCAGACAAGTTCGCCCGCACCGGCGCCGGGCGGGACAGGTGCGCCTTGCTCATCAAAAACCGCAATCGCCATGCCCAGCCCCGCGCCTTGTATTTCGCCGCGCCAGACCGGAGACATAACATTACCCAGCACAAAGCAGGACACAATATCCGTGCCGCCCGATATGGACGCCAGATGGACGTCCTGTTTGATATGGCCATAGACGTAATCAAAGCTTTCATGCACCAGCGGCGATCCGGTTGATGCGATGGTGCGAACGGTTGACAGGTCGTGATGTTGCCCGATCTTCATTTTATGCGCCTTGAGCGCATCAATATATTTCGCAGCCGTCCCGAACAGCGTACATCCGTGGGTGGCGGTATAATCCCACAATATATGCCCGTCCGGGTAAAAGGGCGAGCCGTCATAAAGCAGCAATGTCGCTTCGCTGGCCAGCGCGCTGGCCAGCCAGTTCCACATCATCCAGCCGCATGTCGTGAAGTAAAAGACACGGTCGTTGCGCCGTATGTCGCATTGCAGGCGATGCTCTTTAAGATGCTGAAGCAATGTACCGCCATGGCCGTGAACGATACATTTGGGGATGCCGGTCGTGCCGGATGAAAACATGATCAAAAGCGGCTGGTTAAACGGCACGCGGTTGAACGCGATCTCCTGCGCCGCGTAGGGCGCAATAAAATCATCTGCTGTGACGCTTTGCGCAGGCATTGCGTCTGCCGGATTTTCATTGGTAAAGCCGACAATTACGGTTTTCCTGAGATTTTTCAACTGCGGCTGTACGTCTCTTATTTTATCAAGGCAGGAAAGGGTCTTGCCGTTGTAATAATAACCGTCAACCGCGATAAAGACGGTGGGTTCGATCTGGCCGAACCGGTCGACAAGCCCCTGTACTCCGAAATCCGGCGAAGCTGATGACCAGATCGCGCCCAGCGATGTTGTTGCCAGCATCGCAATAATGGTTTCGGGCATGTTCGGCATACAGGCCGCCACGCGATCGCCTTCACCGACACCGGCTTCTTTCAGCGCTTGCGCCCAGCGGCTGACCAGATCATACAGCGCGGCAAAGCTCAGGATTCGTTCGCGCTTTTGTTCATCACGGAAGATAATCGCCGGTGCATCGTCACGGCGGCGTAACAGATTTTCGGCAAAATTCAGCCGTGCCTGCGGGAAAAAGGCAGCGCCGGGCATCCGGTCGGGATTGTCCAGCAGGATATCACCCTTATCACCGATAACGCCGCAAAAATCCCACACGTCCGACCAGAAAAGATCCGTATGATCAACCGACCACTGCCATAAAGCCTGATAATCAGGCAAGGTGCATTGGTGGGTATTTTCGATATGGGCTCGAAAACTGTTAATTACCGATCCCTCGACCAGCGCGGCGGAAGGTTTCCAAAGCGGCTGGGTGACGGAAGCTGCGCCCGGAGCCGAAGAAAGTGTCTGTGCCGTCATTTTGCGAATGTCCCTGTTGCCTGTCATATAATAGCAAGCGCTTTATTTACAAGTTAAAAACGTTATTTCTTCATGAGTTTTTGCTGCTGTCAAGCGGTGCGCAAAAACTTTCCCGGCGGGCGGGCGGAGGTTTTGTCTTGCCGCACCCGTATAATGGCCTATATTGATTTGCCAAGCGCTTCATAAATATAGGAAAAAACATGGCAGGCCGCAAAACCGCACGACTCATTCCCCGCTCTTCCGGGCTTTTGATCGCGCTGGCAGTGCTTTTGGCGTTTATTGTTCCTGCATCTGCTTATGCCGGGGAAGAGCCACCTTTTTATGTCAGTGTTGAAGCCCTGCCTGAGCGCACAGACGTTGCCGCCGGGGAGGAAATCAGGGTCGGGCTGCGATTCCGCATGGTCGAAGGCTGGCATATATACTGGAAAAATGCCGGTGATTCGGGCGAGCCGCCCAAAATGGACTGGCATGTGCCTGCAGGCACGGTGATCGGGTCAGTATCCTGGCCCGTGCCGTCTTTATATATAATCGGGCCCTTGACCAATTTTGGTTATGAGGGCGACATTATCCTGACCCGTACCATGACCATGCCGGATGATTTACCGTCCGATGCGCCATCGGACTTTCATGTCGCTATTGATGTATTAGTGTGCGCCGATATCTGCATCCCCGAAAAACACAGCGCGTCTTTTACGCTTAATGACGGCACAAACACCGATCACAGCGCGGCGCTGGATGCGGCAGTCGCAACCTTGCCGGCGCGGGATGTGGCCGCGCAGGCGCGTTATAATATTTCCGGTGATGATTTTATTCTGGATATTGAATTTCATGAATATCCAAATGATCTTGGAAATATCGAATTATATGATTTTGACATGTTGCCGGTCGATTGGGGAGTGACTGAAAATAGCGCTTCTACCCGTGTCTTTACCCGCCCCGCAGAGGTGGCTTCGTCCGGCCTTCTTTTTGCGAAAAAGCGCGATAATCGTGATCCGGCAAGCATCGGTGATCTTGAGATTTTGCTGCGTTATCAGGCCGCCGGTCAGGATGCAAAAGCATTCTATGTAACGGCAGTGCTGGATCCGGCACTGGAGGCCTCACCCGCGCTGTCTGCGGACGATGTGGCTGATTTATTGCCGGACGGGGTCGGCGGGATTGTCTCGTCACCTGTCAATATGACATTGATGACCGCGCTTGTTTTTGCGCTTTTGGGCGGGGTTATCCTGAATTTAATGCCTTGCGTGTTCCCGGTTTTATCAATGAAGGCGCTGAAATTATGCAAGATGAATGACCAGAGCGAAGCCCGCGCCCGTTTGCACGGGCTGGCTTATATGGCGGGTATTTTGCTGAGCTTTGCCGTTCTGGCCGGGGCGCTGATTGTCTTGCAAATTGCCGGGGCGCAGGCCGGATGGGGCTTTCAGTTGCAAAATCCGGTGATTGTTTTGTTCCTGACATATTTGTTATTCCTGATCGGGCTTAATCTGGCCGGGTTTTTCGAGATTGGCGGCGGCGGGATCGCTAATCTTGGCGGCAATCTGGCCGGTCGTGACGGGCTGGGCGGGTCGTTTTTTACTGGCGTTCTGGCGACTATTGTTGCCACGCCTTGCACAGCGCCTTTTATGGGGGCGGCGATGGGATTCGCCATGACCCAGCCGCCTGCCGTGACAATGACGGTCTTTTTAGCGTTGGGGCTGGGGCTGGCCTTGCCTTATCTGGCGCTGGCCTTTGTGCCGCCTTTGCGTGCCGCCCTGCCGAAGCCCGGCCCGTGGATGGAAAAATTCAAGCAGTTTCTGGCTTTCCCTATGTTGGCGGCGGCGGCGTGGCTGTTGTGGGTTTACAGCTTGCAAACCAGTGACATTGCCTTGTTTTATGCGGTGATCGGGCTGGTTCTGACGGCGTTTGCGATATGGGTGTTCCGCCACAGCCCCCATGGCCGGAAAGCGCGTTTGATCGTGCGGGTACTGGTGGCGCTGGCGCTGGCCGGAATGATCTATGTGATGATCCATGAGAGCCGCATGGCCGCACCGGTCAGCCGTACAGCCGAAAGCGCCGGGGCTTATGAATGGACGGATTTTTCCAATGCGTCTTATGAGGCATCCATTGCCGGCGATCGTCCGGTTTTTGTCAATATGACGGCGGCATGGTGTATTACCTGCAAGGCCAATGAACGTGTTGCGATTGATGTTGACCGGACGCGCTCATTATTTCGGGCGCTGGACGTCCATTACATCAAGGGCGACTGGACGAATCAGAATCCTTCTATTACAGCTTATCTGAAACGCTATGGACGAAACGGCGTGCCGATCTATGTCTATTACGGCGCGCGCGACCCGGCAACCGGCGAAAGGCCGGATGCGGTTATGTTGCCCCAGCTTTTGACCCCCGGCATTGTTGCCGCGGCGCTGGAGGGCGGCGAATAGCCGCCAGCTGATAAAAGAATTTATTGTTAATGACTGAACAGAAAAAAGGAGACATAAATGTTCAAAACACTGAAAAAGACGATGATGACATTTCTGGCGGCAGGTTTGCTGGCAGTGCCTGCGATGGCGGGCGCTCAGGCGGCGGCTGTCGGCGAAGCAGCCCCTGATTTCACCTTGACCGACACGCACGGCAATGAACATTCGCTCAGCGATTTCGCCGGGCAGGTTGTCGTTCTGGAATGGTTCAATCACGAATGCCCCTTTGTCGTGAAATTTTACGATTCCGGGAAAATGCAGGAATTACAGCGCAGCGCTGCCGAAGACGGTATTGTCTGGTTGACGGTTGTGTCCTCCGCCCCCGGAACGCAGGGCTATACATCGGCGGATGAAGCCAACGAGATTATTGCCAACTGGGAGTCTGCCGAAGCGGCGCGCTTGCTGGATCCTGAAGGCACAGCCGGTCGTCTGTATGATGCCCGCACCACGCCCCACATGTATATTATCGATACGGAAGGGACGCTGGTCTATAACGGCGCGATTGACAGCATCGCCAGCGCCAATCAGGACGATATCGAAAAAGCTGACAATTATGTTGTGAACGCTCTGGAGGCGCTGGCCGCCGGTGCACCGATCGAGCCAAACCAGACCAGACCTTATGGTTGCTCGGTGAAATACAACTAAGCTTGCCTTTTATTCTCATTCAGGAAACCGCCTCTGTTGTCGATGGAGGCGGTTTTTTGTTGAAAAGACATCACGGAAGTTGCCCGCGCATAGCGGGTTGATCTATGGTATATTTTGTACGCAGCGAGTAAGAAACCTCATGGCCGCCAGAAAAAATCGACAAACATCTTCCAAAACCGGCGCTTCCCGGAAAAAATCCGTCAGGGCGGCGGCGGCGGATATCAGGTTTGTGTTCGATCAGGACGGGTGTTTGATTTATGCGTCTGACGGTGTTTTGGCCGCGACGGGCAACAAGGCCGATCTGACCGGATGCGGGCTGGGCGACCTTGTTATATTTGACGACCCTGATGAAGCGCTGCACAGCCAAAGCCTGTTCGGTGCGGTCGGCGCTGCCTTTATTGACGGGGTGCGCGAGGGGGTTCACAAGATACGCTTTACAGGACAAAAAGGCGATCGCGGCATAATGGTCGGGTTCGACCGTATGACTGGCGGGGATGGGCGTTCTTATCTGGTGTGCGCCCAGACTGACAAGGAAAATGCCGCACTGGATCCTGCTTTCGCCGGACAGATTTTGAAGCTGGCCGAAAAAAACGGTGTTGCTGACCCCCGTCATGATGAGACAGTATCCACCCCCGGAAAAATCAGCAGCCAGAGTCAGGAAGGCGAGCTGCGGCATTTCCTGAACATGTCCAACGATATTATGGCGATCTCCGACAAGACCGGTCGGTTTTTACGGGTCAACAGCCCGTTTAACGAGATTACGGGCTATTCCGACAATGTTCTGGAGGGGATGGGCTTTATGGATCTGGTGCATCCTGAAGATCGCCCGCATGTTCGCAATTGTTTGCAAGGCATCATGCATGACGAGACGGAAGATGGCCGGATTATTGATTTTGAAGCGCGGATCAGAACCAGCGACGGGCGCGTTTTGTGGATGGAGCTGCGGCAAAAGCGCAGCGGCGCGCATGTTTATACGGTCGGGCGGGATGTGACGGCTGTTAAATCGCATGAGGCCGCATTGCGGCGGCAGGCGGAAATGTTAAGCGAAGCGCAGGCGATCGGCCATATGGGGCACTGGCACTGGACGGTCGGCGCCGAGGATATCGTATGGTCGGATGAGCTTTACAGGATTTTCGGCGTTGAAAAAGACGATTATGTCCCGTCGATGGATAGTATCAACGCCTTGCTCCATCGCCGCGATCTGGGGCGGATGATGCAGGCGTTCCAGCGCGCCATTATCGAAAAAAACAATTACGAGATGGATTTTCGGGTTGTCCGCCCGGACGGCCAGACGCGCTATGTCCGGTGTGAAGGCAAGTGCGAGACGGATGATGAAGGCGATGTGACGGCGCTGTTTGGCATTATGCACGATATTACCGAGCGGACATTATATGAACAGCAGCTGCGTGAGGCAAAAGATTCAGCCGAGCGCGCTTATGCTGCCAAGACCCAGTTTCTGGCGAATATGAGCCATGAGCTCAGAACGCCGCTCAATGCGATTATCGGTTTTTCGGAAATGATGCAGCGGCAACTTCTGGGGCCGATCGGCACCGAGAAATATCTGGATTATATTGGCGGTATTCGCCAAAGCGGCGAGCATTTGCTGGACCTGATCAGCGATATTCTGGATATGTCGAAAATCGAGGCCGGGAAATATGAGCTCGATCTGGAGGAATTGAATCTATCCAAGGTTGTCCGGCTGGCCGTCCATATGATGGAAGGCCGCGCACAGGACGCAAAGATCAAGATCGCCATTAATGTCGAGAATGAAGATTTGCAGCTTGTTGCCGACCGGCGCGCCCTGATGCAGATTTTGCTGAATTTGCTGTCAAATGCCGTCAAATTCACAAAACCCGAAGGCCGGGTGCAGATTCATTGTCTTGAGCGGGACGGTTATGTGTTGATCCGGATCGAAGATAACGGTATCGGCATCCCGGCGAACAAGATTAAATGTATTACCAACCCGTTTGAACAGGCCGCAAGCCACTATACGCGCGAGCATGAAGGCACCGGGCTGGGGTTGTCGATCACCAAGGATCTGGTTGAGCTTCATGGCGGCAATCTTCATATCGATTCAACGGTCGATATCGGGACATGCGTCACGGTCAGGCTGCCTTTTAATGCTTATGAGCAAATGAAGAAAAAGCGTGAACGCGCCGCTTCTGCCTGATCCTTCTCCGTTGATAATTGTCAGGGTGCAGCGACTGCGGGCGGCAGATAGCGCCCGTCCATAGCATCCTCCGGTTTGGGCAAGCTGTCATAACGGTATAGATTATAGCCGTTCGGCAATGCTGTGAAACTGGTTACCTGATCTTTGGTCGCTGTTTTATAGGCAAAAAGCCGCGAGAGCGTTACGCCAAGCGGGGGATTTAGATATGGCTCAGCATAGAATTCTGTAAAAAGAGGTATATGTTGCAGGACATAATCAAACACATCGGCCATCGCTTCGTTGCGGGCATCTATATCGGGGGTGCCGGCTTCCCTCAATATTTCCAGAGATTGTTCAAAAACCCGTAACATATCGTCAGAAAACGTGAACATAAGCATGTGACGATGGTTCGGATTATCCTGAAAGTAATCATACATAACGGCTGTCTCATAGGCGTATGAGGCCGCTTCTTTATATTGGGCGATCAGTAAATTGCTGTAAGTGTCATAGCGTCTTGCCAAGACATCATGGGAAAGCGCCCCGTTTGCTTCCTGATAGGCATGAAGGATCTCGTGCGTTAATGTCGATAAAGGCTGGGAAATACCATGCCGCGCGTCAAAATCTCTTAAAACCGTCCGGCCGCTGGCCGGGTCATAAATCGCATTGGCACCGACCAGATGATCCCTGTGGCAGACAACTTTGCCGGATTCCACGGCATAATCATACATTGCCCGGCTGTCCACATATTGTTTCATGTGCGTTATCAGCGCCTGATTTTGGGGTTTAGCGGCATAATCCGCAAAGGCCATGCAAGTATCGGCACGATGGTTAAAGTGGGCTGCCAGACTGTTTGTGGCGTTCGGAAAATTCAGCATTCCGATTCCCAGAGCCAAACCGATCAGATTGGCTCTGATGACACGGTAAGGCAATGACCGCTTAGGCTTCACGCCGGACATTTTATCTCTCCCTGATTTTTTAGGGCTTAAATCATACCCCCGTTCGGCACATGTTAG
>SKGD01000038.1 GCA_007117665.1 Alphaproteobacteria bacterium
ACTCAAGGACTGGCGTAGGATTGCCATGCGCTATGACCGATGTGCCCATACTTTCTTCTCGGCGATCTGTATCGCTGCAACCGTTATTTTTTATCTCAATTAATGAGTCCTGAGCCTAGAATAGGCTATGTCGGATATTAGAAAATGTGAGAATATCAGAAGTTTCTTTAATCGCCGGGTTTGTGCGTTCCCCGAACAAACTCACGGTGTTTCCGAGGATATTTATGAAACAGTTCGACAAGTGGGCGCGCAGGCTGATGCTATCGTGATTGGCGATGGTGAGCATAGCAGCATGGAAAACCAGACAGTGATGTATAGTAGAGACATGGCGCGAGCTCTTGCGGAATCCGGTGTCACAAAGCTTTACGTGGAGTTTCCGCAAGAACTGCAATCTTTTGCAGATGATCTGATGCAAGGCGGAACGCTCGATAGTTTTGTGGATGGCATGGACGAACGTTTCCATGTGGTTTGGCATCAAGGTGAAGAAAAACAGATATTTCTCCGCCAGATGGGAGATTTTATTCAGACGGCAAGCCGTATGGGGATAGATGTCAGTTTTGCGGATCGTGGACTGGCGCATTTTTCCGAACTACAGAAAGAAATCCTTGATCATATGGTAGAGGAGATGACTCAATCCGGTCTTGTTCAGGGCAGTGTAGAGAGCGTGGTCCCTGGAACGGTTGAGAAATTCGGAATTGAATCCGTAAAGGAAGTGAACAGGCTGTTTTATGAAACGCGCTTTGATGATAAGGCGTTGTATGACTTTATAGTTGCTGACGCAGGTAATGAGAAATATGCCGTGTTTTTCGGCGCTAATCACGATCATCTGGTTGCTCTTATGGAGCAGGGAGGCATCTCTGTGATGACGATGGATATGTATGGCACGAGAGAAGCATATGATCACTCGGCGTCTGTATATATGAAAAATGCTGTGCCGGGCGTATACCCGCCCAAGGCACAATTCACTCATATCGCCGAAGAGGGAACCGTACAGGCAACGGCGCAAGCCGGAAAAAGCCAACTGTCGTTATTGAATGCAACGCCGCTTGGTCGCCTTTTGTTCGCACGGACACCGGCAGAGTCTGCTCAACAAGATAGTCCAGCGGTGTCACCGGCAATAACTTCTGATGTTACGTTATCGGTACCGGCAGCGATGTAAAAAATATTTCTCAGACCTGTCCCAGCGTTTTGATTTTTGCTTTGGGGTGAATTTCGCCTTGCGACATGACGATGGTCTGGGGGCGGAACCGTTCAATCACCGACCGCACATAAGGCCTGATTTGCGGGGATGTCAGCAAAACCGGGACATGGCCGTCCTGTGCCAGTGAATCGTAAGTTTCGCGAACATCGTTGATAAAGTCCTGCAGGCGGCTCGGCGCCATGGCCAGTTGCTTTTCCTCGCCATCCCCCATCAGGGATTCGGCAAATGTCTGTTCCCAGTCGGGCGATAATGTGACCAGCGCCAGGACGCCATCGGCATTTTTATTCTGGTCGCAAAGCTGGCGGGCGAGGCGGGAGCGCACATGTTCGGTCATAATCAGCGGATGTCTGGTGAATGCGGTGGCTTCGGCGATGCCTTCGAGGATCGAAGGCAGGTCACGTACAGATATGCGCTCCGCCACCAGATTTTGCAAAATCCGTTGCAGCCCGCCAACGCTGATCTGGCCAGGGATCAGGTCGGCCACCAGCTTCTGGTAGTCCTGCGGCAATTCATCCAGCAATTTCTGGGTTTCCGCATAAGACAGCAGATCCGCCATATTATCTTTGATGATTTCCGTGATATGGGTCGTCACGACCGTCGGCGCATCGACAACCGTATAGCCTTTGAAATGCGCTTCTTCGCGATATTGCGTATCAATCCACATGGCAGGCAGGCCAAATGTCGGCTCGACCGTATTTTCTCCCGGCAGGCTGATCGTATCCCCGGCAGGATCCATACATAACAGCATCCCCGGCCGGACTTCGCCGCGACCGATTTCAATCTCCTTGACCCGCACCGTATAGGTGTTCGCCGGAAGCTGGAGATTATCCTGAATCCGTACCGCCGGCAGGATATAGCCCATATCTTCGGCCAGTTGCCGCCGCAGCCCTTTGATCTGGTCGGTCAGCTTGTTTTCGCCTTCGCCCTGTACCAGCGGCAACAGGCCGTAGCCAAGTTCCAGCCGGATCGTATCCATCGCCAGCGCCTTGGAAATAGGCTCCTCAGCCGGACGTGCGGCGGGGCTTTCGGCTTCGGCGGCGGCTGTTTTGGCGGTTTCTGTTTGTTGCAGCGTGCGCCAACTGACATAGGCCATGCCCGCGGTAATAGCTGATAAAAAGATAAAAGGCCATGCCGGTATGGCCGGCACCAGCGCCAGCGCGAACATCAACCCCGACGCCATGCCCAGCGCTTTGGGATAGCGCCCGAATTGCTGGAACAAAACCTGTTCGGCGGCACCTTCGACACCGGCTTTGGACACCAGCAGACCCGCCGATACGGACACAATCAGCGCCGGAATCTGGCTGACCAGCCCGTCACCGATCGTCAGGACGGTATAAGTCGAGGCCGCATCGGCCAGAGACATGCCTTGCGATGTCGTGCCGATAATGATCCCGCCAATTACATTGATAAAGACGATCAAAAGCCCGGCAATCGCATCGCCACGCACGAATTTCGCCGCACCGTCCATCGACCCGAAAAAGCTGCTTTCCTGTTCGAGCTTGGAACGGCGCGCTTTGGCTTCGTCTTCGGTGATCATCCCGGCGGACAAATCGGCATCAATCGCCATTTGTTTTCCCGGCATGGCGTCCAGCGTAAAGCGGGCGGCGACTTCGGCAATTCGTCCCGAACCTTTGGTGATAACTACGAAATTGACGATGACCAAAATGGCAAACACAATCCCGCCGACGATATAGCTATCCTGAATGATGAAGCTGCCGAATGCCTCGATGATCTGGCCGGCGGCGTCAGGCCCGGAATGGCCTTCGCTCAGGATCAGGCGGGTGGATGCAACATTCAGCCCCAGCCGCAGTGCTGTCGCCAGCAAAAGAACGGTCGGGAATGTCGAAAATTCAAGCGGTGTGACAATAAACAGCACCAGCATCAGGATAATGATCGAAAATGTAATTGATACTGACAGCCCGCCATCCAAAAGCCATGTCGGGATGGGGATAAGCATGAAGACCAAAATGGCGATAATGGCGGCGGCCAATATGACGCTGCCGCCTATGGCGCGCCCCAGAACGGATTGCGTCTTCGCGAAAAGAGTCGGTACGTTGTTTGACGAAGATGTGTCTGCCATGAGCTTTGCGAAAATCCGGGAATGAGGCCAAGAAAACCTGACTATAGCTGTCAGTTTACGCAAGACGGCGCCAAGTTGCAAACCCAATAGTGCGTTATAGTGCGTTCGGCTGGTTGCTCTTTGTTTTGCTGTGCCATAAAGCGCCATCCTTTTCAAAAATATGGGGTTTTTACAAAAAGTTGCACTTTGGGGCGAAATGGCTATGATGCTGTCTTCTGTCAGAAAAGAGACTGTTTTTATGAAGTCATGGGTCGTGACATTGGCGTTGGCCGGGTTTTTTATTCTGGGCGCTTGCCGCAGTGATATTGCCGCTGTTTTTCCTGCCTCCGGCGCGCACAGCTTTCATACGCTTCTGGCGCATGAATATCGTAATATTGCGGCTTATGAGGAAGAAGAGAAAATGCGCGGTCAGGAAGCGGCGCTGTTTCAATCCAAAGCGCGGCGTGCCTTGCGGCATCAGCGTATCCTGCCTGAAAACCCGGCGGATTATGATGTTCCCGATGATGCGCGCGCCGCTCTTGAAGAGGCTTACATTATTCTGGCGGATGCGCTTGATTATCTCAAAACGTCCGAAAACGAGCTTTTGCTGGCGCTGGCGCAGACGCGCTTTGATTGCTGGCTTTTGACCCAGCGCCATTTTAGCGATGCTGATAATTATATTGCGTGCCGCGACCAGTTCAAAGAAGCGATCGCGCGCCTGAGCGTGTCGGACCGCGATTATCCGACATATTTTGTTTATTTTGAACCGTCATCTGTGGCGCTGGAAGACGAAGACATGCAAACGGTACGCCGGTTCGCCGAACAATATAAAGGGCGCGTAAACTGGTCAGTCGTGGTGAAAGGCTATGCCGACAGCACCGGCAACAGCCAGCAAAACAAGATCATATCCATGCGGCGCGCTATTGCCGTCAAAAATGCCCTGGGGCAGCACGGCATTCCGCTTGACGATATCGCGATCAGCGCTGTCGGTGAAGCCGGTGTTGATCACGACACGGATGACCGCTATAGCCGCCGTGTTGAGATGATCGCCCGGCCAGTCTATCTGGAGGATGAGATTAACCTGACCCAGGTGCCGGGCTGGCACCATAGCGGCCAGAACACGCATTAAGCCCTTTTCTTGATCCTGAAATGGATCGTCTTTGCAATAGAGGTGCGTGGGAAGCGGCGTGTCGGTCGCTGCAAGAGTACAGCAGAT
>SKGD01000084.1 GCA_007117665.1 Alphaproteobacteria bacterium
CGGGAAATGAGGGAAAGATGACCAAAACCGCAGGACAGAAATTTCATGATGCGCTGGCAGCGGAAAAGCCGCTCCAGATTGTCGGGGCGATCAACGCCTATAGCGCGATGCAGGCTGAAAAAGCAGGCTTTAAGGCTGTTTACCTGTCGGGCGGCGGGGTGGCTTATGCCAGCAACGGCTATCCCGATCTGGGGATTACCGATATGCATGATGTGCTGGAAGAAGCGCGAAAAATAACCGGTGCGTGTGATTTTCCTCTGCTGGCCGATATTGATGTCGGCTGGGGCGGGGCGTTTAACATTGCCCGCACAATTCGAGAGATGACGCGGGCAGGGGTGGCGGCTGTCCATATCGAGGATCAGATCGCTCAAAAACGCTGTGGTCACCGCCCGAACAAACAGATTGTTTCCAAAGAAGAAATGGGCGACCGGATCAAGGCGGCGGTTGATGCCAAAACCGACAGTGCTTTTACTGTCATGGCGCGGTGCGATGCGCTGGCGTCCGAAGGGCTGGACGGGGTCATTGAACGCTGTGTCCATTATGTGGCGTGCGGTGCGGACAGCATCTTTGCCGAGGCCATGACCGATTTATCTCATTATCAAAAGATCAAAGATGCGATCAATGTGCCGCTTTTGGCCAATATAACCGAATTCGGCAAGACCGATCTTTACACGACTGCCCAACTTGGCGCGCATGGCGTGGATATGGCGCTTTATCCGCTGTCGGCTTTCCGGGCAATGGCCAGAGCCGCCGAAACGGTTTATGAGTCTATTCGCCGTGACGGCACACAGCAAAGCGTTGTTCCTATGATGCAAACCCGCAGCGAACTTTATGATGTGATCGATAATGCGACCTATGAAGAAACGCTCGATAAGCTATATGGGAGGTAAAAAATCATGACAGCGCCGGATCAAAAACCAATACAGGAAAAACCCGCAAAAACAGCCGGTCTTGCCGGGATCGTCGCCGGGGAGACAGCAATCAGCGCCGCTGGCGGGGCGCATAATCTGGAATATCGGGGCTATTCTATTTATGATCTGGCCGACCATGCTTCTTTCGAGGAAGTGGCTTATTTGCTGCTTTACGGCGCGTTGCCGCGCCCGGCCGAGTTGGAGGCTTATAATCGTAAGCTGCAAGCGATGCGCGATGTGCCTGATGCGCTTAAAACCGTGCTGGAGATAATTCCAGCGGCGGCGCACCCGATGGATGTTATGCGAACGGCAACGTCTTTTTTGGGCACGATCGAACCGGAAAATGACGAAAACAGCCAATATGCGATTGCGGATCGCCTGATCGCGCTTTATCCCGGCATTGCGGCTTACTGGTGGCGTTATTCCCGGGACGGTACGCGCATAGAAACCGCCACGGACGCGCCCGATACGGCGAGTCACTTTTTGACCTTGATGCATGACAAGACACCTTCGGAAACACATGCCAGAGCGATGAATGTCTCGTTGATTTTATATGCCGAGCATGAATTTAACGCCTCGACCTTTACCGCGCGGACGATTACCTCAACCTTGTCGGACTTTTATAGCGCCGTCACGGGGGCGATCGGCGCTTTGCGCGGGCCGTTACATGGCGGGGCGAACGAAGCGGCGATGGATTTGATCGCGCGCTATCAAACCCCTGAAGAAGCTGCGCGCGGCGTTCATGATATGCTGGCGAAAAAGGAGCTGGTCATGGGGTTTGGTCATCGCGTCTATAGCGAAGCCGACCCCCGCAACCGGGTGATCAAGGAATGGGCGCGCAAATTATGCACCGAAGGCGGCAAGCCTGCCTTGTTTGATGTGTCGGTGGCGATCGAAGAGCTGATGTGGCAGGAAAAAAAGCTTTTCCCCAATCTTGATTTTTACAGCGCCGGAACATATCACATGATGGGCATCCCGACGCCTTTATTCACACCGATTTTTGTGATGAGCCGTATTACGGGATGGGCAGCGCATATTTTCGAGCAACGCGAAAATAACAGGCTGATCCGCCCCAGCGCCGATTATACCGGGCCGGATGCCCGCACATTTATTCCGATCACAGACCGTTAGGGAGAATAGAAAAAGATGGGACAAGCCGCGCATACGCATAATGTGGATGTTAATGAACGCCCCGCGCCGGACAAGGTGTTGTCCGCGATGGCCGATTATATGACGGGATATCAGGTCGATAGCGCGGAAGCTTATAAAACCGCGCGTTATTGCCTGATGGATTCGCTGGCATGTGCCATTTTGGCGCTTAAATTCCCGGCCTGCACGAAATTGCTGGGGCCGGTGGTCGAGGGACAGGAAACCCCGCATGGCGCCCGTATTCCCGGATTGCCTTTCCAGCTTGATCCGCAAAAGGCGGCGTTTGATATTGGCGCGATGGTGCGCTGGCTGGATTATAACGATACGTGGCTGGCTGCCGAATGGGGGCATCCTTCGGATAATCTGGGGACAATCCTGGCGCTGGGCGATTATCTGAGCCGGTGCCGCGAAGCCCAAGGGCAAAGCGGGCTGACGATGCGGGATGTGTTGACTTATATGATCAAGGCACATGAAATTCAGGGCGTTATGGCGCTGGAAAACGCTTTTAACCGCGTCGGGCTGGATCATGTCATTTTGGTGAAATGCGCTTCGGTGGCTGTGGCGACTCACATGCTGGGGGGCAGCCATGCCCAGATTACAGACGCGCTGTCGCAATGCTGGGTTGATGGACAGGCTTTGCGGACATACCGTCACGCGCCGAATGCGGGGCCGCGCAAAAGCTGGGCGGCGGGGGATGCCTGCCGCCGGGCGGTGACGCTGGCAATGATGACGATGGCGGGTGAGATCGGCTATCCTTCGGCGCTGAGCGCCCCGAAATGGGGGTTTTACGATGTGTTGTTCAAGGGCGGTGAATTTAAGTTCCAGCGTCCTTATGGCAGCTATGTCATGGAAAATGTGTTGTTCAAGATCAGCTATCCTGCCGAATTTCATTCGCAAACCGCCGTGGAATGTGCGTTAAAGCTGCATCCGCAGATAAAAGACAGGCTGGATGATATTGAAAAAATCGTCCTGCACACACAGGAACCGGCCATCCGTATCATCAGCAAGACAGGCTCCCTGAACAACCCCGCCGACCGTGATCATTGCCTGCAATATATTGTGGCGATCGGTCTGTTGAAAGGGACTTTGGTGGCTGAAGATTATGAGGATGACGTGGCTTCCGATCCGCGGGTTGACGCCTTGCGCGGGAAAATGGAAGTGATCGAGGATCCGCGTTATACGGCGGATTATTATGATCCTGATAAACGCGCGATCGGCAATGCTATCCAGATTTTCTTCCGCGATGGCAGCACCACTGAAAAAGTCGCGATTGATTATCCGGTGGGGCATCGCCGCCGCCGCGAGGAAGGGTTTCCGCTGATTGAGAAAAAAGTGGATTCTTACCTTAAAGACCATTACAGCGCCGGACAGGCGGACAAGATTATCGCCCTTTGCAGCGACCAGAAGCATCTGGAAGAGATGAAGCTGACCGACTTTATGGCGGCGTTGGCAAAGGCGTAGCAGGGAGAGCGGGAGCAACGTCATAATGAGTATATCCGAAGAGATTCAGGCTGTTTTCGACAGCCTGCCTGAGAGTGTGAGCGATGCGGATCGCGTTTCACGCCATGAATTGCGGGACGGGACGATCATATGGGTCAAGCAGCCCACCACACCCAAAAGCACGATCTGGCACAAGATCCAGTTTTGGATGGCGCGGTTGATCCCGCTGAAAATACTTCGCCCGACTGTATCACAAGGCGGTGCGGCGGCGCTTGCCGCCGAGCATGAAAGGCTGGCGCAGTTTGCGGCTTCTGGTATTCCCGTGGTGGATGTTATGGCTTTTGACGGGCGGGCGCTGGCGACAAAAAATGCCGGGCAGGCACTCAACCGGATATTGCCTGCCATGACTGATGAGACGGCGCGTTTGCCAGTCCTGCGACAGGCCGGATCCGCACTTTCAGATTTACATCAGGCTGGTTTTTGTCATGGCCGCCCGCATGTGCGGGATATGGTGATGGGGGATAACGGCATTGTTTTTCTCGATTTTGAAGAAAGCCCGTTATCGGTCATGAGTCTTGCCGAGGCACAGGCACGCGATCTTTGGCTGTTTTCGATGTTTTCGGCGCGCTATCTGGATGATGCGGCACTTGGCGCGCTGGTTCAGGGGTTGGTGGCGGACGCCGCACCTGATACGCGTGCTTCATTGCGGGTATTTGTCGGGTTTCTCAGGCCTGTAGCGGCGGTTCTGGCCGCTCTGCGTGTGCCGGGTAAGGATGTCCGTCAGGCAATTGCCGCCACCCGCGCATGGCATCGGATTTTACGCCTCTCCGCACAAGGGGAATGGCGGACAGGGAGGGATTTGAACCCCCGATAGAGTTGCCCCTATACCGCATTTCGAGTGCGGCGCATTCAACCACTCTGCCACCTGTCCACGATAGTCGTTGAAATTAGCGTTTGGAC
>SKGD01000142.1 GCA_007117665.1 Alphaproteobacteria bacterium
AGATTTGCCTGAAAAAGCTGGCGAAAGTGATCGGGGCGGGGCGGTTATCTTTCGGGTCGGCGGACAGGCTGTGGCGTTATCTGGGGGTGCGGCCGGGGTCGGTATGCCCGTTTGCCGTGGTGAATAATCGCGCCGGTGATGTTAATATCATCCTTGACGCCTTTATGATGGCGCAGGCACGGGTGAATTTTCACCCGATGGAAAATCACATGACGGTGGGGCTGGCGCCGGGGGATTTATTATCGTTTATAAAAGATTGCGGGCATCGTCCGCACATTGTCGATTTAACGCCGGCGCGGCCGGAGGAAAAGGAGAATGAACATGCCGGGGGATCATAATATAGTGTCAGGCACGGCAGGTCATCAGATACCCGCCGCACAGGAGAATATCACAGGCAGCGACCCGATCATTTTCGATGCCGACATGCATGATTTTGAAGCCAAAGTCATGCATGGCTCGATGGATACGCCGATTCTGGCGGATTTCTGGGCGCCATGGTGCGGTCCGTGCAAGCAGTTAACGCCGATTCTGGAGCAGGCGGTACAGGAGGCCGGCGGCGCGGTCAGGCTGGCGAAGATCAATATCGACCAGAATCAGGAACTGGCGCAGGCATTGCGGATCCAGTCCGTGCCGACTGTCTTTGCCTTTTACAAGGGACAGCCTGTGACGGCTTTTGCCGGGGTCAAAGCGGCGGGAGAGATTAAAAAGCTGATTGACGAGCTTGTAAAAATGGCCGGCGGCGCAAAGCCACAGGCCGTATCGGTCGAAACGCTTTTACAGGCCGCAACGCAGGCGCAGGCTGACGGCGATATCGGCACGGCACAGCAATATTACATGCAGGTTCTGGCGCAGGATGAACAAAATGTCGCGGCTTATACCGGACTGGTGCGGACATTGATCGATGCCGGCGCGCAGGACGAGGCGCAAGCCATGATCGATGATGCGCCGGATGAGATTGCTGCTGCGCCTTTATTCGCATCGGTCAGGGAGTCTCTGGCGTTGGCGAAAAACGCGCCATCCAGTGCGGAAATTGCCGGGCTGGCGGCACGGGTCGAAAGTCACCCTGACGATCTGCAGGCACATTATGATCTGGCGATGGGGTTGTTCGCCGCCGGTGAGCGCGAAGGCGCGATTGATGCGCTGGTCGAGATTATCCGCCGTGACCGCACATGGGAAGAGGATAAAGCGCGGCTGCAGCTTTTGAAATTCTTTGACATTATAGGCACCGGCGATCCGCTGACTGCCGCCGGGCGGCGAAAACTTTCCGCCGTGCTGTTTTCCTGATGATCTGCCGGACTATATCAATGTCATGACACAGCAAGATTGCCCTGACAGCGCCGCCGCCTTGCCTGCCATTCTTCCGGTTTTCCCGCTGGAAGGCGTTTTGCTGCTGCCGGGCGGGCAATTGCCGCTTAATATATTCGAGCCGCGCTATCTGGCGATGGTTGAAGATGCCCTGAAGGCTGATCGTATGATCGGCATGATCCAGCCACGCAACCGCGCGCCTGAGGCAAGCGGCAAGGGCGGTGATGGCGCTTTGTTTGAGACAGGATGCGCCGGACGGATTACCTCTTTCAACGAAACCGATGATGGGCGGTATCTGATCGGCCTGACGGGGATCTCGCGGTTTAATATCACGCGGGAACTTGACATGAAGCACGGTTATCGCCGGATCGCACCGGACTGGACAGCCTATCAGGCAGACCGGAATCCGGCAGGATGTCTGGATCTTGACCGGCAAAAGCTGAAAATCATGCTGAAAGACTATTTCGCGCTTCAGGGCATTGATTGCGACTGGGATGCGGTTGACGGGGCATCGGATCAAAAGCTTATTACGTGCTTGTCGATGATTTGCCCGTTCGAGTCGAGCGAAAAGCAGGCTTTGCTCGAAGCCGCCTGTTGCCGCAGCCGCGCCGTGCTTTTTATGGGTATGCTGGAAATGGCAATCTGTGCCGGGGACGGTCATGGTGGTGGTTGCCATTGATTGCGGATGAGAGTTTGATTATAAAGACGTATGAGCCGGTTTGTGGATCCGAAATTACTGGAAATTCTGGTGTGTCCCCTGACGCACGTGCCGCTGCGTTATGACGAAGCGGCTCAGGAGTTAATCTCCGATCAGGCCGGGCTGGCTTATCCCGTGCGTGACGGAATCCCGGTCATGCTGGCCGATGAAGCGCGCACACTGGAACCGCATGAGGTAAAGAAATAAAGCGATGAGCACTTCCGCAAAAGACCGTATCATTATTTTCGACACAACGCTGCGCGATGGCGAGCAATCGCCGGGCTGTTCGATGTATCTGGAGGAAAAGCTCCGCATGGCGGAATTGCTCGACCGGATGGGCGTTGATGTGATCGAGGCCGGGTTTCCGATCGCCTCGCAAGGCGATTTTGAATCCGTCAATGAAGTTGCAAAATTGGTGAAAAACGCTGCCGTTGCCGGGCTGTGCCGCGCCAAAACCGCCGATATCGAAGCCGCCGCCGAGGCGTTGAAGCCGGCAAAGCGCCGCCGGATTCACACTTTTATCTCGACATCGCCGCTGCACATGAAACATAAATTGCAAATGCCGCCGGAGGATGTTCTGGATGCGGTTACGCAAAGCGTTACAACCGCCCGCAAATTTACCGATGATGTTGAATGGTCGGCTGAAGACGCTACCCGTACCGAAGATGATTTTCTGTGCCGCTGCGTGGAAGCGGCGATCAAGGCCGGGGCGACAACGATCAATATTCCCGATACGGTCGGTTACACCGTGCCCGAAGATTACGCGGCGATTTTTACCATGTTGCTGGCGCGTGTTCCGGATATTGACAAGGCGATCTTGTCGGTGCATTGCCACAATGATCTTGGGTTGGCGGTTGCTAATTCGATGGCCGGGATCAAAGCCGGCGCGCGGCAGGCGGAATGCACGATTAACGGCATTGGCGAACGCGCCGGTAATGCCGCTATGGAAGAAATGGTCATGGCGATGCGCACCCGCCCCGATGCCTATCCGTTTGAAACCGGCATTGATACGACCATGATTATGTCCGCATCACGCACATTGTCGCGCATTACCGGTTTCGCGGTACAGCCGAACAAGGCGATTGTCGGCGCCAATGCTTTTGCCCATGAAAGCGGCATTCATCAGGACGGCATGTTAAAACACGCCCAGACTTATGAGATCATGACCCCGGATTCAGTCGGTTTGCAAAAATCAGAAATCGTCCTGGGCAAGCATTCGGGACGCCATGCTTTGCGGAAAAAGCTGGAAGATCTGGGTTATAATCTCGGTGAAAATGCGTTTCAGGACGCATTTAAACGGTTCAAGGATCTGGCCGACAACAAGAAAAATGTTTTCGATGAAGATATTATCGCGTTGCTGGGTGATGATCGCAACGAGAATGAACGCATAAAATTCGTTTCCCTGACGGTCAGCGCCGGATCCCAAGGCCAGTCCGCGACATTGTCATTGGAGATTGACGGTATGGTTCGTCAGGCGGACTCATCAGGCAACGGGCCGGTCGATGCGATTTTCAATGCTATCCGTATATTATTCCCCCACGAGGCGTCTTTGCCGCTTTATCAGGTACATGCCGTTACGGGCGGCACGGACGCTCAGGCCGAGGTCACCGTCCGGCTTGAGGAAAAAGGCCTGATGGCGATGGGGCAAAGCGCCGATGTTGATACGATGGTGGCGTCCTGCCGTGCTTATATTTATGCGCTTAATAAATTGCTGCGGAAACAAAAGCGCACGGCAAACGAAGTCGGTCCTTGAGATTTTCTCGCGCAGAATTTATGAAATGAATGAGGTCTGATCCTAACAAGCAGGAGCATAAAATGACGATCAAAACCGGAGATAAAATTCCGTCAGTAACCTTGAAAAGGCTTGGTGATAACGGCATGGAAGATGTCGATATTGCGGCTTATATCGCGAAGAAAAAAGTGATTATTTTCGCGGTGCCGGGGGCTTTCACCCCGACTTGCGCACAAAAACACCTGCCCTCTTATGTGTCCAATGCCGAACAGATTAAAATCAAGGGCATTGACGAGATTATCTGCGTATCGGTCAATGATCCGTTTGTGATGAAACATTGGGGTGAAGTCTCTGGCGCTGCCGGAAAAGTGACGATGATGCCGGACGGCAACGCGGCTTTTACCAACGCAATCGGCATGGAAATGGATGGCTCCGGCGCAGGGCTGGGCGTGCGATCCAAACGCTATAGCATGGTTGTCGAGCGCGGTATCGTGACACAGGTCGAGATCGAGGAAAATCCGGGCGCTGTCACCGTCACCGGCGGCGATCATTGCCTGGCGAAGCTATGATAAGCGCCGGCGCCGGGGTCATTTACAGGGTTGTTTATTGATTGTTATTGGCCGTGATTTGGCTGATTATTCGGAAAACGTCATGGAACATGGCTTCGGTCAGGCGGCCAGTTTGCGTGTTGTAGCGCGAACAATGATAAGAATCGACCAAAATG
>SKGD01000027.1 GCA_007117665.1 Alphaproteobacteria bacterium
ATAATTTATTTATTTTTAAAAATAATAGTATAAATTACTTTTATATATATTATGGTTTCGGAATTTGTTTTTTTGGTTTATCGCATTGTTTGCGCTAAAATATACAAATCTGACTGTCTGGCCATCATGCCGGGATGGGTTGAAAGATCCGAAAACAGCCATCCCTGAAAGCCATTATGCCCTGTATTTTGCATGAACGGGCTGGTCAGGAAGTTCAGAATAGCCGGGTCGTGCGCGGCCGGGCTGCGCAAGAAGCCTTTATAGCTTGTAAATCCGGTTTTCCAGTTTCCTGCAATCGCGCCTGACTCCGTTGCATTTTGTGCGGGGAGCGCTGCTTTGGCCTTGGGAACGGGCGGCATAGTGGGGGCGTCATGCCCGGCCATGGCGGGACGATCGCCGGCCTTGAATTTTTTGTCAAAAAACTCATATATGCCGGCCATGGTGCGGGGTTGGCCGGTTTGCCTGTCGTAAAATACGTTGCGATTGGCGCGGGCGGCTTCGGGGAACAGGTCAGCCGCCGCCCCCAGCGGATTGTCACGATGGGCATTCAAAAAAGCTGTTGCGCCTCCGGCTCCGAGAAAATGCGCGAAGTAAAGTTCGGTTGCGCCGATGTCCCCGCCATAATGACGTTGCAGGTGGCGTTTATTTTCGGCGGCGAATTCAGCCGCCAGCAGCGATGCTTTTTCCGGGTCTTTCCGCAATTCCAGTATTTCCGCGCGCAGGGTGCGATCCTGTACCCGTCCGCGCTGGTCTATCTGGTCTGCCAGCGCGCCCATGCCGTATTTATGGCCGTGTTTTTTCACCATATTCAGCCATGTGCTTTCGATGAACTGGAATAATCCTGTGGCGCTGCTGGTGCGGGCTTTGGCGTCTGCATCGAAGCTGCTTTCTGCGGCAGCTTTTTCCATAAGATAAGAAAAATTTACCCCCGTCCGGGCGCTGGCGGCGCGGATCGCCTGTGTGACTTGCGGCCCTGCGCGCTGGATCAAAGATGTTAATGCGTTGTTTTCGTTCATTTTACGTCCGTCTATGCCGTTTTTCGCCGGGGGCGATGATGATATTCTTGATATAACGCATCGCAAAAGCCGTGCCATTTTTATGCTTCCGGGATTCATTGACGGGTATTTTTGAGATATAGTTTGTCGGGAAACTTGACGCGCAGGGAGCAAAACCATGAGTGAATATCGTCCCCCTCTGGCGGATATGGCGGCAACGCTGGATCATGTCGCCGGCTTATATGATTTGCCCCGGGCGCAATCTGCCGGGCTTGACCGTGATATGGCGGCGGCGGTGATGGCCGAAGCCGCGCGCTTTGCTGCCGATATTTTGGCGCCTTTGAACCGGACGGGCGATAATGAAGGATGCCGGCTGGATGACGGGCGTGTGGCCGTGCCGTCCGGTTTTGCCGATGCGTATGAGCAATTTTGGAAAAATGGCTGGAACGCCGTGCCGTTTGACCCGGCTTATGGCGGCCAGGGTCTGCCATG
The DNA here is from genome assembly GCA_007117665.1 of Alphaproteobacteria bacterium. Lineage (GTDB taxonomy): Bacteria > Pseudomonadota > Alphaproteobacteria > Micavibrionales > Micavibrionaceae > UM-FILTER-47-13. The sequence continues at coordinate 1,488 of SKGD01000027.1, forward strand.
GACGTTAACTTTTGCCCTGCAGGAAATGTGGCAGGCGGCAAATTTGTCTTTTGGCCTTTGTCCTTTGTTGAATCAGGCGGCGATTGAGGCGTTGCAGGCTTATGGCACCGAACAGCAAAAACAGCTTTATCTTGCGAAAATGATATCCGGTGAATGGGCCGGCACGATGCAACTGACCGAACCGCAGGCCGGAACCGATGTCGGGGCGCTGCGGACACGGGCGGAAGCGCAGGATGACGGGACTTATAAAATATTCGGCCAGAAAATCTATATCACGTTCGGCGATCATGAGATGACGGATAACATCATTCACATGGTTCTGGCGCGCTTGCCGGATGCACCGGCCGGATATAAAGGGATTTCGATGTTTTTGGTGCCTAAATTTATTCCGGACACTGCGGGTGTGCCGGGGGTGCGCAATGATGCCTATTGCACCGGGATCGAGCATAAAATGGGTATTCACGGCTCTCCGACCTGTACCATGCAATATGGCGAGCGCGGCGGTGCTGTAGGGTATTTGATCGGGCGCGAAAATGAGGGGCTGAAAAACATGTTCATCATGATGAATAATGCACGCCTGAGCGTGGGTATTCAGGGGGTCGGCCTTGCCGAGCGCGCTTATCAAAAGGCGCTGGCTTACGCGCGGGAGCGCGTGCAGGGGCGGCGCATCGACCGCAAGGAAAGAGGCGAAGACGTGCCGGTGATCGCCCATCCTGATGTGCGGCGGATGTTGATGGTCATGCGGTCGAAAATTCTCGCCGGGCGAGCCTTGGCTTATTATGCCGGAGCCATGCTTGATCGCGGGCATGGCGACGACCGGCAGGCCGCAGCACGGGCGGATCTGCTAACACCGGTGGTCAAGTCATGGTGTACGGATCTGGCGAATGAAGCGGCAGCGCTGGGGGTACAGGTGCATGGCGGGATGGGCTTTATCGAGGAAACCGGGGCAGCGCAATATGTGCGCGATGCGCGGATTCTGACGATCTATGAAGGCACGAACGGCGTGCAGGCGCAGGATCTTTATGCCCAGAAAATTCGCCGTGACGGCGGGGCGGCTGCCGGGCTTTTATTACAGGATATCAACGATTTTGCCGCGCAATCCGGCGTGCCGGGATGTGACATGCTACAGCAGGGCGCGCAGTGTCTGGAACAGGCGACGGCAATGATGCAGGATCATGACATATTGACCGGTGCTTATGCCAGCGTTGCTTACCAGACATTATTCGGTAATGTGACGGCGGGCTGGTTGCTGGCGCGGATGGCGGTTCATGATGACGGGTTGCACCCTGTCCTTGATTTTTATTCACGTGATATTATGGCGGATTCAGTAGCCTTGCGGGATCGGATAGCGAAGGCAAAAACTGTTGAAGAAAATGCGTTCGGGTCTTGAGTAGAGATTTGCTCCAGGTTAGTGGTAGAACCCCCTCAACCGTCATACCCGCCTTGTGCGGGCATCTAGGAAAATGGTGGCAACGGGGGTGGGGATGGCAGGAATATAGTGACGAATCAGCGCCCGCCGCGCAAAAGCCGTGAATGACAGGCGCTGGTGGTGGAAACAGTCAGGTTGGTCAGATAGGAAAAGCTGCTGCTGGGGCTTCTGGCAAAGCGTTGAGCGAACTCATTGCCCGCACATTGACAGACTTCGTCGGCGATATGCTGGAAATAAACTGACTGATTGATGCAACGGCTATATCCGTAAGCGGCCATGGCCGGTTCGTTCGGGCATTGCCGCGCCAGCCTGTTCACGACCTGTAAGGGGGCTGTTTCAGTGCCTTCCGCCAGACGATGCTCAAAAAAACGGGCGCCGATACATTCACAATCATACATCGTTGAGAAAAACCCCTGTCTGGCGCAGTAATCATGAACCTGCTGGGTTTCATCAAGAATTTCATCCTGAATATCTTCGGGGAGTGCCGCAAAAATAGCAGCATAGTCATAATCGGGCATCGACCGGTCAGGTAAGATATTTCCCGGCATAACAAAATCTTCCATGCCCTCTTGCGCGTAAGAGAATGATGGAAATAGAAAAATCAGCAACGCCAACAGAAATTTTATCATATTACCGGTTCATCAGATCAGTGCCAGAAGGCTATTATAACATGATCGGCACGCCTGCAAAAAGAAAAGACCGACAAGAGCCGGTCTTTAAAAAAACGGAGAGGGCGCGGCGATCAGGCGCTCATTTTTTCCTGTGTGTCGGTTTTTTGTTCGCCGCCGCGGAGCTTTGCCCACAGGCTTTGAATGCCAAAGGCCGGCTTTGCAGCTTCATTATTATTGTTTGAAGGCATAGAAGGTGCAGTTTTCATACCGCGTTTTTCCATCATTTGCTGGCGTCGCATTTGCGCCCGGCGTTCTCTTTCCTTCAATTCCTGCTTTAGCTCGTCAGCCTGTTTTTGGCTGTGCTGGCTGGTCAAAAGCGTTTGCTGTGCTTGTTTTTGCCATTGGTCGCGCTGCTCTTTGAGATCATCAATCATCTCTTTTGAGGAATCAAGCTGCTCTTCCAATAGCCGGACGCGCATTTTCATACGTTCCATCTCCAGCATTTGCGTTGCTTTTTCGATTTCGGCTTCAACGACCTTCTGGCTTGTTACATCGCTTTCCTGCGGCAACAGGCCAAAAACGCGTTCCAGCTCTGAAACGTCAATGACGCGGCGGTCATTTGTATCGACTTCAAATGACAGCTTGCCGTTTTTCATGGCGCGCTGGATGGTTGATTTTGATTTTCCTGTCAATTCCGCAGCACGCTGTGCCCCTACTTTTGCCATGGGTCTACCTCTCCGGTTTTTAGTTGTTTAACACTCTAAAAAAACATGAAAGCAGTATGCTCTACCCGCATGTTTTTATCTTTCATAAAGGCTGTGGCAGTGCCTGACTTTATCAGGCTGTGCCTTCTTTTTTCATGCGCTCAGCCAACAAAGAGGTGAGTCTTTGCCATTGCGCGCCGGAAAAAAGATGCGCATACAGGAATGGCAACCAGCCTTTTTTACGCCATTCCAGGAACTGCTGATCGTCGAGATCAGCCAGTTTTTGCTCATCTATAATGCGGAATCCCGAAAAATTAATTTTCCGTCCGTCGCCCGTATTAATCTCAGCATGTCTTTCAACCAGCAGGCCGCTTTCGCTCAGCGCTTTACTAAACGCAACGGTTTGCTGGGCGGCGGCATGGTATGATTTGCAAAACTCAAGCGCATTTTGCGCGAGCTGGGTCGGTTTTGCCTCATCGTCAAACAGTTTTTGCTCGTGCGACTCTCCCAGAATGTCATCGCGCAGGTCAACACAAAGCGTCAGTTGCTCGCTGCCCGGCATTTCCGAGAAAATAAAAGGATAGCGACGGATATAAGCCGGAACATAGGTGTTTGGCTGCCAGTTTCCTTTGCCATCGACAAAAAGATTCTCATCATCACGCAGACCGATCAGGGCGACAGGCGTTGCATTTTGATCGGGGCTGAAGGCAATAGGATAAAAATGGCAGATTTGCGGCATTTCTATCATATTGACCGGCACAGCATTAACATGAGAGGTAAAGCCCAGCCCGAAATCTTTTTTCAGACCCATTTTAACGTGCTTGCGCGAATCCAAAGGAACAGGATTCGTATAAAAAAGCGGCATGGCAGGCATGCCTGCGCCGTTTGTTTTTTCTATTTTAGCGTCTGCGCTTGTCTTATTTTCAGCCATTATTCAATTTTTTCTATTTTTTCATCACGCATATTTATTAGATGATATAGTCAGGACACTCAAGCAAAGTCCGGTCATAAAAGCAAATGATTTTGAATTTCGTAAATAGAAATCTATGGATTATTGTGATTGCAGACGAAATTTATCCGACTTTAACAGATTGATGATGGAGTATAAAAAAATGGAAAATCGGCTGATACAACATCCGCGCGCCTTGTGTAACATTATGCGCCGCATTGCTGTTGAGGCAGGTGAATTGACGCTTGAATATTATGATGATGCCGGCATTGCGGCTGAGGTTAAGGCAGATGGCTCGCCGGTGACAGAAGCAGACCGTAAAGCCGAACACTTAATCGAGCAGGCTCTGGCCGATATTCTGCCGGATATTCCCTTTATCGGGGAGGAGGCTGTTGCACAGGGGCGTGTGCCGGATTTAAACGGCTCCGACTATTACTGGCTGGTTGATCCGCTGGATGGCACCAAAGCCTTTGCCGCCGGCAGCGGCGAATACACAGTCAATATTGCCCTTATCCATAAAGGGACGCCTCTGGCCGGGGTTGTTTATGCGCCGGTTCCCGGTGAGCTTTACGCCGGATCAGTTGATGGTGCGGCTATTCGTTATCTGGAAGAAAGCGGAACGGAAAAAGAGATCAGTGTCAGACCTATTCCCGCGCGTGGCATGACAATTACGCTCAGTTCACATCCCGCGGATCAGGAAACGCTGACGAGATTGCTGGAGGCATGTAAAGTCGAGAAAATCGTGAAATGTAGCAGTTCCTTGAAAATATGCCGCATCGCTGCCGGGAAAGCGGATTTATACCCGCGAATGGGTCCAACCCGCGAATGGGACACAGCAGCGGCGCATGCAGTGTTATCCGCAGCCGGCGGGGTCATCCGCACCTTGGACGGGAATGAGCTTCGTTATCATGGCGCTGTCGGAAAAAACTTTGAAAATCCCGGCTTCATCGCCTGCCGAGAGGATTTCGCATCATTATTGCTGGCAACGGCAGATATTGATGAGGTTACTCGCTCTCCTGCTGGTAGCAAAGCTCGACCAGAAGCCTGAGCGCATCATTCATGCCGGATAGTTCATGGACGATGGTCTGGAGACTTTCACCTGTCGGTGTGAAATTCAGAACGAGCCTGTTATGTTGCCGCAAGTCACGGATAAACTCGATTGCATCCGGGACAAAGGCGGCTTGTAAATCGGTTGACAGATCCCAGTTCTCCCGGTAACGTGGTTCAGTCCCCATCTGATATATCATTTCGATCCTGTATGGCGTGTTTCGGGCGCCACGCGAAGCAAATACTGTCCGGAGAAGCTCGTCTTTCCAATCGAGATAGGCCTCTGTTTCGCCGTTTCGACAACTGATCATAAAGGTTGGTTTCCGCCGGGTACCGCTGCGGGAAACAACATACTCAGCAGCATCGTTTTTCAGGTAATAAATCTGTTCGCCGGCGGCCGACATACGGCGCGTTACTTCCCAAAATCCGTAACGTTCCAGAATTTCCTCTTCGCGCTGGGCAATCTCTGGCGTTACATAACCAAGGCGAGATGCGAGATCGTCATAACAAATCAGGCGTGTGACGCGGCTTGTGGTCATAGAGCATATTTCTATTTGTCGTTCCAGCGTCACGCCGCCGGTGAAAAGATCATTCTGAGCCAGCGCCGGCGGCGCTGAAAAACCGATGAGGCAAAGCGTGAGGTAAAGAAAAAATGTCGGCTTTAATAGCTTATTCGGCATTACGTGTAATCTGTTGCTCATATTTTTCTGCCTCCAACTTACCAAAATTTTCAAAAACGGTACAGTTCCGTCCTGATTCCTTTGCCTGATAAAGCGCTTTATCAGCACGGTCAAGAACAGCCTGAATCTGATGATCTCCCGGCTCTATGATCGCGCCGCCAATCGATGTCGAGATACGCACTTCTCCTTCGGGGGCGCCGCATTTTATCGGTTTATCGTGGATAGAGCGTCGCAGACGTTCAGCGATTATGTGAGCGGTTTCCACCGACGTATCGGGCAGAATGGCGACAAACTCTTCACCGCCCAGCCGCGCCACCAGATCGAAGCTACGGAGGTTATCCTGAATACGAAAGGCAAATACTTTCAAGATTTCATCTCCGACCACATGGCCGTACTGATCATTGACCTGTTTAAAGTGGTCGATATCCATGAACAGGATAGAAAGTTTTTTGCTGCTTTCCTTGTGAGAGTCGAGCATTTTTTGCAGGTGAACTTCAAAATAGCGCCGGTTGTAAAGCCCGGTCAGACCGTCGGTCAGCGCCATGGAAAGACTGTATTCAAAGGATGTCCGCAGACGTTCCTGAAATCTCTTTCGTCTGATCTGGGTGCGGATGCGCGCGAGTAATTCATTCCGGTCAATCGGGCGCATAATATAGTCATGGGCGCCAATCTCAAGCCCGCGCGCGATACGGGGCATATCTTCTTCGGTGGCAATCATCAAAATCGGGGTGGCGCGGGTTTTCTCGTTCGATCGCAAATGGGAGCATAAGCGCAGACCATCTTCATCTTTCAAATTCAGGCTGACGACAATCAGGTCAAAATCATTTTGTGATGCATATTCCATCGCCTTCATACCGTTTTCGACCGGTATGACATCGTCATTGTCACGATGCATGGTGTCAGCGATTTTATCTGACTCGAATTCCTGATCTTCAATCAGCAAAATCCGGGCATTTTCGACCGGCTCATCCATCACGCTGATTTTATCGTCAAAAACGCCTAGCTGGGATGCTGTACCTTCACGGGCGCGCCATTCATCAACCGTCATTTTAAGCCGCACCAACGAACTGACCCGCGCCATAAGCGCCGTGTCATTAACGGGTTTGCTCAGGAAATCATCGGCGCCGGCCTCCAGACCGCGTACTTTTTCGACCGTATCGGTCAGAGCCGTAACCATTACCACCGGAATATGCGCCATCAGGGGATTTTCCTTGATGCGTTTGCAGACTTCAAAACCATCCATGCCGGGCATCATAACATCCAGCAGGACAAGGTCGGGCGCGGTCTGTTCGATTTTTTGCAAGGCTTCTTCGCCGCTGGTGGCTGTGATCACTTCGTAATATTCGCTACTCAGCTTGGCTTCGAGAAGCTTCACATTGGGCAGAATATCATCGACGACCAGAACACGCGCTGACATAAGATTTACAGTCCTTTGTTAATTCAGGTGTTTATTGATGACATCGATGAAATGCGTCACCGAGATCGGTTTTGAAATATAATCTTCGCATCCGCCTTCACGGATTTTTTGTTCATCGCCTTTCATGGCAAAGGCGGTAACGGCGATCACGGGAATTTTTTTCAACTCTTCATCGGCTTTTAACCACCGTGTGACATCCAGCCCGGAAACCTCAGGCAATTGTATATCCATCAGGATCAGATCCGGCTTTTCCCGTCGCGCCAGATCCAGAACTTCATTGCCGTTTTTTGTCTCGATGGTTTGATATCCGTGCGCTTCGAGCAAATCGTGGAACAGCTTCATGTTCAGTTCGTTATCTTCGACGATCAGAACGGTCTTTGTCATGGTATCCCCTAAACTTGCCAAGGCTGGAAAATTACGTTCTTCCCAGATTACAATGATAATTTTTCCAAAGTGTTAAATTATATGGATTTTTTTATCCTGTCGATAGGCGAGATCGCTAGTCGCACGTCTCCGGAATGGTTTTTTCCAGCGCAACTAAAGTCTGCCGGACGGAAAAAAGGCGATATTCAACGACCATATCGCTGATAACGCCGTTATCGTGAAACATGATATCCATCTCATACTCTGCATCTTCACTATCGTTCTCCAGCGGGAAGAAGGCAAGCCTTATGTTTCTGGCCGGCTTTTCCAAAAGCGTCTGGTCGATTTGCGGGGTCACTTTTTTCAGCCGTGTCCGGTAAGGCTGCTCCCGGCCGATAAAGGCGGATATTTCGATCGGCCCGTCTTCGTCACTGCCGTCAAAGATTGTGCTATTGAAAATGCGCTGGCCGCTATGCACTTTCTCCAAAAGCCTGATCGTGTGCGCCATCGGGAATAACGTCCCGCGTGGCAGCTCAAAACGCATCCCGTCCGGCATGCTGTTGACGGCTACGCCTTCACCGGTTTGCTTGTCCCGCGTTGCCTTCCCGCGCAGCTCCTGAAACAGCCGTCCGTTGCGTTTGCGCTGGGACGAAAAATTCAGGCTGGTGCCGTCATATGTCTCATATGTCGTGAAATTGCTGGCAATGCGCATGGGCGGATGATCCGTATATTCATATAACAGGTTAAAGCGGTGGTTGGTGACCCATGCTTCACAACCCGGATACCATTCATAAAGCATCTGGCCGCCAATATTGACGATCTGGCCGCTGCTTTTGCGGGAGGTCATCGTGATATCATAAAGTGCCTTATGCGGGGACAGGCCGGGGGTTGTTTGTGCGATATCAGCCGGCACAGCTTTCGGTGAACCGGCTGCCGCCGTACCGGACAGGTTAAGCAGGCACAAAAACACCATTCCGATACACATATATATACGCGCATATTGTCCGGCGATCACGAGTCTCGTTTTTCTTATGTTCATGCCTTTATGATAGAGCATCGCGCAGGCAAGGCAAACCTGAAAACCATCTCTATTACTCCCGGCCTTATAGGCAGGGCTTGCCGCCGGGCTGGGAATTTTTTACCCGCCGGGGGAAGAATCTGATCATGCCTGCGCGCCCGCACAACACAGGAGTTTCAAGTTAAGCAATTAATTTTAAATGACTTTTTAGCGGCCCGTGTTTTGGCATGATCTTCGCAACGTCTTTACCCGGATCAGTTGTAAAGGGTGCGGTACAAAAAGACCGGCTTTTTACCGGAAGCTTTAATCTTAGCAAGACGGGGCGTGGTAATGACGACAGATATAACAAGTTTCAAAAGCCTGACGCGGCTTGATACGGGAACACCGGAAATTCTGTTCCGGCGTATTTTCAGTGGCGCACATCTTTCCTCGGAACCGGGCTTTCAGCACAGCGCGGAGCATTTAAATGGCGGAGATGCGGCGCTTTTGAAAACGATTATGCAAAGACGCACACTGGAAAAAGACGGTGCAGCCCGTAAAATCGGCGCAACAGTCGCTTTGCTGAAACACGCTTTTAAGGTGATTGAGCGCGCCGAGGCCATTATGACGGCACAGGAAGAGCGTATAACGCAGCTTGAAGCGATGGCGACAACGGATGAATTGACCGGTATTGGCAACCGGCGGGGATTTTATGACGCCTTCGTGCGGGAGCTTGATTTATGCGATCGTGACTTAAGCCGCGGCGGATTATTGCTGTTGGTGGATCTTGATAATTTCAAAACCATTAATGACACATACGGCCATCAGGCCGGTGACGCTTGCCTGCGTCTTGTCGCGCGGACGCTTGGCGCGGCGATCCGCAAAATGGATTACGCGGCGCGGCTGGGCGGCGACGAATTTGTCCTGCTTTTATCCAATACCGAAAAAGATATCGCCGCCGGACGGGCGCAAATGATCGCGTGGCAACTTAATAATCTAAGCCTTGGCTGGCACGGTACGGAAATTCCTCTTCACGCATCGGTTGGCTTGCGGGGATACAGCAAAGGCGATGTCGCCGATCAGGTCTTCGGTGCGGCGGATGCTGCGCTCTATGAGGATAAGGATATGCGCCGCCGTGGGCATAAACGGGAGAACGCAACCGTTTCGCCATAATATAGAGACAATACATTAATTTCCCGGTTTTTCGCCTGTCGCTTCCCTAACCGTGAACCCAAACCCCAAGACAGGCGATCCCCCCGGCCCGGTTCGTTTCCCCTAAGCGAACCGGGCTTTTCTTTGCCTGCTCCTCAAGAAAATCTCAATTATCACCCCGCCATCCCCCAATTGTCATGCCCGCATAAAGCGGGCATGACAATTGGAGGGAAGCAGGCATGACCATTCAGGGTTCTTCCTGTTACCTGTTTACAATATTGTTTGATTCGCGAATAAGCCGTATAATGAAAGTATCAATTCTTATCACAACGGAAATTGATGGCCCCGCGCACCAGACCATATCAGGGTTTGCGCGGGGTTTTTATTTTGTCCTCCCGGTTCTCATTCTCTTTGTCATCCCCGCCTCTTATTTTCTTTGTCATCCCCGCCCCCGCGCGGGGATCCACACGCATTGTCGCTGCTTTTCTGGATGCCCGCCGTTTAAGTTCGCCTGACGGCTCACCGCGGGCATGACAATTGAGGTTTTTTCCGCCACACCCCGACTGTGACAAAAAAAACACAGTCGCGAACTTTTTTGTCACACCCTCTTGCGCGGCGATTCATTTCATGTCAAAAAGCTTACAGATGAATTCTCATCTATTTTCGTTGTGAAAATCAAAAAACTAAATGAGGTAACTATCATGAAAAAACTACTCCTCAGCTCTGCTGCTGTTGTGATTGGTGCGGCTGCGATTGCTGCTCCGGCACAAGCGCAGGTCGAGCTCGGACTGGGTGGTCATTTTAAAGGCTACACAGTTTACCATACGCAAAAAGACGAATACGGTCTTGAAAACGAGCGTCGCTTTGACATTCTGCGCACGACCGAAGTCCACTTCACAGGTGAAACGACATTGGCAAACGGCCTGACGGTCGGTGCCCACATCGAAGCCCTGATCGGTGGTAACCGATTCAACGAAGATAACAACGATGGTAGCAATGTCACCGTTGACGAATCCTACCTGTACATGTCCGGCGCATGGGGTCGCGTAAACTTCGGTAACGAAGACGGCGCTGCTTACTTGCTGCAAGTTGCTGCTCCTTCTGCTGACAGCAACATTGACGGCCTGCGTCAGTTCATCAACCCGCTTAACGTAAGCGATGCTGGCTATTTCTCGGCTGCGCAAGCTGAGTATGCACGCAAGCTGGACTATGCACAGGACTTCACACGCGGTGATGACAAGATTACTTACCTGACGCCTGTTTTTGAAGGCTTCCAGGCTGGTATCTCTTACACACCTGAAGTTGACGGCGCAACGCGCACATTCGGCGTTGGTGACCGTGACGGTGATGTTGGCGATCTGCACCATGGTTGGGATCTCGCTGCCCGTTATGAAGGCCAGTTCGACCAGTTCGGCCTGACCTTGGGTGGTGGTTTCTCCGGCGCCAGCCAGAAAGAAAGCGATGACTCGACGAAGTCGCGTCGCGCCTGGAACCTGGGTGGTAACGTTGCTGTTTCCGCATTCAACCTCGGTGTTGTTTACACGCGTGACAATAACGGTCTGGCAAGCGACCAAGATGGTAACAGAACCCGTCAGTGGGTTGTCGGTGGTGATTACACAACCGGCCCGTTCAAGCTCGGCGTTTCTTACCTGAACGACAAGCTGCGTGACGCTTTCGGTAACAATGAAGACCTGAAAACACAGCGTTACAGCGGTGGTGTGACATACACCTACGGACCAGGCATGACCTTCCGTGGCTCGATCCACCATGTACGTCACAAAACACCGACAGGCGATGCTAACCCGAAAGCGACAAGCTTCCTGCTCGGTACGCAAGTTAACTTCTAATCTGAAGTTAATCGCATAAAATTTCCGGAAAAGGCGCGCTACGGTGCGCCTTTTTCTTTTGCCTTTTTGTCATGTCCACCACCCCCCAATGTTATGCCCGCGGCGCGGCAAAAGCCGCGCTTATCAGCGGGCATCCAGAAAAGCATCAACAACGCATGTGGACCCCCGCTCGGGGGCGGGGGTGACGAGGAAAATGAGGGGCGGGGAGGGTGAAAACCGAGCCAGACCAAGCAGATAAAGCTCTAAAACTTGTGCATGCGCAGGTTTTTTGCTAGGCTTCGAAAAATAATAACAGCAGGGAGTAAGATTATGGCGTCGTCAGATACATCAAAAACGATAGATATGCTTGGTTTTGAGGGGGGCATTGTTCGCTCGTCAAAGGAGGTGAAAAGGTCTTTGCTCAAGCGGGCATTTTCTCAAAATCGCGGTGCCGAAGTGATCAGCGAAATTCTAAGCCGTGTTCGCAAGGTACGTGAAATGGCATCTGAAGATCAGGATGCTTTGCGTCAGGCAACAAAAGACCATGACAATGATACGGCGCGTACGGTACGAGCCTTTAATGTCGTGGCGCGCCTTGAAGGGCGCGATGACTATCTGGTCGATGAAGGCCACCGTGATGGCCCCGATTCATCTAATGCTCTGGATACATCTGATGAAGGTCACCGCGATGCGCCGGTTTTAAGGCTTGTCCATTAAGGACAGAAAAACCCGGCCGGAGTAGAGCGTTTTCAATAATCGTGATCAGGCGCGTTTTTTCTCGCTGCTGTCTTCTACTTTCGGCTTGGGCAGGTTCAGCTTTAGATGCAGGTCACGAATTTGTTCTTCGGCCGGTGCCGAAGGCGCGCCCATCATCAAATCTTCATACTGGCCATTCATGACGAAGGCATAAACCTCGCGCAGATTAGGCTCGTCCGCCAGCAACATGACAATACGGTCGATCCCGAACGCCAGCCCGCCATGCGGCGGTGCTCCGTAACGCATGGCATTCAGCATGCCGCCGAATTTTTCTTCCAGCGTTTCGCGCCCGTAACCGGCCAGTCCGAAGGCTTTTTCCATGATTTCCGGCTTGTGGTTCCGGATCGCGCCGGAGGCCAGTTCAAACCCGTTACACACACAATCATATTGATAAGCGTAAATAGCGAGCGGGTCTTTTTGTTCCAGCGCGTCCATACCGCCTTGCGGCATCGAAAACGGGTTATGAGAAAAATCAATGTTGCCGGCTTTTTCATCAAACTCATACATCGGGAAATCAACCACCCAGCATAATTTGTAAATACCGCTTTCACGGGCATGGGCATGACCGGCGGGCAGGGCGTCACAAATGGCGTCGCGCGCCTTTCCGGCCATGGATGCCGCCTTTTGCGGCATGTCACATACAAAAAACACAGCATCGCCGGACTCAATGCCGGTAAATTCCCGCAGCGCGGCCTGCGCCGTTTCGGGGACAAATTTGGCGATCGGCCCTTTGCCTTCATTGCCTTCAAACAGGATATATCCCAGCCCCGGCGCGCCTTCGCTTTGCGCCCAGCTATTGAGCTTGTCAAAGAAACTGCGCGGCTGGTCTGCGACTTGCGGGGCGCGGATGGCACGGACAACGCCGCCCTTGTCGATCACATTTTTGAACGCTTTGAATGCGACATCCTCGCGCGCGAAAATATCGGTGACGTCGACAATGACCAACGGATTGCGTAAGTCGGGCTTGTCAGAGCCGTATGTCAGCATTGCTTCCTGATAAGGCAGGTCGGGCAACCATTCAACGCGGCGCTTCTCTCCGGTGAAATCGCTGAAACGGCTGAAAATATCTTCGATAACAGGGCGCATGACGGCGTGAACATCATCCTGTGTGACGAAGCTCATCTCAACATCGAGCTGGTAAAACTCGGCCAGCCGGTCGGCGCGGCCATCTTCATCACGGAAGCAAGGCGCAATCTGGAAATATTTGTCAAAGCCGGACATCATTAGTAGCTGCTTGAATTGCTGCGGGGCTTGTGGCAGCGCATAAAATTTTCCGGGATGCAGGCGTGAGGGAACCAGATAATCCCGCGCGCCTTCGGGGCTGGATGCCGTCAAAATCGGTGTCTGGAATTCCTGAAAACCCTGCCCCCACATAAGGTTACGCATGGTGGCGATCACATCGTTCCGCAGGCGTATATTACGCTGCATCTTTTCGCGGCGCAGGTCGAGATAGCGATATTTCAGGCGATGATCTTCGCCCGTGCCGTCATCTTCGGCAACCTGAAACGGGATAATGTCGGATTCGGACTGCATGTGTGCGTCTTCGATATAAAGCTCGATCCCGCCGGTTGCCAGTTTCTTGTTGGCCGTTCCCTCGGCGCGCTTGCGGACAGTGCCGGTCACGGTGATGACGCTTTCATTGCGCCATTTATCAACCGTGTTGATCAGGGGAGAATCCTCATCGACAACGCACTGGGTCAGCCCGTACGTATCGCGCACATCAATGAACAAGACGCCGCCATGATCGCGCTTTTTATGAATCCACCCCGACAGGCGCACTTTTTCACCGATATGGGTTTCGTTCAAAGCGCCGCAGCTATGGGTTCTGTATATATGCATGAGTGATTATCCTGTTGCTTTAAATCCAGCATTAAATGGCCATTTTTGTGGGCTGCCGTCAAGAACTTCTTGGTTTGGCGGCTATATGCGGATAGATTCTTGTCCATGAGTATTATCAAAACGACCAAAGACTTATCGGCGCTTTGCCTGATGCTGGCAAAAAAGCCTTATGTGACGGTGGATACCGAGTTTCTGCG
>SKGD01000066.1 GCA_007117665.1 Alphaproteobacteria bacterium
ATCTCAAGCGATGGCGCGGCATTGCTACACGATATGCAAAAAACACCGCTTCATTCCTCGCTGCCGTCCAAATCCGTTGTATCGCTCTTTGGGCAAAAATCTCGTGACTACGCTATCTAGGTCTTATCCGTGACGGCGCAGGTTAATTCGCATTTGGCGATAAGCTTGCCGTTATCGGCATGGACGGGAATGTCCCACACATGTTTGGTGCGGCCGATATGCACGGCTTTGGCGGTGGCGATGATATGCCCGTCCCGCACAGGGCGCAGGTGGTTGACGCAGATTTGCGAGCCGACCACGTATTTTTGATCCAGATCAATGCACATAAGCGATGCGAAGCTTCCGGCGCTCTCAGCCAGAACACATGTCACCCCGCCATGCAGGATTCCGTGAATCTGATGGGCGTTTTGATTGACCGGCATGCGCGCCCGGATTAAATCATCACCGCGTTCGATAAAGTCAATATCCAGAATTTGTGTTATGTTCGGGTGGGTTATCAGGGCTTTGATATCATCGAGTGTGTAATCTTTGAACCAGATCATAAATATTGACTCCTTACGCGGTTCAAAGAATCCTAGCGGGGAATGAAGGATGAAACAACATGAATATTGAGTCCGGTATCGCCGCGCATTATCGGTTGCGGCAGGAAGATAATGATATTATTCGCGATATTCGCGCACATGCGGCGGATCCCGCAAATCTGACGCTGGATGACTTACGGATGTATGATGATATGCATCTGGGTGGCCGTGAGGCGACATATTATCTCGCGGATAAAATGAATCTGACCGCCGACCAGCGCGTTCTGGATGTCGGGTCGGGCCGTGGCGGGCCTGCGCGGGTGATTGCTGATTATAAAGATGTCCACGTGACGGGCATTGATCTGACCCCCGCTCATAAAGACATGGCAGAGGCGCTCAGCGCCATGACGGGGCTGGAGAATAAAACCGCCTTCATCACCGGCAGCGCTTTGAATATGCCGTTTGAAGAGTCTTCTTTTGATGCGGCTTATATGATCCATGTCGGGATGAATATTGCCGACAAGCAGGCTTTGTTCAACGATGTCGCCCGTGTTTTGAAGCCGGGCGGGTGCTTTGCGGTTTATGATATTACCGGTGAAGATAACGATTCCCTGCCTTACCCTATGCCGTGGTCGCCCGATCACCGCACAAGTTTTGTCGTGCCCGCGCAAAGCTATATCCATGCCATGGAAAAAGCCGGTCTGCATGTTCTAGAAACGGAAGACCGCACGGCTTTTGCGCTTGAGACGTTGCAGCGCTATTTCAGCCTTGTGAAAGAGACCGCGACATTATCGCGCCTTTATGATCTATGCGTGGCCGGGCGGTGTGTGCCCTTTATCATAACGGCGCGCCGCCCTGTTTAACTTTTCAATATTGGCGGCGATATCCTGTCTGTAGAAATCATCCGTTATCGCCGGATAGCGTTTTAGCGCCAGATAGTTGATCCCGGACAGTTTTCCAATACGGTCAATCATGTGAGCCGACAGGCTTGTCTTATTCAGGCCATGTGCCGGGTTTGCCTTGGCAGCATGCTCGACATAGTTATGTTGCACGGTCAGTGTGTTTTCATCATAAAAAGCGCGATTATGCGGGATGGTAAACCATGTGTCGAACGCGGCGCGGCGGGCGACCCCGGTATAAAGGCTCAGCGGTCTGTCATGGCACGTTTTCTCGAAGGCTTCGGACATGGGGGCAAAAACAGTCTGCAATGTTGCCTGCCACGGTTCGGGATCACCAGCCTGTTTCAGGAGATAAGCCAGCCAGACAGATTCGGTCTGGGCGTCGGCTTCCTGAATACGCCGCAACAGGCAGTGATCATTATCATTGTGCCGGAAGTCAGGATTGCCAGCCTGTACGAGATGATGCCTGATATGCTGCGCTTCATGGGGTAATGCCTGCAGCAGATTACCGTCAGGCAGTGTTTCGTTCAGCAATATATGCGGGTTTTTGTAATGCCAGATGCCGTTTTCCACGCGCTCGATGGTGATAATCCCCGTTGCGAATTTTGTTTTTTGCGGGTCAGGCGTCAGGATAATATCTATCTGGTTATCGCGCATAAATGCCAGCAGCCTTCGCCCTTTATGAATGGATGAAAGTCTTGCTTCTATGGCGTTATGACGGCTGTTTGCTGCCGCTGTGAAAGTCTTTTTCGTCCCTGTCATTTTTTACTGCGCAGTGCGCTTTATTATTATACGGGGCTGATTCTATCCTGAAAAAGGCCGGCGGTTAAGATAATTTTGCGTGCCCCGTTTTTTTGTAAACCGCTTTTTGCGCTTTGTCGCGCGCGCTTCACTGGACGCGGGCGGAAAAATCCTTATCATCATCGGCAGAGATAACAGGGGGACAACATCATGGACAAACATCATGATCCGGTCGTTATTACCGGAATGGCGCGGACGCCGATGGGCGGGTTTCAGGGCGTCTTGTCGCCGCTGCGCGCACCGGATCTGGGGGCGGCGGCGATTACGGCGGCGGTGGATCGTGCTGGTCTTGCTGCGGATGCGATTGACGATGTGATTATGGGCTGTGTGCTACCCGCCGGACAGGGACAGGCACCGGCACGGCAGGCATCGCTGGGGGCGGGGTTGCCGCAGGCGACAGGCTGCACCACCATCAACAAAATGTGCGGATCCGGCCTGAAGGCCGTGATGATGGCGCATGATGCACTGCTTTGCGGGACGCATGATGTCATGATTGCCGGCGGTATGGAAAGCATGACCAATGCGCCTTATTTGCTGCCGCGGGTGCGCGAAGGGTTGCGCATGGGGCACGGCAAGGTTCTGGATCACATGTTTTTTGACGGGCTGGAAGATGCGTATGATCAAGGACAGCTTATGGGCGTGTTTGCTGAAAAATGCGCATCTCATTATGCTTTCAGCCGTCAGGCACAGGATGATTTCGCTATTCAGTCTTTAACCCGCGCGCAACAGGCCATCGAAAAAGGCTCTTTCACAGCGGAAGTGACGCCGTTGACGATTAAAACCCGCAAGGGTGACATCGTGGTCGATACGGATGAGCAACCGGGCAATGCGCGTCCCGACAAGATTCCGAGCCTAAAGCCTGCTTTTGTCGCGGATGGCACGGTAACGGCGGCGAATGCCAGTTCGATCAGCGACGGCGCAGCGGCGCTGGTTTTGATGCGCCGGAGCCAAGCCGAGAAGCGCGGGCTGGATGTTCTGGCGACAATCAAAGGCCATACGACCCATGCACAGGCACCGGAATGGTTCACGACGGCGCCGGTCGGGGCGCTGAACAAGCTGTATGAGGTAACCGGATGGCAACCGTCAGAGGTTGATTTATATGAAATTAACGAAGCTTTTGCTGTTGTGACGATGGCAGCCATGAAGGATTTGTCCCTGCCGCATGATATTGTCAATATCCATGGCGGTGCTTGTGCGCTGGGGCATCCGGTGGGGGCAAGCGGTGCGCGCATATTGGTGACATTATTGGCCGCGATGGCGCAAAATGACCTGAAGCGCGGCATGGCGACATTATGTATTGGTGGCGGCGAAGCTGTGGCCGTCGCGGTGGAGCGATAAGATGAAGATTGCCGGTTGTGAAGCGATTGTAACGGGTGCGGGCAGCGGTATTGGTGCTGATGTCGCGCGGGTTTTGGCGGCGCGTGGCATGCATGTTGCGCTGTGGGATGTGAACGAGGAAGCCGTCAGGAAAATAGCAGATGAGATTGACGGTAAGGCAGCGCTATGTGATGTCACCAGCGCAGAGAGTGTTCAACATGCTTTGGCGAAGACAGTTTCCGCGCCGCGCCTGTTGGTGAATTGCGCGGGGATTCTGATCGGTAAAAAAATTGTCGGCAAAGACGGCGCGGCTGATCTTTCCCATTTTGAAAAGACGCTGGCGGTGAATGTGACGGGAACATTTAACGTGATGCGTCTGGTGGCCGAAAAAATGGCAACGCTTGATACGGTTACGGCGGATGGTGAGCGTGGCGTGATCGTCAATACGGCATCCATCGCCGCATTTGAAGGACAGATAGGGCAGGTCGCCTATAGTGCGTCCAAGGGCGCGATTGTCGCGATGACGCTTCCGGCGGCGCGGGATCTTGCGCGCAGCGGTATCCGGGTGATGGCGATTGCGCCGGGCGCGGTTGAAACACCGATGATGGCAGGCGTGCGGGATGATATTCGCGAAGCCATCGAACAAAATGTGCCTTTTCCACCGCGTATGGGTCAGCCGTCGGAATTTGCCGATCTGGTGGCGCATATTGCTGAAAACAGCTATCTGAACGGCAGCGTCATACGCCTTGACGGCGGCGCAAGGCTGGCCGGGAAATGAGGGAAAGATGACCAAAACCGCAGGACAGAAATTTCATGATGCGCTGGCAGCGGAAAAGCCGCTCCAGATTGTCGGGGCGATCAACGCCTATAGCGCGATGCAGGCTGAAAA
>SKGD01000094.1 GCA_007117665.1 Alphaproteobacteria bacterium
ATCAAGGATTGGAGGCGCATTGCTATGCGCTATGATCGCTGCGCCCACACTTTCTTCTCAGCCATCTGCATCGCTGCCGTCTGCATATTTTATCTCAATTAATGAGTCCTGAGCCTAAATTAAGCGCAGATAGCTATTCAGGCCTGTTAAAATTGTAAAGATGGTGTTTTGAAAAAGGTTATCAGTGTTTTTATTCCTTGTTCATTAAACAAGTATTTGTTTTTAATTTCGTTTCTGATTGCTGTCACAATAAAGGTTGGCATAGGTTTTATGGATATGACCTATGACAATTTAAAAGTTATCGGCGAAATTTTTATTGCAAAAGTTTTACAGCATATGAAGACATAAACTGATGATTCTAAATAATTCTATTTGCAATCGATTCATTTGTGATTTTGTCCTATAGTGCCGTTTATGGATCGCACGAACAAACAGGACAACATGACCCGACAGACACGCCCTTTCCCGCATCGTCATTTGCTGGGCGCCACTGCGCTCGAGGCGGATGATATTGGCTGCATCCTGCGCCGGGCTCGCCATTTTGACGATGATATCGCCGCCGGACGCGCCGTGCCGCAAACACTGGCGGGAAAGCCTGTTCTGGGGCTGTTTTTCGAGGATTCAACCCGCACCCGCATGTCGTTCGAGCATGCGGCGCGGCTTTTGGGCGGCGCATGGTATAATCTCGATATCGGGCGCAGCGCCGTCAAAAAAGGCGAAGGGCTGATGGATACGGTTCACACGATGGAATCGATGCTCGCCCCCGCCGCCATGATCATCCGCCACAGCGAATACGCCGCGCCGGACTATATCGCGGCGCGCGTCAAATGCGCGGTGGTTAATGCCGGGGATAGCTGGCGCGAGCACCCAACACAAGCCTTGCTCGACGCTTATACGATCGAAAAGCATAAAGGCCGGGTTGCCGGGCTGCGCGTGGCGATTTGCGGCGACATCGCCCATAGCCGCGTGGCCGCGTCAAATATGGCCGTGCTGCGGGCATTGGGCGCGCATATCAACATTATCGCACCACCGGTTTTAATGCCTGAAAAACTGCCTGCGGACGGCATTACCGCTTATGAAACCATGGAAGAAGGCCTGAAAGACTGCGACATTGTGATGATGTTGCGGATCCAAAAAGAGCGCATGCAAAGCGGCCTGATTGAATCCGATGAGGCTTTTTTCCGCCAGTACGGGCTGACTTTTGACAGGCTGGCTCATGCCCGGCCGGATGCGCTGGTGATGCATCCGGGGCCGATGAATCGCGGCGTGGAAATTGCCGCCGACATTGCCGACGACCCAAAGCGCAGCGTTATTCTCGATCAGGTCAGAAACGGCGTTTATGTGCGGATGGCCGTGCTTGATTTGCTGGCCGGCGGGACAAAATCCGGCGGGACAAAATAAGGACACATCAATGACAGAAATAACAGATTTCATAATTTATGCCGTTGCAGGGTATTTTCTGGGCGCGGTGCCATTTGGCCTGATTTTGGGATTTTTGGGCGGCTATGGCGATATTCGCAAGATCGGGTCGGGCAATATCGGCGCAACAAACATGCTGCGCACCGGAAACAAGGCTCTGGCGCTGGCCACCTTGGTTCTGGACGCCGCCAAGGGCGGCATTGCCGTCCTGCTGGCGCGCTACCTGACCGATGATTTTAATATCGCCATGACAGCCGGGCTGTTCGCCATTGCCGGCCATATGTTCCCTCTCTGGCTGAAATTTAAAGGCGGCAAAGGTGTTGCGACAACGCTGGGAACATTGCTGGCGCTGACCCCGCCGCTGGGCGCACTGGCCTGTGCGACATGGCTGTTGGTTGCCGCCCTGTCGCGTTATTCGTCTCTGGCCGCGCTGATCGCCGTTTTATCGACACCTTTTGCTGCTTATCTTTTATATGAAGACGATAATCTGATGGGCGTTTGCGGGGTGATTGCGCTGATGGTCTGGGTCAGACACCGCCCCAACATCCACCGCATTGTCCGCGGGGAAGAGCCAAAAATCGGCCGCAAGAAACAAAACGAGGATCAACAAACATGATTCGCGCCATCGGAAGCAAAAAAGCGGCAAGCGACACCGCTATCGCCGAAAAGCTGCATTGGCTGCAACTGGCGCGCACCGAGAATGTCGGCCCGATCACATTTTACAATTTCATCGATTATTACGGCAGTGCCGCCAAAGCGCTGGAGGCGATCCCCGGTCTAGCAGCGCGTGGCGGGCGTAAAAAGCCGCTGGTCATACCGCCTATGGATGCGGTCACGCGCGAATATGAACAACTGCGGAAAAAAGGCGGGGACATCATCACAGCCGCCGATCCCGATTATCCGCTACCGCTGGGTGCGATCGAAGATGCGCCGCCGGTTCTGAGCATCTTAGGACGGCGCGATCTTCTGGCGCGCCCTTCCCTTGCCATTGTCGGGGCGCGAAACGCATCGCTGAACGGGCGAAAGCTGGCGGAAAAGCTGGCGGAAGAACTGGGACAGGCCGGCCATGTCATTACATCGGGATTGGCGCGCGGAATCGACACCGCCGCCCATGAAGGCGCTTTGCCGACCGGTACAATCGCTGTTGTCGCCGGCGGGATCGACATTATCTATCCCAAGGAAAACACCGCGCTTTACAGCCACATCAGCGAAAACGGCCTGATTATCGCCGAAAACCCGCTGGGTACCGCGCCACGGGCACAGGACTTTCCCCGCCGCAACCGCATTGTGTCAGGCCTGTCGTCCGGCGTGGTCGTGGTCGAAGCCACCGAACGGTCAGGGTCGCTGATTACCGCCCGGCTGGCTGCCGAACAAGGGCGTGATGTCTATGCCGTTCCCGGCCATCCGCTTGACCCGCGCGCCGGCGGACCGAACAAGCTGATCCGTGACGGGGCGGCCTTAATCCGCAATGCGGATGATATTCTGGAAGGTCTCAACGCCTTTTCCGGCGCACCGCCTGCCCCGGACAGGCAAATGCGGCTGCTGGATTCGGGCAGCGCGCCCTTCCACCCTGAACAGGCCGATTCCCGTGATCTGGACGAGGTACGCGGCATGTTGATGGATCATCTCTCCCCTGCCCCGTGCATGATTGATGATTTGATCCGGCAGACCGGCATTCCGGCCAGTCTGGCGCATACCGCGTTGATGGAACTGGAACTGGCAGGCCGGATACAACGCCTGCCCGGCAACCGCGCGATGAGTCTGGCTGCCTGATCTTCACGCGGAGCCTTGTCTTTTAACGTTGTTTCAAAGCTTTCATTTCCGCATCCAGCAATCGCGCCGTGTCACCGGGCGATCCGGTTTTCCGCGCCAGCAGACTATAGGCAACCGGCACGACAAACAGCGTGAAAAACGTTGCTGCCAGAACCCCGCAAATCACGACTGTCCCGATAACAACCCGCGTTTCGGCACCGGCGCCGGATGATAAAATCAAAGGCACAGAACCGGCAACAGTTGTCACCCCGGTCATCACAATCGGACGCAGGCGAATTGCGGCGGCTTCGATTGTTGCCTTGAAAAATTCAACGCCCTGATCGCGTAACTGGTTAGCGAACTCGACAATCAAAATTCCGTTTTTCGCCGCCAACCCGATCAGCATCACCAGCCCGACTTGAGAATAGATATTAAGCGTACCGCCTGTCAGGAAAAGCCCGAGTAAACCGCCAGCCATCGCCAACGGCACAGTCAACATAATCACCAAAGGATGAATATAGCTTTCAAACTGTGCGGCCAGAACCAAAAACACCACCAGCAACCCCATCAGCATGATAAAAATAATCCCGCCGCCGGCGCTTTGATAATCCCGTGACTGACCCTTATAATCAATAATGACTTCTGATGGCAGATGATCACGCACCAGACCTTCGAGATAAGAAAGCGCCTGCCCCAGCGATAAACCGTCATCCAGATTGGCTTCGATCGTAATCGCCCGCACACGGTTATAACGATTGAGCGTACCGGAACCGGCAAATTCCTGAAGGCTGACGAGGTTTGACAGCGGCACAAGGCGGCCTGTGCGATCGGAACGTACATAGATATTTTCAATATCGGTCGGGGTTCTCTGGCTGTCGCGTTGCCCTTCAACAATCACGTCATATTCTTCGCCGGCATCAATAAAAGTCGTCACGCGGCGCGACCCCAACATCGTTTCAAGCGTCCGGCCGATGGTGCTGACCGTCACGCCCAAAGACGCCGCGCGATCATAGTCTATGACAACCTGAATCTGGGGTTTTGTTTCTTTATAATCGTAATCAATCGCGATCAGGCCGGGATTGGTTTCCTCGATTTTTTCAAGCAATATATCCCGCCATGATGCTAGATAGTGTAGTCACGAGAATCGAAATGTGAGAGAATCATGTCAGCAAGCAAGGAGGCTGATATGAAACCATCCCACAGACGACACGACATTTCAGACAAAGTATGGGCGTTG
>SKGD01000114.1 GCA_007117665.1 Alphaproteobacteria bacterium
CCAAAATACTTCGTAATCGCCGCCGTCAACGTCGTCTTGCCATGGTCAACGTGACCAATCGTTCCTATGTTACAATGCGGCTTGTTACGCTCAAACTTTTCCTTAGACATCTCTTGATCCTTTCTAAAACAAATTCCTATCAGGCGCCCATTTTGGCTTTTACTTCATCAGCAACATTCTGTGGCACAGCCGCATAATGATCAAACTGCATCGCATATTGCGCGCGGCCCTGAGACATGGAGCGCAATGTATTGATGTAACCGAACATGCTGGCCAGCGGGACAGAAGCAGTCACGACCTTCGCGTTACCGCGATCTTCCATGCCCGAAACCTGACCGCGGCGGCTGTTCAGATCGCCAATAATATCGCCCATATAATCTTCCGGCGTGACAACTTCGACCTGCATCATCGGCTCCAGAAGCTGGGCGCCGGCTTTGGTCATCGCCTCACGGAAGGCTGCCTTGGCAGCAATCTCAAAGGCCAGAACCGACGAGTCAACATCGTGATACGCACCATCAACCAGACGCACCTTGAAATCAACAACCGGGAACCCGGCGATGTTACCGGTTTCTTTGGCCTGATCCAGACCTTTCTGAACGCCCGGAATATATTCTCTGGGTACGGAACCGCCGACAATTTCACTGTCAAACACAAAACCGCTGCCCGGCTCGCCCGGCTCGAAAACCAACGAAATTTTAGCGAACTGACCAGAACCACCAGTCTGTTTTTTGTGCGTGTAATCAATCTCGGCCGCACGTGTAATTGTTTCACGATAAGCAACCTGTGGCGCACCGATATTGGCTTCCACTTTGAACTCACGCTTCATGCGATCAACAATAATATCAAGGTGCAATTCACCCATGCCCTTAATGATGGTCTGGCCGCTTTCATGATCAACAGAAACACGGAAAGACGGATCTTCCGCCGCCAGCCTTTGCAAGGCCTGCGACATTTTTTCCTGATCGGCCTTGGTTTTCGGCTCGACCGCAATCTCGATCACCGGCTCCGGGAATTCCATGCGCTCCAGAACGACCGGCTTGGCCGCATCACAAAGCGTATCGCCCGTGGTTGTTTCTTTCAAACCGACAATCGCGACAATATCGCCGGCATTGGCGGCTTTAATTTCTTCACGGCTGTTTGAATGCATCAACAGCATCCGACCGATCCGCTCGCGCTTACCCTTGACGGTGTTTTGTACATAAGAACCGGACTCCAGCGTTCCGGAA
The DNA here is from genome assembly GCA_007117665.1 of Alphaproteobacteria bacterium. Classification (GTDB taxonomy): domain Bacteria; phylum Pseudomonadota; class Alphaproteobacteria; order Micavibrionales; family Micavibrionaceae; genus UM-FILTER-47-13. The sequence continues at coordinate 1,227 of SKGD01000114.1, forward strand.
TAAATCCGCGCAAATGTCAGGGTTCCTACAAACGGGTCATTCATAATCTTGAAGGCCAAAGCACTGAACGGCGCATCATCTGACGGCGGACGGCTCTCATCTTCGTCACTGTCCACTTTTTTGCCCTTAACGCTGCCAACATCAAACGGTGAAGGCAGGTAGTCAACAACCGCATCCAACATCGGCTGCACGCCCTTATTCTTGAAAGCCGTTCCACAAAGAACCGGCACAAACGCCCCGACCAGCGTGCCCTTACGGATACATGCCTTCAGCGTTTCAATATCCGGCTCGTTTCCTTCCAGATACGCTTCCATCGCCGCATCATCCTGCTCGACAGCAAGCTCGATCAGCTTTTCACGATATTCAGCGGCCTTATCAGCCAAATCAGCAGGGATATCAGCATCATGGAAAGAAGCGCCCAGCGTTTCCGCATCCCAGATTACAGCTTTCATCCGCACCAGATCAATCACACCGGCAAAATCGCTTTCCGCACCGATCGGCAACTGGATCGGCAGCGGCACCGCGCCAAGACGATCAACAATCATCTTAACCGTGTTGTAGAAATCCGCTCCGATCTTGTCCATCTTGTTGACAAAGCACATGCGCGGCACGCTGTATTTATCGGCCTGACGCCAGACAGTTTCGGTTTGCGGCTCGACACCGGCATTGGCATCAAAAACAGCAATCGCACCATCAAGCACACGCAAAGAACGCTCTACCTCGATCGTGAAATCCACGTGGCCGGGTGTGTCGATAATGTTCAGGCGGAATGTTTCGCCCGGCGCAACACCGTTATCAGGACCTTTCCAGAACGTTGTCGTCGCCGCCGAGGTGATCGTAATGCCACGCTCTTGCTCCTGCTCCATCCAGTCCATGGTCGCAGCACCGTCATGCACCTCACCGATTTTGTGAGACTTACCGGAATAATACAGGATCCGCTCCGTCGTCGTCGTCTTACCGGCGTCAATATGCGCCATGATGCCGAAGTTACGGTATCTTTCGATCGGTGTTTCGCGTGTCATTGTCAAAATATTCCCTAGCTACTAAATCTTATTACCAACGATAATGCGCAAAAGCCTTGTTGGCTTCGGCCATCTTATGCGTCTCTTCGCGCTTTTTAACCGCACCACCGCGATCATTCACAGCATCCATAAGCTCACCAGCCAGACGCTCGGTCATCGTGTTCTCCGGACGCTTGCGGGCGGATCCGATAATCCAGCGCATCGCCAATGCCACGCCACGGCTAAAGCTGACTTCAACCGGCACCTGATAGGTCGCACCACCAACGCGGCGGGAACGCACTTCGAGCTGCGGACGCACTTTTTTCAAAGCCGTGTGAAACACCGCCAGACCCTTGCCTTTTTTCAGGATCTCTTCATCGACATCGACATTCTCATTCGCGGCTTTCTGATCCAGAATATCAAGCGCGCCATAAACAATGCCTTCAGCGGTCGATTTCTTACCGCCATACATGATGTTATTGATGAATTTGGAGAGAACCTTATCCGCAAATTTCGGATCCGGCAAAATCTCTCTTTTCTCTGGTCTGTTTCTACGTGACATACAGGTGTCTCCTTATTATTTCGGACGCTTCGCGCCATAACGCGAACGTGCCTGTTTTCTGTCTTTAACGCCCTGGGTGTCCAGCGTGCCACGAATGATCGTGTAACGCACACCCGGCAAATCCTTAACCCGACCGCCACGCACCAGAACAACCGAGTGCTCCTGCAGATTGTGACCCTCACCGGGGATATAGCAAATCACTTCCGACCCTGTCGTCAGGCGCACCTTGGCAACCTTACGCAAAGCCGAGTTCGGCTTTTTCGGCGTCGTTGTGTAAACGCGCGTGCAAACACCGCGTGCCTGTGGCTGACCGCCCAGAGCGCGCTTTTTATTCGGTTTCATCGCTTTTTTACCGCCCTTGGCGCGCGGCTTGCGAATAAGCTGTTGTATCGTTGGCATAATGTCGCCTTCTCCTAAATAACCAGTATCTGTTCAATCGTTTTTGGATGGGTGGCCTATGTAAAGTGGCGTGAAACCCCTGACTGCATCCCGGTGCCGGGCGTGCTTTGCGGGCTTCCATTTCTTTAACGGCGCCTAAAATATATTGCCTTTTGGCAATCTGTTCAGAGCTGCGTCTAATCGCTTTTTAACCTGTCGGAAAAAAGCGGCTTACAGCCAGCCCATCCATGTTCGAACGCGCGGAATATACAGTTATCCCCAATAGGCGTCAAGCTTTCTTTAAGAAAAAAATGAAAAAATGAAAAACCCCTCCGCACGGGGAAGGGGTTTTCCAGAAAATCACATCGCTCAGAAGCCACTTTTATCCGGCAGCAGCCTTGCTTTCCGAAATCGTGTCATCGCTTTGCTCATCCAGAACATTGCCTTCGCCTTCGGCATGCGCCAACGCTTCGGCTTCCTGCTGGGCGCTGATCGCGATCTGGTCACGATCGGCAGCTAGCTGGCGAATCTGGTTGACATAAGCACCGGTACCGGCCGGGATCAAACGTCCGACAATGACGTTTTCCTTCAAGCCGTTAAGGCGATCAACCTTACCTTGTGTGGCTGCCTCGGTCAGGACACGCGTTGTTTCCTGGAACGAAGCCGCAGAAATAAAGGAGCGTGTCTGCAGGCTGGCCTTGGTGATACCCTGCAGGACAGGACGTCCCTCCGCCGGCATTTTACCGTCGGCGATATACTTCTGGTTGAGCTGCTCGAACTCCTCGCGATCGACCTGCTCACCTGTCAGGTATGTCGTGTCTCCCGGCTTGAGAATCTCATATTTCTGCAACATCTGGCGCACGATCACTTCAATATGCTTGTCGTTGATCTTCACGCCCTGCAGACGGTAAACATCCTGAATCTCATTCACAAGATAAGCCGCCAGCGCTTCAATCCCCATCACATCGAGAATATCATGCGGCACCAGCGCCCCGTCCAGAAGCGGATCACCCTTGCGAACATAATCACCCTCATGAACCGCCAGATGGCGTCCTTTGGGGATCAGATACTCAACAGGCTCTCCCTTGCCATCCGTTGGCTTAACGATAATCCGGCGCTTGGACTTATAGTCCTTGCCAAACTCGACCTGACCGTCAATTTCGGAAATAATCGCGAAATCTTTCGGACGGCGTGCCTCGAACAATTCAGCTACCCGCGGCAGACCACCGGTAATATCCCGTGTTTTCGACGTTTCACGCGGAATACGGGCGATAATATCACCGGCTTTGACATCCTGACCGTTCTCAACGGACAAAATCGCGTCAACCGACATATAATAATTCGCCGGCAAACCGTTCGGCAGTTCAATAATCTTGCCCTTCTTATCCAAGAGCGAAATACGCGGCTTCAGGTCACCGCCCTTGGGCTGGCTGCGCCAGTCCACGACAACCTTCGATGCGATGCCTGTGGCTTCGTCCATCTGTTCGGTGATTGAAACACCTTCGACAAGATCATAATAATGCGCCACACCGTCTTTTTCGGTGATGATCGGAATCGTGTACGGATCCCATTCGGCCAGCTTGTCGCCCGCCTTGATTTTGGCATTTTCATCAACCAGCAAGCGCGCACCATACGGCAGACGCTGGGACATTTTCTCACTGCCCTTGCCGTCAACCACGACAATCTCGGTGTTTCGTCCCATGACGATCGACACGCCTTCGGAGTTTTTCACAATATTGTGATGGCGAATTTCGACCTTGCCGCTTACCGGCGCCTCAACCGCGCTTTTTTCTGCGCCGCGCTGTGCCGCACCACCAATGTGGAAGGTTCGCATGGTAAGCTGGGTACCCGGCTCCCCGATTGACTGCGCCGCCATAACACCGACAGCCTCGCCATGGTTCACCTTCGTGCCCCGTGCCAGATCACGCCCGTAACAAGTTGCACAAACGCCACCCTTGGTTTCACATGTCAAAGGCGAACGGACTTTCAACTCGTCAATACCGGCTGTTTCAATCAACTCGGCATGCACTTCGTCGATAATCTCGCCATCCTTAACAAGCACTTCGCCGGACAGAGGATGCTTGATATCGCCGATCGCGCTTCGTCCCAAAACACGCTCTGCCAGAGACACAACAACATCCGCACCGTTCATAACGGCGGCCAGTGTGATGCCTTGCTCCGTGCCGCAATCATTTTCGATCACAACCGCATCCTGTGCCACATCCACCAGACGGCGGGTCAGGTAACCGGAGTTTGCTGTTTTAAGAGCCGTATCGGCCAATCCCTTACGCGCACCGTGGGTCGAGTTAAAATATTCAAGAACCGACAGGCCTTCCTTAAAGTTGGAAATAATCGGCGTCTCGATAATCTCGCCTGACGGCTTGGCCATCAGACCGCGCATACCGGCAAGCTGGCGAATCTGGGCGGCACTACCCCGCGCCCCCGAATGCGCCATCATATAAACCGAGTTCAGAACCCCGCCGGATACATCCGAAATGCCTTTCATCATGGCATCGGCAACGTCATCGGTACATTTCGACCAGATATCGACAACCTTGTTGTATTTTTCACCCTTGGTGATCAGGCCGTCCATATATTGCTGCTCGAATTCCTTGACGCGATCCTGCGCTTCCCCAACCAGCTTTTGTTTTTCTGCGGGGATGACCATATCATCCTTACCGAAGGAAATCCCGGCCACACAGGCATAACGGAAGCCCAGTTTCATCAGGCGGTCACAGAAAATAACCGTTTCTTTCTGGCCGCAATGGCGATAGACCACATCAATCAGATTCGTCACTTCTTTCTTGGTCAGAATCTGGTTAATCGTGTCAAACGGCACCTCCGGATGCCGCGGCAACAGCTCGGAAATCAACATCCGTCCGGGCGTAGATTCCACGATCCCGGTAACTTTATTGCCATCGGCATCAACCCCATCATAACGACTTTTGATTTTCGCGTGCAACGACACAACACCTTCGGTCAAGGCATGCTGGATCTCTCCGGGGCCACGGAAAATCATGCCCTCGCCTTTTTCCCCGTCAAGGGCGATCGTCAGGTAATACAGCCCCAGAACGATATCTTGGGTCGGCACAATGATCGGCTTACCGTTGGCGGGCGAGAGGATGTTGTTGGTCGACATCATCAAACACCGCGCCTCAAGCTGCGATTCAATCGAAAGCGGCACGTGCACGGCCATCTGGTCGCCGTCAAAGTCAGCATTGAAAGCCACACAGACCAGCGGGTGAAGCTGGATCGCTTTCCCTTCGATCAGGACAGGCTCAAAAGCCTGAATGCCCAGACGGTGCAATGTCGGCGCACGGTTCAACAGCACCGGATGTTCGCGGATGACTTCTTCAAGAATATCCCACACTTCCGGGCGCTCGCGCTCGACCATTTTCTTGGCGGCCTTAACCGTGGTCGCCAGACCGTAAATTTCGAGCTTGTGATAAATAAAGGGCTTGAACAGCTCCAGCGCCATTTTCTTGGGAATACCGCACTGGTGCAGTTTAAGTTCCGGCCCGACAACAATCACCGAACGACCGGAATAATCAACCCGCTTCCCGAGCAAATTCTGACGGAAGCGCCCTTGCTTGCCTTTGAGCATGTCGGACAGAGATTTCAACGGACGCTTGTTAGCGCCGGTAATCACGCGGCCACGGCGGCCATTATCAAACAACGCATCAACAGATTCCTGCAACATGCGCTTTTCGTTACGGACGATAATATCCGGCGCGCGCAGTTCCATCAAACGTTTGAGACGGTTATTCCGGTTAATTACCCGGCGATATAAATCATTCAGGTCGGACGTCGCAAAACGGCCACCATCCAGCGGCACAAGCGGACGCAATTCCGGCGGCAGCACCGGAACAACATCCATAATCATCCATTCCGGGCGCGTCCCGGATTCAATGAATGCCTCCAGCAGCTTCAAGCGCTTGACCAGCTTCTTACGCTTGGCTTCAGAGGAGGTTTCCTTCAGATCTTCCTCAACTTTGACCAGCTCTTCTTCAAGATTAAGCGCCGACAAAACTTCTTTCATCGCCTCGGCGCCGATCCCGGCACGGAAATTTTCCTCGCCGTACTCATCCTGCGCATCCATATATTCTTCTTCACTCAGAAGCTGGAACGGCTTGAGCGGCGTCATGCCCGGCTCGATCACGATATACGCCTCGAAATAGAGAACCTTCTCCAGATCTTTCAGCGTCATATCCATCATCAAGCCGATCCGGCTCGGCAATGATTTCAGGAACCAGATATGCGCGACCGGCGATGCCAGCTGGATATGCCCCATACGCTCGCGGCGCACCTTGGTCAGGGTTACCTCAACACCGCATTTTTCACAGATAATGCCTTTATATTTCATACGCTTGTATTTTCCGCAAATACACTCGTAATCCTTGATCGGGCCGAAGATCTTGGCACAGAACAAACCGTCACGCTCCGGCTTGAATGTCCGGTAATTGATGGTTTCCGGCTTTTTCACCTCGCCATAGGACCAGCTATTAATCTGTTCCGGGCTGGCAATCGAAATGCGGATCGTGTCAAAGCTTTGCGGTCCTGTCGGCTGACCGAAGAGGTTCATGAGTTCGTTCATCTGTTTCTAACTCCTAAATAGCTATCCTGATAAAAGCGGGCTTTTCCGATATGTCGGACGGAACGACCTAAGTGCCGTCCGTGCCGCTTTGCTTCATATCCACATTCAACCCCAGCGCCCTAAGCTCCTTAACCAGAACGTTAAAGGATTCCGGAATGCCGACCTCGAAATTATCCTCGCCGCGTACGATCGCCTCATAGACTTTCGAGCGTCCGGCCACGTCATCGGACTTGACGGTCAGTATTTCCTGCAGCGTGTAAGCAGCGCCATAAGCCTGCAACGCCCAGACTTCCATCTCCCCGAAACGCTGACCGCCAAACTGCGCCTTACCACCCAGCGGCTGCTGGGTCACAAGCGAGTAAGGACCGATCGAGCGGGCGTGAATTTTCTCGTCCACCAGATGGTGCAGCTTGAGGATATACATATATCCGACTGTCACCGGGCGGTGGAAAGGTTCGCCCGTCAGGCCGTCAATCAACGTGACCTGTCCGGTTTGATCCAGACCGGCTTTTTCCAGCAGATCGTTAATATCCGGCTCGTGCGCACCGTCAAAGACCGGTGTCGCGAACGGCACCCCGCCGCGCAGATTTTCGGCCATTTCGACAAGCTGCGTGTCGTCAAGTCTGGTGACTTTTTCATCGAACTCCTGTACGCCGTAAACATCTTTCAGCTTGTCTTTCAAAGCCTTAATGTCTTTATCGGACGCATTTTCCAGATCTTTGAACTGATCCACCATCTCGCCGATCTGACGCCCCAGCCCGGCCGATGCCCAGCCCAGATGCGTTTCCAGAATCTGACCGACATTCATCCGCGAAGGCACACCCAGCGGGTTGAGAACAATATCAACCGGCGTGCCGTCTTCCAGATAAGGCATGTCTTCAATCGGCATGATCTTGGACACGACACCCTTGTTACCGTGACGGCCGGCCATTTTATCGCCGGGCTGCATCTTACGCTTGACGGCAATAAAGACCTTGACCATTTTCATGACGCCCGGCGGCAATTCATCACCGCGCTGAAGCTTTTCAACCTTCGTCTCGAAACGATGCTTGAGCGCTTCAACCGCATCATCGAACGTCTTTGAAAACGCCTCAATCTCGGCCATGCGATCTTCGTTCTGGACGTTGATCTGACGCCACAGGCCACGGCGAATGTCATCAAGATCGGCATATTTGAGCTTGTCGCCTTTTTTCAGCTTGGTGTCTTTTTGTGCCGAAGCAACAGTTTGACCCTGCAGCAATTCACGCAGGCGGCTGTAAAAACCATCCTCCAGAATGGCACGCTCATCATCGCGGTCCTTGGCAAGGCGTTCAATCTCTTCCTGCTCGATCGCCATCGCCCGCGCATCCTTGTCAACGCCGCGGCGGTTAAAGACGCGCACCTCGACCACCGTACCGGTCGTGCCGGGCGGCAGGCGCAACGATGTATCTTTCACATCGGCGGCCTTTTCACCAAAAATCGCCCGCAGCAATTTTTCTTCCGGTGTCATCGGGCTTTCGCCTTTAGGCGTCACCTTGCCAACCAGAATATCGCCCGGGCCGACTTCGGCGCCGATATGCACAATGCCGGCCTCATCAAGATGTTTCAAAGCTTCTTCGCCGACATTCGGAATGTCGCGGGTGATTTCTTCGGTGCCCAGCTTGGTGTCACGCGCCATCACTTCGAATTCTTCAAGATGGATCGATGTAAAGACATCGTCACGCACAATACGTTCGGACAACAAAATCGAATCTTCGAAATTGTAACCGTGCCACGGCATGAAAGCGACCAGCACATTCCGTCCCAACGCCAGCTCGCCGAACTGGGTCGACGGGCCGTCAGCGATAATATCGCCGGCGCGAATATCGTCCCCAACCTTGACCAGCGGACGCTGGTTGATGCAGGTACTTTGGTTGGAGCGCTGGAATTTATGCAGCTTGTAAATATCCACCACAGGATCGTCTGTTTCCAGCTCCTCCGTGGCCTGAATAACGATCCGTGTCGCATCGACCTTGGTCACAACGCCACTGCGGCGTGCCGTGATCGCCGCACCGGAATCCCGGGCAACGGCTGCTTCCATACCCGTGCCGACCAGCGGCGCATCGGATTTCAAAAGCGGCACAGCCTGACGCATCATGTTCGACCCCATCAGGGCACGGTTCGCATCGTCATTTTCGAGGAACGGAATCAGCGATGCCGCCACCGATACAATCTGTTTCGGAGAAACGTCGATATATTCAATTCCTTCGGGCGGCGCCATCATATTCTCACCGGCTTTACGGCAAGACACCAGATCCGCCGCGAATTTCCCGGCCTTGTCCAGCGACGAGTTAGCCTGAGCAACCGTATAGCGCGCCTCTTCCATGGCCGACATATACACGACCTCATCCGTCACCTTGCCGTCCTGAACGCGGCGGAACGGGCTTTCGATAAAGCCGTACTGGTTCACGCGGGCAAATGTCGACAATGAATTGATCAAGCCGATATTCTGACCTTCAGGCGTTTCAATCGGGCAAATCCGTCCGTAATGGGTGGGGTGCACGTCACGCACCTCGAAACCGGCACGCTCGCGGGTCAAACCGCCAGGCCCCAGCGCCGACAGGCGGCGCTTGTGGGTGATTTCGGACAGCGGGTTTGTCTGATCCATGAACTGCGACAACTGGGACGAGCCGAAAAACTCGCGCACAGCGGCCTGTGCAGGCTTGGCATTGATCAAATCATGCGGCATATAAGTATCGATATCAACCGAGCTCATACGCTCACGGATCGCACGCTCCATCCGCAGCAACCCGACCCGTACCTGATTCTCCATAAGCTCGCCCACAGAGCGAACACGGCGATTGCCCAGATTATCAATATCGTCAATCTCGCCTAGACCGTCTTTCAGCCCATGCAAATATTTCAGGATCGCCAGAATGTCTTCTTTTCGCAGAACACGCATCTGGTCGTCAGCATCCAGATCAAGACGAGCATTCATCTTGACGCGGCCAACCGGGGACAAATCATAGCGTTCGGGGTCGAAAAACAGCGATTCAAACAAAGCCTCGGCCGATTCAACTGTCGGCGGCTCTCCCGGGCGCATGACCCGGTAAATATCGATCAACGCCTCTTCGCGCGTATCGCATTTATCAACCTCCAGCGTATTGCGGATATAAGGCCCGACATTCAAATGGTCAATCGACAGAACCGGCAGAGCCGAAACATTCATTTCTTCCAGTTGCGCCAGATCGTCCTTGGTGATTTCATGACCGGCATCAAATAGAACCTGTCCGGTCTTTTCATCAAAAATATCTGTCGCCAGATATTGGCCGTGAAGCTGCTCATCCTGCACCAGAATATCGGTCAGGCCGCCCTCGGCAAGTTGCTTTGCCTTACGCGCTGTGATCTTCTGGCCGGCTTCGACCGCAACCTTGCCGGTTTTGGCATCCACCAGGTCATAAGCGAGCTTGACGCCGCGCATGCGATCCGCTGCGAACGCCGTTTTCCAGCCTTTTTTGTCCTTGTTATAGGTAAGTTGATCATAAAATGTCGCAAGGATTTCCTCATTGGACATGCCCTGAACCATCAACGAATCTACAGGCTGGTCGTTTTCTTCACATTCCTTGCGGTAAAGCGCGGTCGCCTCACAATCCAGCGCGCGCAACATCGTCGTCACCGGCAATTTACGGCGGCGGTCGATCCGCACATTCATGTGATCCTTGGCGTCAAATTCAAAATCAAGCCAGCTGCCGCGATAAGGAATCACACGCGCCGCAAACAGATATTTACCGGACGCGTGAGTCTTGCCGCCATCATGATCGAAAAACACGCCGGGGCTGCGGTGCATCTGGGATACAATGACGCGCTCCGTACCATTGACGATAAATGTCCCCTCATCAGTCATAAGCGGCATATCGACCATATAGACGTCTTGTTCCTTGATGTCGCGGATCGAGCGCAATCCCGTATCTTCGTCAACATCGAACACGGACAGGCGCAGCGTCACACGCAAAGGCGCGGCGAAGGTCATGCCGCGCTGACGGCACTCTTCCTCGTCATATTTCGGCTCTTCAAGCTCATAATTAACATAGTCAATCTCGGCTTTATCAGCAAAATCCTTGATCGGAAAAACAGATTTCAGCACTTCGTGCAAACCCTGCATCCTGCGCTGATCCGCCGGAATATCGGCCTGCAGGAACTGCTCATATGACTGGCGCTGGACGTCAATCAGATTAGGCATTTCCGCAACTTCACGGATTTTTCCGAACGAGCGGCGCACGCGCTTTCGTCCCGTGAAACTGTCAACATCATTGGCCGGATTATACGGCTTTTTGTTTTTGGATTTCGTCGCGGATTTGCCTGATTTTGCTGCACTCATATTTTTTTCCTACCTTCGCCCGACTTGTCAAACAAGACTAACCGCCTCAAACCCTTTGCTTTTGGGTGAAGCGGACATGATTAATACGGATTATCCGTTATGCGGATTAACTGCTTTCACACTCATCCCGGCTGCAGTTGCGTGTGTTATATGGCCGAAGGCTGGAATAATGTCAACCTTTTTTACAGCCAAACCGATATGATCGTCCCGGAAGAGACATGAAGTCTCATCCGGGATCAAATCATATCAAAACCGGATTACTTCAGCTCGATCGTCGCGCCGGCTTCTTCCAGTTTCTTTTTCATTTCTTCGGCATCAGCCTTTTTGACAGCCTCTTTCAAGGGCTTCGGCGCACCGTCAACCAGATCTTTCGCCTCTTTCAGACCCAGACCTGTAATTGCGCGCACTTCCTTGATAACGGCAATCTTGTTGCCGCCGGCACTGGCCAGAACGACATCGAACTCGTCTTTCTCAGCAGCAGCTTCGCCGCCACCGGCAACCGCAGCAACCGCAACCGGTGCAGCAGCAGCGGCAGAAACGCCCCACTTCTCTTCCAGAAGCTTGGCAAGCTCCGCAGCTTCCATCACTGTCAGTGCGGACAGATCTTCAGCAATTTTCTCAATATTAGCAGCCATCGTCTTTCTCCTTTTTCAAAACTGTTAGAATGGTCTGTTTGTCTTCTTATTCTTTCGCCGCATACGCGCCAACCACACGGGCAAGCTGTCCGGCAGGTGCCTGTACAACACCGACAACCTTGGTCGCCGGCGCCATGATCAGGCCGATAATCTGAGAACGAATCTCATCCAGAGACGGCAGCTTGGCAAGCTGGTTAACACCAGCCGCATCCAGCTTTACCGCACCCATCGCGCCGCCAACAATCACCAGCTTGTCATTCTTTTTGGCAAAATCATGAATGACTTTGGCAACCGCAGGCTCATTCGCCGCCGCCAGACCAACCGGCCCGGCGAACAGGTCAGCCATGTGTTCAAACTGCGTTCCCTGCATGGCGCGCTTGGCCAAACGGTTCTTCGTCACTTTGAATGTCGCGCCCTGCGCTCTGAGCTTGGCGCGCAGATCCGTCATTTCGGAAACGCTCAAACCTGAATAATGCGTCACGACAAAAATCTCGTTTTCCTCAAAGCCTTTTTTGAGGATTTCGACTTCCTGCTCCTTACGGGCACGGGTCATTGGCATGTTACTTCTCCTTCATGCGCAAAACAAAAAAAGGATGCACCGCATCCGGTTCATCCTGTCTAAAAAACAATCCAATACAGAAAAGAAAAACCATAACAACTGCGCCACAAATAACGGGCGTCCGGCTTGGCTGTCTTTCCCCCATCTTGACAGGATTTATCTCGCACATCGCTTTCAAAAAAAGCAGCGAAACCTGCGGTCTTGGACAGGAACGAGGGCACATTTAAAGAAAAGCACCCCAAAGGTCAAGCTTTTTATTACAAAAACACGCATTTTTTAAATATGCGCGAGGGCACCTCCCCCCGGCACAGACGAAACGAGCCATGCCGCACCATAAAAAACGCCCCCACGCCATGACACGGCACGGGGGCGCTTTGAAATATGATTATCAGGCCGCTTTCTTAACGTCTTCCGCCAGCGCCGCCAGATCAATCTTGATCCCCGGCCCCATGGTCGAGCTAAGCGTCGCCTTTTTCATGTAGTTGCCTTTCGCGCCGGATGGCTTCACACGGCGCAATTCATTGATAAAGGCCGTAATATTCTCGACCAGCTTTTTATCATCAAAGCTCGCCTTGCCAACCCCGGCATGAACGATACCGGCTTTTTCCGCACGATATTCAATCGCGCCGCCCTTGGCGGATTCAACGGCCTTTTTAACGTCCGGCGTTACCGTTCCCAGCTTCGGGTTCGGCATCAGCCCTTTCGGCCCCAGGATTTTACCAAGCTGACCCACCAGCGGCATCATATCAGGCGTTGCAATACAACGATCGAAATCAACTTCGCCTGCCCGGATCTTGTCGGCCAGATCGTCCGCACCGACAATATCGGCACCGGCTGCCTTGGCTTCCTTGGCTTTGTCATCCTTGGCAAATACCGCAACCCGGACGGAATTACCCGTACCGTGCGGAAATTCAAACATACCGCGGACAGCCTGATCGGCATGACGGGGGTCAACCCCCAGATTAACGGCTATTTCAACCGTTTCATCAAATTTACGCAGGCTGCTATTAGCCTTAAGAAGCGTGACCGCTTCCGCAACCGTATAAAGTTTCATACGGTCGATTTTTTCGTAAACGGTCTTCATTTTTTTTGCTGTTTTGGTCATGGCTTAGCCCTCCACCACTTCGATACCCATGGAACGGGCGGAACCGGCGATAATTTTCATCGCCGCATCAATGTCATTCGCGTTCAGATCTTCCATTTTTTCTTCAGCGATCTGGCGCACCTGCTTTGATGAAATCTGCGCCACTGTCTCATGACCCGGCGTTTTCGAGCCGGATTTAAGCTTGGCGGTTTTCTTCAGGAAATAACTCGCCGGCGGCTTTTTTGTAATAAAATCGAAAGAACGATCTTCGTAAACGGTAATCACGACCGGGATCGGGATGCCCTTGCTATCCGCTGTTTTTTCGTTAAACGCGTTACAAAAATCCATAATATTGACGCCGTGCTGGCCCAATGCAGGACCGACCGGCGGTGACGGGTTAGCCGCGCCACCTATAATCGTCAGGTTGATATAACCTTTTACTTTCTTCGCCATAATAATAGCCTCCGTCAGTGTTAAAAGAGGTTTGTGGTACGGATTGCAGCCGGTCTTTGCCGCGCACCTTCCACATTAATTCATGAAAACTTCACGAACGGCGCGCACAATAGCGCCATACCGATCCATTGACAAGAAAATTATATTTTTTCGACCTGTGCGTATTCCAGCTCGACCGGGGTCGCGCGGCCAAAGATCGAAACGGACACTTTGAGCTTGCCCTTTTCTTCATCGACTTCCTCGACAAAACCGTTAAAGGACGCAAACGGCCCGTCAACCACTTTGACTTCTTCGCCAATATCGTAAACAACGCTGGGACGCGGACGCTCGATGCCTTCCTGAATCTGTTTTATCAGGGCTTCGGCCTCTTTTTCGGTGATCGGCGACGGACGGTTCCCCGCACCCAAAAA
>SKGD01000009.1 GCA_007117665.1 Alphaproteobacteria bacterium
CACGGGCGCGTAGCACATCATCGGAAAAATCCCGGCATGACCGCGCCGCCGGATTATAAGCCGGATCGGTCGTCAGATAATCAAAATGCGTGCCCATATCCCATTCTGTTCCATCTAGGCTGGCCAATGTTGCGTCCACTGCCATGCCGCGCGGATGACCGCCGGCGCCCGGTGGGGAGAGCAAGCGCGCGGGGCCCGGGGCACACCAATGGGGATTGGCTTTGGCGGCGGCGGTTTCCTGCATGGCCTTTTGCGCGTTGACGCTTCGCAGCCCGTCTTTCAAAACCATCACCGCCCCCCATTCCCGGTATGCGCGGCGGGCAGCGTCAATGACGATGGCGGCCAGAATGTCATGCAGCCATAATTGCGCGCCGGGGCGGTAAAGCGCAGTTTTGAATATATTTTCCGGGTGGGCGGCATCGGCATAGACCAGATCGATCCGCAATGGCTCCGTACCGGTTTTCTCATTCATGCAGACAAGCTGTTCAGGCTTGATTTGTTTCATATTTTTCACTTTTATGGACGCAATGGACGCAATGGACGCAAAGGGAGTGGACGATCCCTGAAAAATATCATAGGGTTCTTTTTTTGTTGAAACCGCAGCGTAATATAGCCGGATCATGACAACACAGCCAGCTTTATCGTCTGAAACACAGCCACCGGCCGGCGGCCTGTTATGCCGCTTTACGTGTGGCGTTCTTGATATGTGCGCGGCCATCGGCCACACGATCATCCAGCTATTTCGTTCGATCGGGGCGTTGTGCCTGTTTATCAGCCGCGCGGTTACGCATGTGTTTGTACCACCTTATTTTCCACGCCTGATCGGGCGGCAATTTGTCGATATCGGCTATTATTCCCTGCCTGTGGTCGGGATGACAGCGCTTTTTACCGGCATGGTTCTGGCGCTGCAAAGCTATACAGGCTTTACGCGCTTTAATGCTGAAGGCGCTGTGGCGGCGGTTGTTGTCCTGTCGATCACGCGCGAGCTTGCGCCCGTTCTGGCCGGTCTGATGGTGGCCGGGCGGGTTGGCGCATCAATCGCCGCAGAAATCGGCACGATGCGCGTGACCGAACAAATCGATGCTATGACGACCTTGTCGGTCAATCCGCTGAAATATCTGGTTGCGCCACGCCTGATCGCCGGAACGATCATGTTGCCGATACTGGTTCTGATCGGCGATATTATCGGCGTGTTTGGCGGCTATCTGGTCAGTGTTTATAATCTGGGCTTTTCACCGGTGCGTTACCTGACCCAGACATGGGACATACTGGAATATATGGATGTTATGTCGGGGTTGATCAAAGCCGCCGTGTTCGGCTTTATCGTCACGGCGATGGGCTGTTATCACGGTTATAACAGCAAGCGCGGCGCGCAAGGGGTTGGTACGGCCACGACCTATGCGGTTGTGTCGTCATCGATCCTGATCCTGATCTTTAACTATATTCTGACACAGGTCTTTTTCTCATGACGGCGGCACAGCAAACAGCCAAGCTTAAATTGTCGGGCGTTAAAAAGTCCTTTGGCAACAACCATGTGCTGCAGGGGATCGATCTGGAAATCCCGCAGGGAAAATCGCTGGTGGTGATTGGCGGGTCGGGCACGGGAAAATCGGTGATGCTGAAATGTGTTTTGGGTTTGATTGCGCCCGATTCAGGGTCGATTACCGTTGACGGTCAGGAAACAACCGGCCTTGATGCGCACGCCCGTGACAAGATGATGGCGAAATTCGGCATGTTGTTTCAGGGCGGCGCTTTGTTTGATTCCCTCAGCATCTGGGAAAATATCGCTTTTGGCCTGATACAGGGGCGCGGTATGGATCGCCGTCAGGCGCGCGATATCGCGTATGAAAAGATAGTGGCTGTCGGTTTGCGAGCCGAGGTCGGTACGTTGTTCCCCGCCGAGCTTTCCGGCGGCATGCAAAAACGTGTTTCGCTGGCGCGGGCGATTGCCGCCAATCCGGAGATTATCTTTTTTGACGAACCGACCACCGGCCTTGATCCGATTATGGCCGATGTTATTAATGAGCTGATCATCAAAACAGTGCGTGATCTTGGTGTGACGGCATTATCCATCACCCATGATATGGCCAGCGCCCGTAAAATTGCCGACCATGTCGCGATGATTTATCAGGGGCGCATTGTCTGGCACGGCACGGTTGATGCGCTGGATAAATCCGGCAATGATTATGTCGATCAGTTTATTCATGGCCGCGCCGAAGGGCCGATCACTGACGAGTTGAAAACGGCGCACAAGGCCGTCTGAGCCTGAAACCCCGCCGCGCCTTCCCGCTAGGGTCAAAACTCACAGCTTTCATGCCCTATATTTTAAGGGATTATTTCGCCATTTGGGGCTTTCTTTTGCCATAGTCCTGTGTCATATAAAAGGCATGCGCTGGCTTTGGTATTCATTTCTTGCTTTATTTTCGATCGGCATGATCGGGGTTGTCGGGGCGGCCGGTATCGCCGTTTACACGATCTCGCATTACAGCGCCGATCTGCCTGATTACGTCCAGCTTAAAGATTACGAACCGCCGGTTATGACCCGCGTTTATGCCGGTGACGGGCGCATGATGGGCGAATTTGCCCAGGAACGCCGGGTTTTTATGCCGATTGATGAAGTGCCCGATATGGTCAAAAACGCTTTTATTTCGGCGGAAGACCAGAATTTTTACCGGCATCGCGGCATAGATTATCTGGCGATTGCCCGCGCGGCTTACGGCAATATCAAAAGTTTCGGCACGGGTCGCCGCCCTGAAGGCGCATCGACCATTACCCAGCAGGTCGCCAAGAATTTCCTGTTGACCAATGAAGTGTCGATCCAGCGCAAGATCCGCGAGGCGATACTGGCATTGCGGATGGAACGCGCCCTTAGCAAAGATCGTTTGCTGGAGCTTTACCTGAATGAGATTTTCCTTGGCGCTCGCGCTTACGGTGTGGCGGCGGCGGCACTTAATTATTTCAACAAATCGCTGGAAGAGCTTGAACTGCACGAAGTGGCTTTTCTGGCGGCCTTGCCCAAAGCACCGAATAATTACCACCCGGTGCGGAACCATGATGACGCGCTGGCGCGGCGGAACTGGGTTTTGGGACGCATGGTGGCGGATGGTCACATTACCCGCTCCCAGATGGAAATGGCGCGGATGAAACCGCTGGAAATCGTGCGGCGCGCCGAAACCGAAACGGTGCATGCGCCCTATTTCACCGAAGAGATTCGCCGTTTTCTGGTCGATCATTATGGCGAGGAAAGCCTGTATGGCGGGGGGCTGGCTGTGCGTGCCAGTATCGAGCCGCGCTTGCAGACGATCGCCGATCGTGTCCTGCGTGACGGGCTGGTTGAGTATGATCGCCGCCATGGCTGGCGCGGGCCGCTGGAGCAATGGGATGACGCCGAAGACTGGCAGGAGCGTTTGAGACAGTTTCAAGCCCCGCCCGGTATGCCGCGCGACTGGCGGCTGGCGGTCGTGCAGGGCGTGTCCGCTGATGAGGCAACGATCGGTTTTGCCGATGGCAGCCGCGATACCTTGCAACGACAGCATTTAACATGGGCGCGGCGGGTACAGCCAAATGGCCGTCTGGGCGCAGTGGTTAATTCGGCGCGCGATGTTTTGCGGCGCGGTGATGTGATTATGGTCAACGACGTCACCTTGTCGGACGGTGAAACAGTTTTGGGCTTGCGCCAGATCCCCGAAGTTAATGGCGCGATTGTGGCGATGGATCCTCATACCGGCCGGGTTCTGGCGATGACCGGCGGGTGGTCATTTTATGAAAGCCAGTTCAACCGTGTGACACAGGCATGGCGTCAGCCCGGCTCGGCCTTTAAGCCGTTTGTGTATCTGGCGGCGCTGGATAAAGGCTTTACGCCGGCGACTTTGGTTCTGGATGCGCCGTTTGTGTATGATCAAGGCCCCGGCCTGCCGAAATGGCGGCCTTCCAACTATTCCCGCGAATTTTACGGCCCGACCCCGATCCGGGTCGGGATGGAAAGATCACGGAACCTGATGACCGTGCGGCTCGCCGATTTTGTCGGCATGGATGATATTATTGATTATGCCCGGCGCTTCGGGGTGGTGGAAGACATGCCGCCTATGTTGTCTTATTCGCTGGGGGCGGGTGAAACGACCCTGATGCGCCTGACGACCGGCTATGCCCGGCTGTTGAATGGCGGACGGGAAATTCAACCGACTTTGATCGACCGTATTCAGGATCGGCGCGGGGACACGATTTTCACCTATGATCACCGCCCTTGCGAAGGATGCGGGCCGATGGTCGAATGGCAAGGGCAAAATACCCCGATGATACCTGATACGCGGCCGCAAATTGCTGATCCGCGCAAAACCTTCCAGATTGTCTCTATGCTCGAAGGTGTTGTCCTGCGCGGGACAGGCGTCCGTATTCGCGATTTGAACCGTCCGCTGGCCGGCAAGACCGGGACGACCAATCAGGCGCGGGATGCGTGGTTTATCGGTTTTTCGCCGGATCTTGTTGTCGGCGTATTTGTCGGCTTTGACGACCCCAAACCATTGGGACACCGCGAAACCGGGTCATCAATCGCCGTGCCGATTTTCCGTGATTTTATGGCTGATGCCCTGAAAGATCAGGAACCAACACCTTTCCGTGTGCCGCCCGGCGTTCGTCAGGTGCAGATTAATGCCGAAACCGGTGCGCGCGCAAAAGCCGGCGATAAGAACGTCATCTGGGAAGCCTTCATCACCGGTACGGAACCCACCGACAAAACCTATATTCTCGATGGTCACGGGATCAGCCTGATGCCCGGCATGGTCGGCGCCACACAGGAAAGCGCCACAATCGGCACGGGCGGGCTTTACTGACATAGAAACAAGTTTGTTTTGCCTGTTTGCCGGATCGGTCAGGCCTGTTTGCTGTCCTGCTTTGTGTCATAGCGGCGGTGATAGCGCCTGCCAAGCGCGGTTAGAATCTCATACCCGATTGTTCCGGCATCTTTGGCCAGATCGTCCGCGCTTTGCCGGGCGCCGATAACCTCGACAACGTCACCGGCGGCGATCGGCGCCGGAACATCCGAGACATCAATGACGGTCAGATCCATCGATACACGCCCGACAATCGGGCAGGGATGTTCCTTATAATACAGTGTTCCCCGATTGCCCAGATAACGCGGAAAACCGTCACCATAACCGACCGCGACCGTGGCGAGCGTACGATCCCGGTTAAAATGGTGGGTTTGTCCGTATCCGACCGTTTCATTTTTCCGCGCTTTGCGAATTTGCAGGATCCGGGCGCTGAGCCGGATTACGGGGCGCATCGGATTATCCGTTTCAGGCGTCGGATTTAGGCCGTAAACCGCCATGCCCGGCCTGACCAGATCATAATGGCAGGCGGTGCTGCGCATGATGCCCGAAGAATTTGCCAGCGATTTCATAGCTTGTGGAAACCGGTCGGCAATGGCGGCAAAACGGGCGGATTGCACGGCGGTTTCCGGGTGGTCTTTGTCATCGGCGCAGGAAAAATGGCTCATCACCGCAACAATTTGCAGCCCCGCCAGAAGTGATAAATCATCCAAAAGCCGTGCCGTATCATCGTGATCCATACCCAGCCGGTTCATGCCGGTGTCAAAATGCAAAATGGCGGGAAGAGAAATGCTATGACGGCGCGCGCAGGCGTTCCAGCGCATAATGTCATCAAGCCCGTTCAGGACAGGAAGCAGATTATGATGGATATAAAGATCCTCTGCCCCCGTGAACAGCCCGTCCAGAACGGCAACGGGTTTTGCCGTCAGGCCGCGCAGCGCCAGCGCTTCCCCAAGCGTGGCCACAAAATAAAACGGGCATTGCATATTTTCAAACACCGCCAGCGCTTTTTGCATCCCGATCCCATAGGCATCGGCTTTTAAAATGCCGGCAACATGGCATTGGTCGCTTGTGATGTCCTGAAAAAAGCGGTAATTGGCGGCCAGCGCGTCCAGATCAATATCAAGCCATGCGCTGGCAGTGCTGTTTGCGCCCATAGTCGTCAATAATCGCGCTGGGATTTATCCAGATCGGCAAAGCGGGTCAGGTTCGGATCGAAATACAGGGTTTCCGTGCCGATCGGGCCGTGACGCTGCTTGGCGACAATAATATCGGCCTTGTTGTGTGCGCGCTCCATTTTTTCCTGCCACTTGGCGTATTTGTCGCCTTCTTCCATGTCGGGCTGGGTGCGCGACAGGTAATATTCCTCACGATAAATGAACATGACAACATCGGAATCCTGCTCGATCGAACCCGATTCCCGCAAGTCGGAAAGCTGGGGGCGCTTATCTTCACGTTGCTCGACCGCCCGCGAAAGCTGGGACAAGGCAATGACCGGGATGTTCAGCTCCTTGGCGATCGCTTTCAGCCCCCGCGTGATTTCCGAAATTTCCAGCACACGGTTTTCGCTGCTCTGGCGGGATCCCGACCCCTGCAAAAGCTGCAGATAGTCGATAATCAGCAAGCTCAGCCCGAATTGTCGTTTGAGGCGGCGGGCGCGCGTCCGCACGGCGCCGATCGTCAAAGCCGGCGTATCATCAATATAAAGCGGCACCTGCGCCAGTTTCTGACTGGCCTCAACAAACCGCCGAAAATCATTTTCCCCGATATTGCCTTTACGGATGGCATCACCCGAAATGCCGGATTGTTCGGCCAAAATACGTGTGGCGAGCTGGTCAGAGGACATCTCCAGCGAGAAAAACCCGACAATGCCGCCTTCCTTGCCGCCGGTATCCGCGTATCGTTCAGCGGCATTAAAGGCGATATTAACCGCCAGCGAGGTTTTCCCCATGGATGGCCGTGCCGCCAGGATCAGGAGATCGGACGGATGCAACCCGCCCAGCTTACCGTCAAGATCACGCAACCCTGTCGTGACGCCGGTGACGTGACCATCGGTATTATAGGCTTTTTGGGCAATATCAATGGCTGTTAAAACAGATTCTTTCAATGTCACAAAGCCGCCGCGTCCGTCTCCGGTTTCGGCCAGTGAAAATAACCGGCTTTCCGCGACTTCGATCGTGCGGCTGGCATCACGCTCAAGCGTGTGGGTATAGGCTTCGTTGACAATGTCCTCGCCCAGCGAAATTAATTCGCGCCGCATGTGGAGGTCATAAATCGTGCGGGCGTAATCTCCGGCATTGATAACGCTGATGATGCTGGCCGCGAGATCGGCCAGATATGCCGCCCCGCCAATATGGGACAAATCTTCGTCCTGCTCGAAATAGCTTTTCAGGGTCACGGGCGTGGCAGTCTGGCCGCGATCGACCAGCTTGACAATCGCCTCGTAAATACGCTGGTGCGCGGGGGCAAAAAAATGGGCGGGTTTAAGGAAATCGCTGACTTTTTCCAGCGCCCGGTTATCAACCAGCAACGCCCCCAGCAGCCCTTGCTCGGCTTCTATATTATGCGGCAAAATCCGGTAAGACGCCTCCCCGCCATGGTTGCTGTCGGCCATTCCATCGGCCGGGGCATCATTTTGTGGTTGCCGGTTTTGCTCTTGCGCGGGCTTTGTTAAAATATCCATATCCATGCGCCCCAGTATAAATATCCGCGCTGCCAATACTATAGGAATCACGATGGCCGCCTGTGGATAGCGGGGAAAGAAAAAGGCCGCTCCTTGATGGTGCGGCCTTTCCTGTTCGTTCGGGAAAAAAGCGGGTTAATCTTTGCTTTCTTCCTGCGTGTCTTCATCCGCTTCCACAGAAGCTTCTTCTTCTGCCGCTTTGGCAGCTGCTTTTGCTTCGGCTTTGGCAGCCGCCTTGGCAGTACGCTCAGCTTCTTCAACCTGACGCTCGGCTTCTTCTTCCGCGCGGCGCTTTTCGGTTTCCAGAGCGCTCTCCTCAAGCATCGCTTCTTTCGCCTTGCTTGATTCTTCGGCCATTTTTGCTTCGGCTTCGGCGATCACTTCGGCTGTCGTGGTGTCTTCACCAACGATCAGAGCCTTTCCGGTTTTCGCCTGAACTTTCGCCTCATCGGCGGTACGGGCGATATTAACCTTGACGGCAACGTGCACTTCGGGGTGAAGCGCGACCGTCACGTCAAACACGCCAATCGTTTTCAGCGCATCGTTCAGGGCGATCATCGAACGACCGATTTTCAGGGCGCCTGTTCCGCTTATGGTTTCGGCAATATCCCGTGCCGTCACCGACCCGTAAAGCTGGCCGGATTCAGAAGCGTGACGGATGATTTCAACCATCAGATTCTTGATCTTTGCAGCTTCTTTTTCGGAGTCCTTGCGCCGGGCTTCATTGTCCTTTTCGATATCTTTTTTACGAGCCTCGAAATAGGCAATATTATCCGGTGTCGCACGAAGCGCCTTGTTTTGCGGCAAGAGAAAGTTTCTTGCATAGCCGGGTTTGACAGCCACGACATCACCAAGATTGCCGAGATTGTCAACACGTTCCATCAGAATAACCTGCATGTGAGCCATTATCTTATTCCTCTCTTTTCTTTAGCGTCCGCCATCGGATTCCTGCCTCATATAAGGCAGCAAAGCCATGTAGCGCGCTCTTTTAACAGCCTGGGACAGCTCACGTTGTTTCTTTGCCGAAACGGCGGTGATCCGGCTGGGGACCATCTTGCCGCGTTCGGACACATAGCGTCCCAAAAGCCGCGTATCTTTCCAGTCAATCTTCGGTGCCTTCGGACCCGAAAAAGGACAGGTCTTTCTGCGCTTGAAAAAAGGACGTTTTACGGTTGGTGTATCTGCAGCGCTCATTATGCGGCCTCCTTCTCATCATCATTGTCACGTCCGGCTTTGTCCATGATCGGGGACGGGCCTTTGGACAGCTCTTCCAGTTTGATGCTCATGTAACGCATGACATCATCGGACAGCCGCATCTGGCGTTCCATTTCCAAAATGGCCGCTGCCGGCACGTCTGATTCGATCAGCACGTAATGTGCCTTGCGGGCTTTGTTGATGCGGTAAGCCAGCGTACGCAGCCCCCAAAACTCGGTTTTGTGGATTTTGCCACCGGCATCTTTCAGGAGTTTGCAGTAATCTTCGGTCAGTTGTTTGACCTGTGCATCGGACAGCTCTTGCCGTGCGATGAACACGGTTTCGTAATAAGGCATGGATTTTATCTCCTCTCGGTTTTGCCTTCGGGCGCCAGCGCCCAAAACAAAGCTGGCGAACACGCCGCCAGCGAGGTTTTCACAATTAATTACCCGCGCGATCCGCGGATAATTGCGCGTATTAATACGGATTTAGCTGTAAATGGCAAGAAAAATATTGCGTGGCACTTCTTGTTTCGCGCGGCTTGCCGGTTCAGGCAACGTTATTATTGGCGCAATGCCCCAGATAACCGGCCATAAAGCTGGTCCAGTATGTTTTCCGCGCCTTGTCCGAGGGCTGGCGGCGGGATACGCGGCGCAACATGGCTTTAAGCTCTGCCCGGCGTATGTCGGGATGCTGCATGGCGCTGCGCCCCGGGGCACTGTTCCGGCCTGACACATAACATGTATAGGCGCGATCTTCATCGTGATGGGCGGATTCCATCATGACCCGAAATGTTGTGTGTGTTTCCTGCATCAGAATATGAACCCGGCGGCGCATCATTGTCTTCATGGTGGTGGCTCCCTGTTATATATTTTGCTTCGCCTGTTATGCCGACACCGCCGCCAAAGCGGGCAGGTGCCGTCAGGTATCGCGCGGGGCGAAGCAGCTTTATGATCGAAAATCGTCCCGATTATGCCACAATTTTTCGCCTTTTTCAAATAATCCGGGCGCTTTGTGAAACTCTGCCGTGGATAGTCCGGTCATAACGGCTTGATCTTGGCGGCGCGGCTGGTTATCACTTGTCTTTTGAAGCTGGATAATGTTGTGCAGCGAAAGGACATGGTGTGATGACAAAACGCGCTTTTATGTTTCCGGGACAAGGATCGCAATATGGCGGCATGGGCAAGGATCTGGCCGATGCCTTTCCCGAAGCCCGCGATATATTCGGACGGGTTGATGAAGCCTTGTCGCAAAATCTCAGCGCCCTGATGTTCGGGGGCGAAGATGCGGAACTGAACCTGACGGAAAACACCCAGCCGGCGCTGATGGCCATGTCGCTGGCGGTTGTCGAAATTTTGAAAAAGCAGGGCGGTATTGATCCGGCTTCTTGCTGTGCCTTTATGGCGGGACATTCGCTGGGCGAATATTCCGCTTTGACGGCGGCAGGCGCGTTACAGCTTGAAGACACAGCGCGGTTGCTGAAAATCCGCGGGCAGGCCATGCAACAGGCCGTGCCGGTCGGAAAAGGCGCGATGGCGGCCATTCTGGGGCTGGACTTTGAGGATGTCAAAAATATCGCTGCCGCCGCATCCGGTGCCGAGATTTGCGCGGCCGCCAATGATAATGCGCCGGGTCAGGTCGTGGTGTCCGGTCATAAAGGCGCGGTCGAGGCCGCTGTGGCGATGGCCACTGAAAAAGGCGCGAAAAAAGCCGTTACACTGCCGGTCAGCGCGCCATTTCACTGTGCGTTGATGGCACCGGCGGCGGACGCAATGGCGGCGGCGCTGGAACAAGCTGTCATCTGCAAGCCGTCCGTGCCGATTGTTGCGAATGTCATCGCGGCGGCGGTGGATGATCCTGACGAGATCCGGCGTTTGCTGGTCGAGCAGGTCACAGGATCGGTGCGCTGGCGGGAATCCGTCATGTGGATGCGCGCGCAGGGCGTCGATGAAATGATCGAACTGGGCGCGGGCAAGGTTCTGAGCGGTCTTGTCCGCCGCATTGACCGTGACATAGCGGTGAATGCTTCCGGAACGCCGGAGCAGATCGGGGAACTGATTGAGAAATTGAAAGGATAGATATGTTCGATTTGACAGGAAAAACAGCGCTGGTCACCGGCGCGACAGGCGGGATCGGCGCAGCTATTGCGAAGGCATTGCATGGAGCGGGAGCAACAGTCGGCATTTCCGGCCGTAATGTTGAGAAATTACAGGCTCTGGCGAATGATCTGGGCGCGGGTGTGCATATCCTGCCTGCCGATCTGGCGGATGCCGGCGGGGCGGACAAGCTGGTAGCGGATGCGCTGGCGGCGATGACGCGTATTGATATTCTGGTTAATAATGCCGGTTTGACGCGCGATAATCTGTCGATGCGGATGAAAGACGAAGAATGGCAGGAGGTCATCGACGTTAACCTGACCGCGCCGTTTCGCCTTGCCCGTGCCGTTCAGCGCGGCATGATGAAAGCGCGCCACGGCCGCATCATCAATATATCATCGGTCGTCGGGACGACAGGCAACCCCGGTCAGGCCAATTACTGCGCGTCAAAAGCCGGCATGGCCGGATGGACAAAGGCCATGGCCGCCGAGGTTGCCAGCCGGGGCATTTGCATTAATTGTATCGCGCCGGGCTTTATCGCCACGGCGATGACAGAGGCGCTGACCGATGATCAAAAAGCCCGGATTAATAGCAATATTCCGGCCGGGCGCATGGGCGATGCCAATGATATTGCCGCCGCCGCCTTGTATCTGGCCAGTGACGAAGCCGCCTATGTGACGGGACAAACGATCCATGTCAATGGCGGCATGGCAATGATTTAACCCCGTCCCCATGCCGCGATATAGTGGCATTTGTGATCTGTACTTTAAAAAACCGTTGTGGGTAAGTCTCTGAAACGGCTGGTTATACGCCATCTCTTATGGTACTTGAACAAAATCGCTTGATTTTGGATGGGAGAGGTGCTTTAGTCCCGTTCGTTCAAACTGGTACTTAACTGAAAAAGGTAAGGATAAAATGAGTGATATTGCCGATCGCGTGAAAAAGATTATCGTTGAGCATCTTGGCGTTGACGAAGGTAAAGTCGAAGAAGGCGCGAGCTTTATTGACGATCTGGGCGCCGACTCGCTTGACACGGTTGAGCTGGTCATGGCTTTTGAAGAGGAATTCAACGTTGAAATCCCGGACGATGCCGCCGAGAAAATCCAGACAGTTGGCGATGCCGTCAACTTCATCAAAGAAAACGCGACCGCCTGATATCGGTCTTCGGGAAGGATGCTTAAAGATTTTTAAGCATCTTTTTTGTTTTCAAAACTATGAGACGCGTTGTTGTAACAGGTATGGGTATGGTGTCCCCTTTGGGGGTCGGGGTTGACTATAACTGGTCGCGCCTGACCGCCGGTGACAGCGGTATTAACCGTATCTCTGAATTTGACGCGTCTGATATCTCCTCCCAAATTGCCGGCCATGTGCCGAAAAGCTCTGACGAAACGCCGCCGGCCGGGCATTTTAACGCCGATTTATACGTCCCGCCTAAAGAGCAGAAAAAAATGGATCGCTTTATCCATTTTGCGATGGCGGCGGCACAAGAAGCGGTTGAAGATGCGGGGTGGCAGCCGACGGATGAGCAAGGCCTGCTGCGGACCGGTGTTATGATCGGGTCGGGCATTGGCGGGTTGGGGACGATGTATGAAACATCCATCATCCTGCATGAAAAAGGCCCGCGCCGCATATCGCCTTTTGCCAACCCGGCCATGCTGATTAATCTGGCATCGGGACATGTATCCATCAAATACGGGTTCAAAGGCCCCAACCATTCTGTGGTAACGGCCTGTGCGACCGGAACGCATGCGATTGGGGATGCGTATCGTCTGATTGCCTATGGTGATTCAGATGTGATGCTGGCGGGTGGTGCCGAGGCGGCCGCCAATCGTCTTGGCGTGGCCAGCTTTGCGGCGGTACGGGCGCTTTCGACCGGTTATAATGATCGCCCGACCGAGGCGTCGCGGCCGTTCGATGAAGGACGCGACGGTTTTGTGATAGCCGAAGGGGCGGGCGTTGTCGTGTTGGAAGAATACGAACATGCCAAAAAGCGCGGCGCAAAAATTTACGGCGAGATTATCGGTTACGGCCTGTCCGGCGATGCTTATCACATGACATCCCCGGCGGAAGACGGCGATGGCGGGTATCGCGCGATGCAGGCAGCGCTGGAGCGCGCCGCGATCAACCCGTCCGAAGTTGATTATATCAACGCGCACGGCACATCGACCCCGGTCGGGGACGGCATTGAATGTACGGCTGTCAAGCGCCTGTTCGGCAATGCCATTGAAACATTGTCAATGTCTTCAACTAAATCGGCGATCGGTCATTTGCTGGGCGCGGCAGGCGCGGTCGAGGCGATTTATACGCTGAAATCAATGCAAACCGGCATTTTGCCGCCGACCCTGAATCTGCATGATGTTTGCGAAGCCGGTCAGGGGCTTGATCTCGTGCCTTTAAAAGCCAAAGAAAAACAGGTCGGGGTTGCCTTGTCCAATTCTTTTGGTTTTGGCGGAACGAACGCAAGTATCGTTATGCGCCGCGCATAAGGCGGTGCGCCGCTTGCTTTGTGTGATCAGATGAGTTTCTCCTGTGGGGTGGTGCGATGATCCGCAAGATCATTCTTTTTCTGTCTTTTGTGATCTGTCTTGCGCTGCTGGGCGGCGCGGCGATCCTTTACAGCTTTTATGCGCATTATCATGCGCCGGGTGCGCTGGCCGAAGACCAGATGGTTTTGATCGCTCGCGGTCGCGGCGTTCATGCGATCGCGCGGGATCTGGAATCGGCGGGGGTGATTGACGATGTCACGTTATTTCGGGTGGCGGCACGTATGCGCGGTGATCAGTCTTCTCTTAAGGCGGGTGAATATCTGTTTCCGGCGCATATTGCCATGCGTGATGTGTTTGAACGGCTGGTGGCCGGTGATGTGTATCACCGCCGCCTGACCGTTCCCGAAGGCTTGACAAGCTGGCAGGTCGTCCAGCTTTTGAACGGGGCGGATTATCTGTCGGGTGAGCCGATCAGTGATATTCCACCCGAAGGGACGTTATTGCCGGAAACCTATAGTTTTGTACGCGGCGATTCCCGTCTTCAGGTGTTGAACCGTATGGAAAACGCCATGCGGGAAACGCTGGCGGCGCTTTATGACGAAAAAGGCGCTGATTTTCCCGGCCTTGACCGTCATGAAATTGTAACCCTTGCCTCGATCATCGAAAAAGAAACATCGGTTCCCGCCGAACGTCGCCGGGTGGCGGGTGTGTTTCACAATCGCCTGCGGATCGGCATGCCGATGCAATCTGACCCGACTGTCATTTATGCCCTGACCGGCGGTGTGATGAAGGATGACGGGCAAGGCCCTTTGGGGCGGCGGTTGCTGCGCTCGGACTGGCAATATGACTCGCCTTATAATACGTATAAGTATAACGGCCTGCCGCCGGGGCCGATTGCTAATCCCGGCCGGGCATCACTGGCGGCGGCGCTTGATCCTGAAGAGCATGATTATCTTTATTTTGTGGCTGACGGCACGGGCGGTCACGCTTTTTCCCGCACGCTCGAAGGCCATAACCGCAATGTCGCGGCATGGCGACGCTTCCGCGCTTCCCAAGGCGAATAAAGCGGCTTTTTAAAAGCCTTACAGGCCTTTTGCCGTGCTGCGAAGCATCCATGCGGCTTTTTCATGATCCTGAATACGTGCGATCAGCATGTCCGTTGTGGCTTCGTCACCGGCCTCTTCGGCGGCGCGCAGAACCCGGAATATCACATTGACAAGTTCGGCATTGTCATTGGCCAGTTGCTGCACCATGGCTTTGGCGTCCGGCATCTGGCCGGTTTCCTGAAGGCTTGCCTGTTTGAGAATATCCTTCATGCCCAAAGGCGCATAGGCATCCAGCGCCCTGATCCGTTCGGCCAGCTCGTCCGTGACGCCCCACAGCGCGGTATATTGTTCTTCAAACATCTCATGCAGCGGCTTGAAATGCGCACCTTCGACATTCCAGTGAAAACTGTGTGTTTTGAAATAAAGGACGAATGTATCGGCCAAAATAGCGGTCAGACCCTGGGTGACGGTTTTATCGGCGATATATTTTTGTTTGGACATGGTTGCCTCCTGCGTTTGTGGCTGACACAGAGTTTAGGGTCAGACCTCATTCATTTCGTAAATTCTGCGCGAGAAAATTTTTAGTGACTATTCGGGAAAAGCGCGAAGAGCATAGCCATCGTTATGGTCAAGCGCTTTGAGCAAATAGACACAAGAATTTACCGCGCCCTTACGGGTTGTCAATGATAAATGCATCTACGGCGTCAAGCAAGCTTACCGTAGGCACCGCTACGCTCTCGCTTGCTTTTC
>SKGD01000081.1 GCA_007117665.1 Alphaproteobacteria bacterium
CATCCACCGCTTCGTTCGCGGGGCGGGGACAGAACCCGGCTTACAGGCTTTCTGGCATTTTTTCTTTTCTTGTTATCTATTCTTTTGTCATCCCCGTCTCTTGTTTTCTTTGTCATCCCCGCCCCCGCCTGTCTCTCCGAAGCCTTGGCGTAGGAGGAAGAGGGGATCCACACACGTTGCCGCCATTTTCCCGATTTTCCTGTGGGTTAAATCGCGGCGCGGCGTGTGACAAAATTGACGCTCCGTTCTTTTCCATGATATTCCATAGATATCCATGTTTTCCCATGAAGTGGGGAGATATGCGGCAATCCGGGTCTGTGGTGGGCGCTGAAACATAAGTGATTAAGAGGTTTTCGGCGTTTCGCGGCAGGAAAAAGCAGTGCGTTTGAAGGGAAAGGAATTGAACAGGCATATGGCGCTGTTCCTTTCGACATTTACGAATAAGGTTGACCGCAAGGGACGGGTATCCGTGCCTGCGTCTTTCCGTGCGTCTTTGGCGGATCAGGCCTTTCAGGGGGTTGTGCTGTTCCGGTCGAATAACCATGCCTGTCTGGAGGGGTTCGGTTACGATGCGATGGCTGATCTCGCATCGCGCATGGATCGGTTTGATATGTTTTCCGCCGATCAGGATGATATGGCGACCGCCATTTTCGGCGAAGCTGCGCTGCTGCCGTTTGACGGTGACGGGCGTATTATCCTGCCGCAGGATCTGACCGGTTTTTGCGCTATAGATGAGAGTGCCTCTTTTGTTGGTCTGGGGCGTAAATTCCAGATATGGGCGCCGGAGCGCTTTGTTGCTCGCCGGGCTGATGCGCGCCGGAATGTAAAGGATAAAGGTTTGACCCTGCCAAAGGCAGGCGAGGAGGGCGCGTGATGGCTGCTGCCCGTCATACAGGAGACAAGCCTGATGCTGCGCCTCATATCCCGGTCATGCTGGATCAGGTTCTGGAGGCGCTTTCGCCGTGTGATGGCGGGGTTTATGTTGACGGCACATTCGGCGCGGGCGGTTATAGTCGCGCCATACTGGCGGCGGCGGATTGCCGGGTTATCGGAATTGACCGCGATATGACGGCGATCGAAGGCGGACAATCCGTGGTCGCGGAATCGGGTGGCCGCCTGACATTATTGCATGGTTGTTTCGGTGACGTTGCCGCGTTGCTGGCGCGGGCGGGGGGCGGGGCGGTTGATGGTTTTGTTCTGGATATAGGCGTGTCGTCAATGCAGATTGATCAGGCGGCGCGCGGTTTTTCCTTTCGCGCGGACGGGCCTTTGGATATGCGGATGGACGCGTCCGGCGATGGCCGGACGGCGGCTGATATTGTCAATGAAACGCCGGAAACCGCGCTGGCTGATCTGATCTATCGTTACGGAGAGGAGCGCCTGTCGCGCCGCGTGGCCAAAGCCATCGTCAGGGCGCGCGCCGAGGCGCCGATCACCCGGACAGCAGCGCTGGCGGATGTTATTCGTGCCGTTGTGCCGCGCTCCGGCAAGGACGGGATCGACCCGGCAACCCGCACCTTTCAGGCTTTGCGGATCGCTGTCAATGATGAGCTTGGCGAATTGGAGCGCGCTCTTGAATCGGCCGCTTCGATCCTGAATCCGGGCGGGGCGCTTGTGGTTGTTTCCTTTCATTCGCTCGAAGATTCCATCGTTAAACATTTCCTGAAAACCCATTCCGGCCGCACTGATCGCGGTTCGCGCTATCTTCCGCTCGCGCCGCCTTCTTCCGTGCCGGCGCTTTTTACCCTTACCTCCGCCAAGGCGGCCAAGCCCTCGTCGCAGGAATGCGCCGCCAATCCCCGTGCCCGTTCCGCGCGTATGCGCGTTGCGATCCGCACATCATCCCCTCATGATCCCTCTACTGCGTCCGATGCGCTTCCCCACCATGAAGTGAACCAAAAGGGGGGCGCATGAAAATAGTTTCGATACGATTTGTTTTTATTGTGTGCGCGGCGGTATCATCCGGGGCGCTATTATTCTGGACATCGCAAAGCGTGCAAAAAGCCGAACATCGTCTGGCGGCGCTTGATCGCGCTATCCAGAGTGAGCGACAGGCGATCCGGGTTCTGGAGACGGAATGGGATTACCTGAATCGTCCCGACAGGCTCGAAGTGCTGGCACGTGATTATTTTGACATGTCTCCGCTGCGTTCAGAGGCAGTGTCCGGCAATTTTTCAGTGATCCCCGACCCGGCTTTGCCACCGGTTATGCCTTCGCGCAAGCCGTCCATGGCCGCGCAGCCTGTCTCTACCGGCGCCCGTGCGGTGCCTCCTTCCTCTGTGCTGCCTGCTGCGGCGCGTCCTTCACATCCCGTTGCACCGGTCAGGCCGGATGCGTCTCCTTCTTCATCTTCCGACTCCCCCTCCCGTGATGATTTCCGTTCCCTGCTCGAAGATTTAACCCGTCAGCCGGATGGTGACGGATGAACAGTTTTTTCCGGTTCCACAGGCGTATCTTGAAAATGCAGGGCGTGCGGCGCGGGGCGCTGGATCATGCGCGGGCGCGCGTTATGATCATCAGTGCCACCTTTGCCTTGTTCTATATTTTCATTGCGGTGCGGGCGTTTGATCTTTCGATTATCCAGTACCGGGTCAATGACGGGGTTGAGCCTTATGTCGCGGCGGCAACAGGCGGCACATACCGCGCGGATATTGTTGACCGGAACGGTGTCTTGCTGGCGCGGACGCTGGAAACCGCCTCGCTTTATGCCGACCCGAAAATGATCCCCGACCCCGAAAGCGTGGCGCGGGATATTGTCGGGGTGTTTGGCGATTTGTCGTTTGATGATGTTCTGGCACTGTTGCGCCGCCAGAACCGTTTTGTCTGGGTGCGCCGCAATCTGACGCCACAGGAACAATATGACGTTTTACGGCTGGGGCATCCGGGTTTGTCGTTTATTGCCGAGCGCAGCCGTGTCTATCCGCAGGGACATCTGGCCGCGCATCTGGTTGGTTACACGGATGTTGATGGGCGCGGCCTTGCCGGTATCGAGCGCAGCTTTGACGAGTTTCTGGCCAAGGGCGGCCAAAAACCGCTGGCGCTGTCTTTGGATATACGGTTGCAACATATATTGCACCGCGAGTTAAGCGCCGCCATACAGAAATTTTCCGCGCAGGGCGGCGCCGGGGCAATTATCGATATTGCCACGGGAGATGTTCTGGCCGGGGTGTCGTTGCCTGATTTCGACCCGCATGCGCCGGGACAGTCAAACGCGGAGAACCGCTTTAACAAATTGACGCTGGGCGTTTACGAGCTTGGATCGACATTCAAGGTTTTTTCAACAGCCGCCGCGCTGGAAAAGCTGGATCTGTCAATGGCGCATCGTTTTGACGCGCGGGAGCCATTGCAAAGAGGCCGCTTCCGGGTCAGCGATTTTCATCCGCAAAAGCGCGTTCTGAGCTTGCCTGAATCATTCATGCATTCGTCCAATATCGCTTCGGCGCTGATCGGGGAGATGGTCGGGACGCAGGCGCTGAAAGATTTTTACAGCGATCTGGGGCTGTTCACGCCGATGGCGCTGGAGATCCGGGAAATCGGCAGGCCTTTATTGCCGCCGCGCTGGCGCGAGATTAATACGCTGACGGCGGCATACGGGCACGGCATTGCCGTAACGCCCCTGCAAATGATGGTTGCCGCCGCCGGGATCGCCAATGGCGGCATCCGGGTCGAGCCGACATTGCTTTATGATCGCCCTGTTCGCGAGGGTGGTTCTGTGCCTGATGTGCGGATTGTTTCCGAGCGCACCGCCCACCGGATGCGCCAGCTTATGCGTCTGGCGGTGACGGACGGCACCGGCAGGCAGGCCGATATTCCCGGATACAGGGTTGGCGGCAAAACCGGGACGGCGGAAAAAATCGGTGAAAGAGGATATGACCGGCGGCGGCTGATTTCTTCTTTTGTCGGGTTTTTCCCGATGGAAGCGCCGCGCTCTGGGGTTTTTGTCATGGTCGATGAGCCGCGCGGCACGCGGGAAACGTTCGGTTATGCCACGGGCGGGTGGGTAGCGGCGCCGACAGCCGGGCGCATTATTAATGCCATGGCGCCGCTGGTCGGGGTCGAGCCGGACTTTGCTCTGTCGCAGGATGGCCGCGATCCCAGTGCGTCGTTAAAACGCTATATCAGTCACGGAGAATAAAGCAGATGAAGAAACTCAGCACCTTGATTGATGTCCATTTCCGTGCCGGCTTTGATCCCGTTATTAACGGGCTGACACAGGATAGCCGCAAGGTACGCGAAGGATATTTATTTGCCGCCGTGCCGGGGCATAAGGATGACGG
>SKGD01000054.1 GCA_007117665.1 Alphaproteobacteria bacterium
ATCTTGAGAATCGTTGTACGCAAGCCGGCCTGAAAATGACAGGTCAGCGCCGAACCATTCTGAAGGTTCTGGATCAGGCCGAAGATCACCCTTCGGTCGAGGAGGTTTATGATCGTTCAAAAGCCGAAGATGATTCCATCAGCATGGCGACCGTGTACCGTACGCTTAACCTGCTGGACGAGCTTGGGTTGGTGGTGCGTCATGAATTTAAGGAAAATTTCGGCCGTTATGAACTGAACACCGATCATCATCATCACCTGATCGACATTGAAAGCGGCGATGTGGTCGAATTCCAAAATGAAGAGATTGAGAAGATGAAGGCCGAGATTGCCCGCAAGCTGGGCTATGAGCTGGTCGAGTGCAGGCTGGAACTGTACGGGAAGAAAATCAGAAAAACATGACGGGTGACCGCCTGCCGACGGCGCTTTGGGTTGACGCCCATCTGCGGCGTCTTACGCTGGAAGGCATTCCCTATTATATCGTCAATAAAGGTGCGCATGCGGCCGGAACGGTAATGCTGAAGCTGTTTGCACCGCAATCCGGTGCGCTTTTGCTGCAACAACAGCGTGATCTTGACGGGGCGATGGGCTGGATGGCGCATTTCAAAGGCGAAATAGTTGCGGAAGCCGAAGCCGATGCGTATATTCGGCGTGCCGTTGATCGGGATCCCGATTTGTGGGTGATCGAAATCGAAGATAAAGACATGACCAATCCTTTTGAAGGAAACGTATTTTGAGCCTATTGTCAGACAAAATAGCCGCCCGCCGGACATTCGGGATTATTTCACATCCCGATGCCGGTAAAACGACCCTGACGGAAAAGCTGCTTTTGTTTGGGGGTGCGATCCAGATGGCAGGTATGGTCAAGGCCAAGGGCGAGCGGCGCCGTGCCCGTTCCGACTGGATGAAGGTCGAGCAGGAACGCGGTATTTCGGTGACCTCCGCCGTTATGACGTTTGATAATGGCGGCATTACCTATAATTTGCTGGACACACCGGGGCACGAGGATTTCAGCGAAGACACATACCGGACCTTAACGGCGGTCGATAGTGCGATCATGGTGCTGGACGCGGCCAAAGGCATTGAGCCGCAAACCCGTAAATTATTCGAGGTTTGCCGTTTGCGCGATGTGCCGATTATCACCTTTATCAACAAGCTTGACCGTGACGGGCAAAACCCGTTTGACCTGCTGGACGAGATCGAGCAACAGCTGGCGCTCGATGTCAGCCCGGCAAGCTGGCCGATCGGGATGGGGCGGGATTTCAAAGGCTGTTATGATTTGCTGGATGACCGGCTGATCCTGTTCGAGCGGACAAAAGGCGAGGAAATCAAAGACGGTATTGCCTGTGACGGCTTGTCTGATCCGAAGCTGGAAGGGTTATTGCCGCCTCATTTGCTGGAAAGTTTGCGGGAAGATGTTGAAATGGCGCGCGGGCTTTGTCCGTCCTTTGACCCGCAAGCCTATCTCGAAGGCCACATGACACCGGTCTATTTTGGCAGTGCCGTTAATAATTTCGGTGTGCGTGAGCTGTTGCAGGGGATCGGACGCTTTGCACCGCCGCCGCGCCCGCAAACCACGCGGGAAAGAACCGTCCGGCCAGAGGAAGAAAAACTATCGGCATTTGTCTTTAAAATTCAGGCAAATATGGACCCCAAACATCGTGACAGGATCGCCTTTGTGCGGATTTGTTCGGGGCGGTTCAAAAAAGGCATGAAGCTGCGCCATGTACGGTCGGGCAAGATTTTGACTATTCATAATCCGCAAATGTTTTTGGCACAGGATCGTGAAACCGCCGAAGAAGCATGGCCGGGCGATATTCTGGGTATCCCTAATCATGGCAATTTACGGATTGGTGACAGCCTGATCGAAGGCAATGAAGATTTGCACTTTACCGGAATTCCGAATTTTGCGCCGGAATTGATGCAGCGCGTCCGTGCCGATGATCCAATGAAAGCCAAGCATCTTGAAAATGCACTTGTCCAGCTTGCCGAGGAAGGTGCGGCAAGGGTCTTCAAACCGGTGATGGATTCGGGGTGGGTCGTTGGTGTGGTCGGAGCGCTGCAATTTGACGTTCTGGCCGATCGGATTCGGACGGAATATGATATTCCTGTGCGCTTTGAACAGGCGGCTTTGTATACGGCGCGCTGGATCAGTGCCGAGGATTCACGGTTATTGAAGAGCTTTGCTGATCAAAATCAAAGCGCCATCGCAAATGATCACGATGGCGACCTTGTGTTTCTGGCTCGTAATGCGTGGCATCTGAACGACGCGCAGGATAAAAATCCGGCGATCCTTTTTCAGGCGACCAAGTGACCCTCGTGTCTCAGGCAGGGCGTGCGCCCGGAGCCGGAGAAGATGGCGCGGCGTTTTTGCCTCTGAATATCGAGCCGCCCAGAATGCTTAGCCCTTTTATCTCGGGTGCTTGTCCGGACAGATCCGCGCAAGCCAGACCGGCTGCTTCTGCAAGCCGTGTCAGCCGGTCAAGTTCTCCGAGTTGGCTCTTTTGATTAAAGTTGTTTGTAGGCATCGGGTTCTCGCTTTCCTCACAAAAAGATGTCTTTAGCCTCATCCTAGCGATAAATCGTTAGCAACCTCTTAACAAAATGAAGCAATCCGCCATTTTCCCGGTTGATTATGACAGATATTTATGAAATAAATGCGTACCGATATGGTTCTGTTTTATCAGCTGCGGAAAATCACAAGGTGATCAGGCTTTCAAAATTGACGGATTATGCTGTTGTTTTGCTCCTTTATATGACACAAGAAGGCGCAGGGACGTTGTTGTCCAGCGCCCGGCTTGCGGCGTTAACCCGTATACCGGAGCCGACCGTTTCCAAAATTCTAAAGATTCTCGCGCGTCACGATATTGTGCACTCTGTGCGGGGGATGCGCGGGGGCTATATGATTAATAAGGGCATCGGGCAAATTCGCATTGTCGATGTGGTCGAAGCCGTAGAAGGCGAAATAGCCGTAACGGATTGCGTGGCGGATTCGCATGATTGCGTGATCCGCAATCATTGTGCGGGGCGGGGGCGATGGGATGCGGTTAATGACGCCGTTAAAAATGCGCTTGCGGGGATTACGCTGGCCGATATGGCGGGTGGTGAAGATCGTAACAGCCGGGCAGTAAAGGCAGCTTTATGAGTATTTCTGAAGACACAATTCGTCAGGTCGAAACAATCGGCAGCAAATACAGCGCCGGCTTTGTTACTGATATTGAATCGGATAAAGCGCCCAAAGGGCTGAACGAGGACATTATCCGCTTTATTTCAGCTAAAAAATCCGAACCGGAATGGCTTTTGGAATGGCGTCTTAAGGCTTTTAGCCATTGGCTGGATATGCCGGAACCTGACTGGGCAAAGCTTGATTTCCCGCCGCTGGATTATCAGGATTACTATTATTATGCCGCGCCGAAGACTCAGGATCGCCCCAAATCGCTTGACGAGGTTGATCCGAAACTTCTTGAGACTTACGAGAAGCTGGGCATTCCGCTCAGGGAACAGGAAATACTGGCGGGGGTCGCCGTTGATGCGGTGTTTGATTCTGTATCTGTGGCCACCACATTCAGGAAGACACTGGAAGAATCAGGGGTAATTTTCTGCCCGATCAGCGAGGCCGTGCAAAAGCATCCGGATCTGATCCGGAAGTATATGGGCAGTGTTGTCCCGTTTCACGATAATAAACATGCCTGCCTGAACAGCGCAGTCTTTACGGACGGCTCTTTTGTCTATGTGCCGGAAGGGGTGCGATGCCCGATGGAGTTAAGCACTTATTTCCGGATTAACGAACTCAATACCGGGCAATTTGAGCGGACCTTGATTGTCGCCGATAAAGGCGCGTATGTCTCCTATCTCGAAGGCTGCACTGCGCCGATGCGCGATGAAAACCAGCTTCATGCTGCGGTGGTCGAGCTGATCGCCCTTGATGATGCCGAGATCAAATATTCAACGGTACAAAACTGGTATCCGGGGGATGAAAACGGCAAGGGCGGTATTTATAACTTCGTGACCAAGCGTGGCATATGCGCGGGGCGGCGCTCGAAAATAAGCTGGACACAGGTTGAAACCGGCTCGGCGATCACATGGAAATATCCGTCCTGTATCCTCAAAGGCGATGAGTCGATCGGCGAGTTTTATTCCGTGGCGATTACCAATAACTATCAGCAAGCCGATACCGGGACGAAAATGACCCATATCGGGCGTAATACCAAAAGCCGCATCATTTCAAAAGGCATTGCGGCAGGACATTCGGACAGCACTTATCGCGGGCAGGTTAAGATTATGCCCAAAGCCGAAGGCGCGCGTAATTTCACCCAGTGTGACAGTTTGCTGATTGGTGATCTGTGCGGGGCGCATACTGTGCCTTATATTGAAAGCCGTAACCCTAAGGCACAACTGGAGCACGAAGCAACAACCAGCAAGATTGCCGAGGATCAGCTTTTTTATTGCCGCCAGCGTGGCCTGAGCCAGGAAGAAGCTGTGGCCTTGATCGTGAATGGCTTTTGCCGCGAGGTGTTGCAGAAACTGCCGATGGAGTTTGCGGTCGAGGCGCAAAAGCTTGTCGGGATCAGCCTCGAAGGCAGTGTGGGATAAGATGATGGAAAAATATGGGGATAAGAAGAATCATGGTAGGCTGTTGCGGCTATAAACCTGTGCTTTTTATGATTGAGAGAGGATGACATGCAAGAACAAAACATGGAACGATCAACACGCCAGCCCGAAGCCACGATTTTCAGAATTATCGGTCTGGTCGGATTTATTTTGGCGGTTATCGCCTTCTTTCTGGTGACATCGAGCGTATCCCAGCTTGGCGGTGACGGGAACGATACCAGCTCTGTGCTGTTTATGTCGTTTATCATGTGTGCGGCGCTGGCGTTTATTGGCCTGATGATTTCGGCTTTGGCGCAGATATTGCGCTCCCTGCAAAATATCGAATATTTGTTGAGCCGCCAGATGGCTGCGCCGCCGTCCGAAAAAGCAGGAAAAACGCCGGCTGCCGGGAAAAAAACGGTAAAGAAAACAGCGAAGAAAAAGTAAGGCCGGAGAAAAGTAAGGAGAGTTATGATCCGTATAGAAAATCTGCATGTCGAGATTGACGGCAAGGAAATCCTCAAGGGGCTTGATCTGACGCTTGAGCCGGGCAAGGTTCATGCGATCATGGGGCCGAATGGTTCCGGCAAGTCAACCTTGTCTTATGTTCTGGCCGGTCATGAGTCCTATACGGTGACAGCGGGATCAGTTTCTTATGAGGGAAAAAACCTGCTGGATATGGAGCCGGAAGAGCGCGCCGCGCTGGGCGTTTTTCTGGCTTTCCAGTACCCGGTTGAAATTCCCGGCGTGCAGATGTCTAACTTTTTACGGACGGCTGTTAATGCGGTGCGGCGCTTGCGCGACGAGCAGGAACTTGATGCACTGGCTTTTCTGAAGCTGGCGCGCGAGAAAATGAAGGCGCTGGGCGTGCAGGAAGACATGCTCAAACGTCCGGTGAATGTCGGCGCGTCTGGCGGCGAGAAAAAGCGTAATGAAGTTCTGCAAATGGCCATGCTGGAGCCGCGCTTTGCCGTTTTGGATGAAACGGATAGCGGCCTTGATATTGATGCGCTGAAGATCGTGGCCGAAGGGGTGAACCAGCTTCGTAATCCGGAGCGGACATTTTTGGTTATCACCCAT
The DNA here is from genome assembly GCA_007117665.1 of Alphaproteobacteria bacterium. Lineage (GTDB taxonomy): Bacteria > Pseudomonadota > Alphaproteobacteria > Micavibrionales > Micavibrionaceae > UM-FILTER-47-13. The sequence continues at coordinate 5,670 of SKGD01000054.1, forward strand.
TATCAAAGATTGCTGGATTATATCAGGCCGGACATTGTGCATGTCCTGGCGCAGGGGCGCATTGTGAAGACAGGCGGGCCGGAACTGGCGCAGCAACTGGAAGCTGAAGGTTATGCGGCCTTTACCGGCGAGCAGGCAGCCTGATTGTTTTTGTGAAAATATAGAGCATATCCGTTATGACCCGATCACAGGCGCAAATAATGCGTTTTCCAAAAAAGAAGCGCTATCTGCCGGAAACGGCGGATATGTTTCGTTATGCGCCCCGTGACGATATAGCCCCATGGCTGGCGACAGCCGGCAAGGCGGCCTTTGATCGTTTTGCGGCAGTCGGGCTTCCTTCTTCCCGGCTTGAGCGCTGGAAATTCAGCAATATCGCCACGATTCTCAAAAAATATTCTGCCGATCCGCTGGTTTATGATGCCGTTTCGAGTGATCCGCATGTGCGTCAAGGGCAGGCAGACGCACAGGAAGCATGGGTCAGGGAGCTTGTGGATGCTTTGCCGCCCAATCATGAGAAATACGGGGATATGGCGCTGTGGGATCTGAATACTGCCAGTATTCAGGATGTTATGGTTGTGGATATTCCTGAGGATATGATTGTAAAAGATCCGATCAGGCTGGATTTTGCCGGAAAAGATGGCGCGTTTTTGCCGGCGCGCCTGATCATCCGGCTGGGCGCGCGGGCGCAGCTTGCGGTGATTGAACATCATGAAGGGCAAGGTGCGTACTGGAGAAATCACGTGACCCGGATCGTGCTGGGCGAGGGAGCACGGCTCGATCATTACCGGATCCAGAATGATTCTCCGGCGGCGCTGCATTTGCAGATGACGGCCATAGACCTCGCCGCCCGCGCGGCATATCACGGTTTTACCCTGACCGAAGGCGCGTCATTTGCCCGTCATCAGGCCGAAGCCGTGCTTCAGGGTGCGCAGGCACATGTTGCTTTTAACGGGATTAATTTGCTCAAGGATCGCCAGCACAGTGATACGACTCTGGAGGCGGAACATCGCGCGCCGTCCTGCACATCTAGCCAGCTTTTGCGCTCGGTGGTCGATGATCAGGCGCGCGGCGTATTTCAAGGTAAAGTCTATGTTGACCGGGTTGCGCAAAAAACTGACGGTTACCAGCTATCCAACGCTTTGTTATTGTCCGAAGGCGCGGAAATGGACACCAAGCCGGAGCTGGAAATTTATGCCGATGATGTGAAGTGCTCGCACGGCGCAACCACCGGCCAGCTTGACAGTGAGCCTTTATTTTACCTGCGGAGCCGTGGTCTTTCCGAACAGGAAGCACGGCATTTGCTGATCGAGGCCTTTGTGGGTGAAGTTGTGGATCAACTTGCGGATGAATCTGTGAAAACGCTTGTAACGGAAAGGCTGGCGCGATGGCTGAAGCGGTAAAGAACAGCGCGCCTGATATTGCCGCCTGCCGTGCTGATTTTCCGGCGCTGAACCGGCCGGACAGTCCTGCCTATCTGGACACAGCCGCCAGCGCGCAAAAGCCGCGCGTGGTGATTGACGCTATGGCGCAGCTCATGGAAGGCCATTATGCGAATATTCATCGCGGACTTTATGCGTACAGCCAGAAAACGACCGAATCCTTTGAAGCCGCGCGCGCGCGTGTGGCGGTTTTTGTCGGCGCGCCTGATCCACGGGAGATCATCTTTACCCGCAACGCGACCGAGGCGATTAATCTGGTCGCGCAAAGCTGGGCAGGGACATTTTTGGAAGACGGGGATGAAATTATCCTGACCGAGATGGAACATCACGCCAATATCGTGCCGTGGGATTTGTTGCGCCGTAAGAAAAATATCGTGATCCGTACAATTCCGGTACGGGATGACGGAACGCTGGATCTGGAACGGTTTGAGCGTATGTTGACCCAAAAAACCAAAATGGTTTGTCTGGCGCATGTGTCCAATGCGCTGGGGACGGTTAATCCGGTGCATGATGTGATCGCCATCGCCAGGGATTTCTATCCCGACATGAAAATCCTGATCGATGGTTCACAGGCTGTTGTGCATGGTGCGGTTGATCTGGCGTTTATGGGGGCGGATTTTTATGTCTTTACCGGTCATAAGCTGTACGGCCCGACCGGTATTGGTGTTTTGTGGGGGCGTTATGCGTTGCTGAACGAAATGCCGCCTTATCAGGGCGGCGGTGATATGATCGACCATGTGGCTTTTGACTATGTCACGTTCAAGGATGCCCCCGCACGGTTCGAGGCCGGCACGCCCGCCATTATCGAGGCAATCGGGCTGGCGGCGGCGATCGCGTATCTGGAGACGATCGGCATGGAGACAATCGCCGCGCATGAGGCTGATCTTCTCGCCTATGGCATGGCGCGGCTTGGGGATATTGAAGGGCTGCATTTTTATGGGCTGGCCGAAAACAAGGCGGGAATTATATCATTTACAGCGGATTGGGGTCATCCGTCCGATATCGGGATGATCCTCGACCAGTGCGGCGTTGCCGTGCGGACGGGTCATCATTGCTGCCAGCCTTTGATGGCGCGGTACGGCATTGATGCGACGGTTCGGGCGTCTTTGGGGCTGTATAGCGATAAAGGCGATATTGACGCGCTGGCTCAAGGGTTGGAAAAAGCGCAGCGTATGTTGAAAGGATAGAATAAGATGGGGTTGGGAAAGTCTGTTGCCAACGAGGAAATGTTAAGGCGCGCCATGAGTGATGAAGAATATGACGAACTGGCTGTGCCGCCAAACACCGAAGCGCCAAAGCACCACGCGCTTTGGCCGTTGATGGAGGCGGCGCTGCGTGAGGTATATGACCCGGAAATCCCGGTCAGTATTTATGAGCTGGGGCTTATCTATAAGGTCGATATAAATATGGCCGAAGATGGACAGCATGATATTTATGTTGAAATGACATTGACGTCCCCGGGCTGTCCGGTGGCACAGGAAATGCCCGGCATGGTACAGGGAGCGCTGTTCCCGGTCGAAGGAGTCGGTCATGTCGATGTTGATATTGTATGGGATCCGCCATGGGATCCTTCGATGATGTCCGAAGCGGCAAAATTGCAGCTTAATATGTTCACCTGACGGTTTGGAGGTTTCCAAAAAGATGTCTGGCCTGATTACGATGACTGCACGCGCCGAAGAAGCGCTGAAAGAACGGATGGCGATGAATGAAAGCGCCATCGGGATTCGCTTGTCTGTGACCAATACCGGATGTTCGGGGCATGCCTATAAGATGGAGCATGTCATCGAGGAATCCCCCGAAGATGAACGTTTCGAGCAAGGCGGCGCGGTGCTGTTTGTCCCGAAAAAGCATCTTCTTTTTGTGATGGGGACGGAAATTGATTTTAATGACGACCATTTCGCCTCGACCTTTGTCTTTAATAACCCCAATGCCGAAGGCACGTGCGGGTGCGGCGAATCATTCAATATCAAACCATCCGGATAATCTCTCAGGCAGCTTTTGACGGCGCGTCTTGCTCATCTGCGCCTTGCATGAAAGACAAGGCTTGTTCGATCACCGCGCCAGTCTGGCCGTCATGATGCGCGTTTTCGCTTAAATAACGTCTCCAGCGCCGTCCACCGGGCTGTTCATGGAACAGGCCAATCATGTGACGTGTGATGCTTTTGACCGGTGTGCCGTGATCTTTGGCTTGCCGGTCAATATAGGGAATCATGGCCATGGCGATGTCTTCACGGCTTCTCTCGGGGATGATACCGTAAAATTCCTGCGCCAGATCAGCCAGCAAAAAAGGATTGCGATAAACGGCGCGGCCAATCATTGCGCCATCAAGTCCTGATGTATGTTTTTGTATTGAAACAATGCCTTCAAGCCCGCCATTAAGAATAATTGCAAGGTTTTTATGATCCTGCTTCAGCCGGTGAACGCGTGCATAATCCAGCGGTGGAATATCGCGGTTTTCCTTGGGGCTGAGACCATTCAGCCATGCTTTGCGGGCATGGATAATAAATTTCTGACATCCTGCTTTAGAAACTTCTTTTATAAAGTTGTTTAAAAAGGAATAATTGTCACTATTATCTATCCCGATCCGGCATTTGACTGTGACGGGGACGGGTGATTTTTCCTGCATTGCGCCAACGCAGCGCGCAACCAAAGCCGGGTCATTCATCAGGCAAGCGCCGAATTTTCCGCTCTGGACGCGGTCGCTGGGGCATCCGCAGTTTAAATTAATCTCGTCATAGCCGTAAGGAGCGGCAATCGCGGTGCAGGCCGCGAGCGCTGCCGGGTCGCTGCCACCCAGTTGAAGGGCGAGCGGGCGCTCAGCCGGATCAAAGCGCAAAAACCGGTCGCGATCACCGTGTAAAATGACGCCACTTGTCACCATTTCCGTGTAAAGCCGGACGTGCGGCGCGATCAGCCGATGAAAATAACGGCAATGACGATCCGTCCAATCCATCATCGGGGCGACTGAAATTTCAAAATTTCTGTTGGTCATGACGTGTGGCCGCTTGATATTGGTTTGCCTTTTCATTTTAAATAAGGGCGCTATAATTAAGGGCGCTATAATGATGTATAACGTCCTGAAAAGTCCAGTTTTTCAATGATGCCATTGTTTTTAAAGATGTTAACGCTGATCCTTGCGGTGACGGGCTTTGCCTTTTTCGCCGCTCCCGCCTATGCCGGAACGCAGGGTGATGGCGCTGTGGTGCAGGGGTTCCGGGTGACAGACCTGCCTTTGCCGCGTTTTGTGTCGTTACGGGCGGACAAGGTTTACGTGCGGGCGGGGCCGGCTTTGCGCTACCCGATTCAATGGGTTTACCGCCGTGCCGGACTGCCGGTAGAGATTACGCAGGAATTTGAAAGTTGGCGGCGGATTCGGGATCATGTCGGGGATGAAGGCTGGGTGCATCAATCGCTTTTATCCGGCCAGCGCAGCGTTCTGATTCGGGGGGATGATCTGGTTATTTTGCGCGAACATGCCACCGATCAGGCGCGCATGGTTGCCCGGCTGGAGCCGGACGTTGTCGCGCATCTCGACCGGTGTAATCCGCAATGGTGCCGTATTCACGTGTCGGGCTATCGCGGCTGGGTCGAAAGAAATTTTCTGTGGGGCATTTACGCACAGGAAGATTTCGATTAGACTTGAAGACAAGGTGGTTCTCGCCTGTCTGAATTCAACTACACATCCCTCTTTAAGGCACGTTCGCGCGCCCTCCCACATATCAGGTTTTTCATGTCTTATATCTTCGATAAGGCCGGTTTTGCGGCGCATATTTATCGCTCTTTGATGGCGGGTGCGTCGTTGGGCGATGAAGAAATTGACGGTATGCGCCTGATTCAGATGCTGTCCGGGATTCTGACCGAGACACTGCTTTTGTTTGAGAGCCCTGATGACGGGCTGGAATCAAGTTATCAGTCCCTGGCCTTGATGTTGGGGTGCGAGCCGGAAGACGGCAATCTGGCCGATAACGCCTTGCCGCCATCCTATATTATTGACTATGAAACCGAGCAGGGACGGGGGCTGGCCAAGCTCTTATTTGAAGACTGGCTGGATTGCGCCTATGATTTTCACCAACTGATCCTGTTTGTGACTCACAATGTGATGGTCAGGCTTGATGAAGCCGGGCAGCCAAAAAGCGAAACATTCCGGTTATTTATTGAATGCACCAATCGTGCCATGGGGTATGAGATCGCCGCACAGGAATTATGCGATATCGTGATCGACCGTAAAATATGTGATGAAAACTGGTCGCTGGCCGAAGGGGTCAGCGGGCTGAGCGCCATAGCAGGACGATTTTTGGCGCTGTCGCACAGTGCGTGCGAGGTATTTTCAGGAACGGCTTTGCCCGACAAGCTTGACCAGCTTGCTTATGTCATGACCCAAGAAGCCATAAGGTTAGGGATTCCGGCTGGAACAGACTGGCGTTTCGGTCTGGCGGCCAATGACGGGCCGGTCAATGCGCCGCATGACCTTGTGAACGGGCTGGATCCGCATTGCCGTGCCTTGTTCGCGGTGATGACCATGACCGATACGATGGATTGCGCTGTGGCCTGTGCGAAAGCAGCCGGGCGGATGCTGGCTCTGACAGCCGGTGGCGAAAAGCCGGAAGTCGAGCCTGTTATTGCAAAACCTCTGGCGATGGCGGCGATGACGGAAACCTACCGATCCGTTTGTTTTAATCCGCTGCCTGCGCAAGGCTCTTTTTAGCACCCTGTTTGATTAGGCTATCTCTATTGCTGCCACCGACGTGAAATACATTGTTCCAGAGTGCCGATGAGGGCGCCGCTTGCCGGGTTGTGCCCGAAAGGCGTCATGAAATTTCACAAATCCGTATTGATCGTCCCTTGCATGGGGCTATAATCGGGTGTAAAAGGGGAGCCAATGATGATGTCTAATCAAGCAGTAAAATACGATATGGTTTTTGAGCAGAAGGGCAGTTATGCCTACGAAGATTTGATTTCCTGTGGCCATGGTGCGCTTTTCGGCCCCGGCAATGCGCGCCTGCCCCTGCCGCCGATGCTGATGTTTGATCGCATTACGCATGTATCGGAAAGCGGTGGTGCGTATGATAAGGGTGAAATTGTCGCCCAGTTTGATATTAAGCCTGATTTGTGGTTTTTCGCCTGTCATTTTGAATCGGATCCTGTGATGCCGGGCTGTCTGGGGCTTGATGCGCTGTGGCAGCTTTTGGGTTTTTATCTTGGCTGGACCGGGGCGAAAGGTTCCGGGCGGGCGCTGGGGCTGGGTGAGTTGAAATTCACCGGGCAGGTTCTGCCTGAAACAAGCCTTGTCGAATACAGGATAGATATTAAGCGTCTGATTAACCGCAAGCTGGTCTTGGGGATGGCTGACGGTCAGGTTCTGGCTGACGGTCAGGTCATCTATGAAGCCAAAGACCTGAAGGTCGGGCTTTTTGATAACCCCAGATCGCTATAAAAGCGGCGGGAAAAGACTGGTTCATCTCACTACAGGAAGTTGATCGCCATGACAAATGCTCCTGCGTTGCGCCGTGTTGTTGTGACCGGCATGGGTATCGTGTCCTGCATCGGTAATGATGTGCAAACGGTTCTTGAGTCTCTTAAACAGGGAAAATCAGGGATTAGTTTTTCTCCTGAATATGCTGAAATGGGCTTTCGCAGCCATGTTTACGGCAAGCCCCATATTGATCTGGAATCGATGATTGATAAACGCATGCTGCGCTTTATGGGTGACGGGGCGGCTTATAATCATATCGCCATGGATCAGGCCATCGCCGATTCCGGTCTTGACGCGTCCGAGATCAGCCACGAACGCACCGGGATTGTCATGGGCTCGGGCGGGCCTTCGACTCGGGCGCAGGTGCTGGCTGCTGACATCACGCGCGAGAAAGGCCCCAAGCGCGTTGGCCCTTTTGCGGTTCCCAAATGTATGAGCAGTACAAACTCGGCCACCATCGCGACGAATTTCAAGATCAAGGGCGTTAATTATTCAATTTCCTCGGCTTGTTCGACCTCGGCGCATTGCATCGGTAACGCGGCGGAGTTGATCCAGTGGGGCAAGCAGGATGTCATGTTTGCGGGCGGCGGCGAAGAGCTGGACTGGACGTTATCTGTTTTGTTTGACGCGATGGGCGCGATGTCGTCCCGTTATAATGACACGCCGGAAAAGGCAGCGCGGGCTTATGATGCGGCGCGGGACGGTTTTGTTATTGCCGGTGGCGGCGGTGTTCTGGTTCTGGAAGAGCTGGAGCATGCGTTGGCGCGCGGGGCGCATATTTATGGGGAAATTACCGGCTATGGCGCAACGTCAGACGGGGCGGATATGGTCGCCCCCAGTGGTGAAGGCGCAGTGCGTTGCATGCGTCAGGCGCTGCGGAGCGTAACAGCGCCGGTCACATATATCAACACGCACGGCACCAGCACGCCGGTTGGTGATATTACCGAGCTTGATGCTATTCGCGAGGTGTTTGATTGCGCCGAGGAGGACATGCCTTATATCAGCGCGACAAAATCCATGACAGGCCATTCATTGGGCGGCACGGGCGTTCAGGAAGCCATTTACAGCCTTTTGATGATGAAAGAAAACTTTGTCGCCCCCAGCATCAATATTGAAACGCTGGATGAAGGCGCCGGCAATATGCCGATCGCCCGGCAACGGATTGACGATGTGACGCACCGCACGGTGTTGTCCAACAGTTTTGGTTTTGGCGGTACGAATTGTACGTTGGCATTTTCGAGATATGAAGGTTAAAGACGGATGGCGTTGTCTGATTTGATGAAGGGTAAAAAAGGATTTGTCATGGGGGTCGCCAATGACCATTCCATCGCGTGGGGGATTGCAAAAACCCTGAGCGATCATGGCGCGGAGCTTGCTTTTACCTATCAGGGTGAACAGATATTGCGCCGGGTTGAGCCGCTGGCAAAACAAGTCGGCAGTGATATTGTCCTGCCTTGTGACGTTCAAAAAGAAGAAGAAATTGATAGTGTCTTTGCGGCTTTGGAAAATAAATGGGACAATATGGATTTTATCGTCCATGCGATTGCCTATTCCAACAAGGAAGAGCTGAAAGGGCGCTATGTTGATACCAGTCTGGATAACTTCCTGCACACCATGCATATTTCCTGCTACTCTTTTACATCGGTGGTGCGCCGGGCTGCGGATTTGATGAAAAATGGCGGCAGTGCCGTTACGCTGAGCTATTACGGCGCAGAAAAAGTAATGCCGAATTATAATGTCATGGGGGTCGCGAAAGCGGCGCTTGAGGCATCGACCAAATATCTTGCGGCGGATCTGGGCGCACAGAATATTCGCGTGAATGCTATCTCCGCAGGCCCGATGCGAACCCTTGCCGGTTCGGCGATCGGCAGCGCCCGCCAGACATTTAAATATAATGTGGCTACAGCACCGTTGCGTCGTTCGGTGCGGCTTGACGAGCTGGGCAATACCGGCCTTTATCTTTTGTCCGACCTGTCCAGTGCGGTGACGGGCGAAATTCACTATGTCGATGGTGGTTTTAACAAAATCGGCATGCCTTCACATGAGTCTTTCAAGGATCTCGCATAACGGTCTTTAGCACCTTCTTTTAAGGGGCTGTTTTTATCAAATCGTGACTGGATGCACTCATTTTTCCGACGCCAAGACTTCGGAAGGAGGCAGGCGAGCATAACAATTTTTCCCGCCAGCATCTCTTCTTGTCATCCCCGCCTTGAGCAGGGATCCACGCTTGTTGTTGTCATTTTCCCGGATACATTTTACGAAATGAATGAGTTCTGATCCTAGATAGCGTAGTCACGAGATTTTTGCCCAAAGAGCGATACAACGGATTTGGACGGCAGCGAGGAATGAAGCGGTGTTTTTTGCATATCGTGTAGCAATGCCGCGCCATCGCTTGAGA
>SKGD01000056.1 GCA_007117665.1 Alphaproteobacteria bacterium
AATGTGTCAGGCTGCGCCAGCGCCAGACCGGGCGTAATGCATAAAACGGATAAGGAGACAAATACCCCCCATAAAACCAAAAACGGCCGCAACCGGCATAATGCCCGCCAAGCGCCGCCTTTGCCTGCGCCGATCAGAGACTCAAAGATTTTACTGATATGACTTAGAATAAGATTGTTCATCCCCGCATTATACCGCATAACCGGCTTTGTTGACCATATAGGTGCGTAAAAGAAATATTGCAGCCGCCGGAATTTTTCTTTTACTTTAAAAAACCAAAAGGCACAGCATGACCAACATGGATATAATCACTGAGTCGGAAAACCGAACCGCTTTCGTGGCGCGGCGTCTCGCGGGGGTGCTGCGACGGGGTGATGTTGTGTGCCTGCACGGTGATCTGGGCATGGGAAAAAGCGTTTTCGCCCGCGCCGCCATACGCCATCTTTGCGCGGATCAAGCGCTGGACGTGCCCAGTCCGACTTTTACGCTGGTACAAATTTATGACACGGCGCAATGTCCGGTCTGGCATTTCGACCTGTACCGGATGACAGATGCCGAAGATATTTACGAGCTGGGGTGGGATGATGCGCTGGCGGACGCCATCACAATTATAGAATGGCCGGAACGGCTGGGCGGCTTGATACCGCGGGACAAGCTTGATATTGTGCTGGAGGCGCCGCAAGCTGATAAAAGGCGAATCACGCTCACGCCCCACGGCGCATGGCGAGAAAGAGTCATTCCGCCACTGACCATGCCTGATCAGGAATCAGGCATATAATTTCAACCACCGAGAAAAAACATGCAACGCCCCGATCATGCTTTCATACTGGCCGCCGGAAAAGGAACGCGTTTGCGGCCTTATACCGACACAATGCCGAAACCGATGGTCGCGGTCGACGGACAAGCGTTGATCGATCATGCTCTGGATCATCTTGCTGGCGCGGGAGTGCGCCACGTTACAATCAACACCCATTACATGGCGGACAAGCTTGAAAACCACCTGTCACAGCGCCTGGCGCCGCCTACCTTGATGTTCTCACGCGAAGAGACATTGCTCGATACGGGCGGCGGCATAAAAAAAGCACTTTCCACGATGGGCGATCGACCGTTTTTTGCCGTCAGCGGCGACGGTTTCTGGACGGATAGCAGCGAAGACACCGCCCTATCCCGCCTGTGCCGCGCGTGGGATGAGGAAACCATGGATATTTTGCTGTTGTTGCAGCCACTTTCGCGGATGGTTCTGACACGGGGCGTCGGTGATTATGACCTGACGCCGGATGGGCGCGCGATCCGGTCATTGGATAAAAAAGGCGCTTATATGTGGACCAGTATTCGCCTGTGCCGCCCCGGCATTTTCAACGATACGCCGGACGATGCGTTTTCGTTTCTGGAGCTGATGGATCGCGCGCAATCACAAGGGCGCTTATACGGGCTGGTGCATGATGCGGACTGGCATCATATCAGCACGCCGGAGGATCTTGACCGCGTTGCCGAATCGCTGGCCGCACCCCGGCCACGCGATACCGGAACTTAGGGTCAGACATTATGGACGGAAAAACCGGATTTTATAATATCCCCGCGGCGGTTCCGTTTGCTGATGCGCTGGCGGAAGGCTTGCTGGCGGAAACGCAAGACAGTCCTGAAAAGCTGGCGCGATATAAAATATTGCTGCCGACCCGGCGCGCCTGCCGCAGCCTGAGCGAGGCTTTTTTAAGAAGAACAGATGGCCGCCCGATGATCCTGCCCGTTATGCAGCCAGTCGGTGATATTGATGAAGATTTACTGGCAATGGAAAGCGGGTTTGGTATCGGGGCGCTGGATATTGCGCTGCCGCCTGCTATTTCGCCTTTGCGCCGCAAAATCCTGCTGGCGCGAACGATCATGGCACTGCCCGGCTTTACCCGTGGCACCGGACAAGCCGTCGCGCTGGCTGACGCGCTGGGGCGTCTGATCGACCAGATTTATACGGAAGGCCGCGACCTTGCAGATCTGCCCCGGCTTGTCAGGGATGAAGACCTGGCCGGACACTGGCAGGTCACTGTCAAATTCCTTGAGATTCTCAGCCATGCATGGCCGGATATTCTGGCGCAGGAACATGTGATTGACGCCGCCGACCGCCGGATTCGCCTGATCGAATCACTGGGGACGCTGTGGCGCGATCATCCGCCGACCGACCCGATAATCGCGGCTGGATCGACCGGCTCGATCCCCGCCACGGCGCGCCTGTTGGGGGTGATCGGCCAACTGCCGCAAGGGCGGGTCATCCTGCCCGGCCTTGATGCGGATATGGATGATGAAAGCTGGGACGCGCTGGGGGAAACCCACCCGCAATTTACGCTCAAGGCCTTGCTTGATAGCTGTCACATCGCCCGCGACAACGTACAAATATGGCCTTATAAAGCGCCTTCATCGCCGCAGGATGACCGCCCGGCGCCAATGCGGGAAAAAGAACATCAGGCGCGCCGCATGCTGGCACGCGAGATCATGCGCCCGGCGGAAACCACCCATTTATGGCAGGCACTGGCGTCCGGCCATAACGCCCCTGCGGATGATTTATATGGCGCACTGGAACATATCAGGCGATTCGACTGCGAAAATGACCGGCATGAAGCCGCCCTTATCGCCTTGTTATTTCGTCATACGCTTGAAACACCGGGACGAACGGCAGCGCTGGTCACGCCGGATCGCGCTTTGGCACGGCGGGTTATCACAGCATGCCGCCGCTGGGACATACACATTGACGATTCGGCGGGCGTGCCTTTAAACAAAACGCGACTTGGTAGCTATTTGCGACTTTTGGGAATGGCCGCCATCCGGAATTTCACCCCCTCTTCATTGCTCGCGCTTTTGAAACATCCCTGTTGCCGTCTGGGCATAGCAGATACAGCGCGGGCACGGGCTGTTGCCAAGCTTGAAATCACATCGCTGCGCGGGCCAAAGCAGGCAGACGGGCTGGCTGTCCTGCAACCGGAAAATGCTGCTCCAGACCCGTCTCTGACGGTTTTGACAGATACGCTGGCGCAGGGCTTTGCGCCGTTTTTGGCTTTGAAAAACGCAAAAGAGACAGATTTTGGCCAGTATCTCGATGCCCATATTGCCCTTGCCGAACATTGTGCAGCAGGCACACAAAGCGGAACAGGGGCGAGCCAGGATCATTATTCTAACGAGATTGATGATGACAGTCATGACGGGGCGGCGTTTTTATGGCGGGGCGATGACGGCGAAGCCGCCGCTTTGTTTCTGGCCGAGTTGCGGACGCAAATACAGGACATGCCGTCCGTCACCCCGGATGAATATCTTGATATTTTAGAAGAATTTATGAGTGCGGTCACGGTGCGTGCCGCATACGGCATGCATCCGCGCCTTGCCATTCTGGGGCAGATGGAAGCCCGGCTGATTCACGCTGACCTGATGATTCTGGGTGGTTTGAATGAAGGTGTCTGGCCGCCGGATCCCGGGCACGATCCATGGATGTCACGCCCGATGCGGCGGGATTTCGGCCTGCCCGGCCCCGAACGCAGCATCGGCCTTGCCGCCCATGATTTCGTACAGGGATTTTGCGGACGCGAGGTTGTCTTGACCCGGGCGCGGCGCAGCGGCGGCAGCCCGACCCGCCCGGCGCGGTGGCTGCTCCGGCTGGAGACTGTCCTGACCGCGCTGGGAACGTCACCTGACATACTGACAGCCGGTGGCGATTACCTGCACTGGGCGGATCTGATCGACAAGCCGGAAGGCGTTCCGGCACCCTATGAAAGACCCGCGCCCCGTCCCCCGCCGGAAGACCGGCCGGACACTTTATATGTCACTGATATTGAACGGTGGATGCGCGACCCGTACGCGCTGTACGCCAGACGTATTTTGCGGCTGAAAAAATTGCCGGATATTGAAGAAAAAGCCGATGCCGCGACCAAAGGCACGGTGATGCACAAAGTATTGGACAGGTTTGTGAGCGATCACCCGGATGACCTGCCGCCCGATGCCTATGAAAAGCTGTGCGCGCTGGGGCGGAAGATATTATCCGAAACCATGGAAACCCCGACTTTATGGGCGTTTTGGTGGCCGCGCTTTGAAAGGCTGGCAGAGTGGTTTATCGCTCATGAGCAACAATGGCGAGAAACGGCAAAGCCGGTTTTGACCGAGGCTGAAGGCATGGCGGAACTGGCGCTTGAGGGCGGTGGGACATTTACCATCAAAGCCAAGGCTGACCGCATTGACGATATGGGGGAAGGGCGGTATGCCGTGATTGATTACAAGACAGGAATGTCGCCTTCAGACAAAGATGTTGCTAATGGCTACGCACCGCAATTACCGCTCGAAGCCATGATTTTGCTCAAAGGCGGTTTTGCTGATCTGGCGGCAAATGATGTCGGCTATATGGGGTTCTGGAAGATGTCCGGCGGCACGGTGGCCGGCGAAGATAAACCGGTCGGTACAGATCGTCCCTATTATGATATGGCAGTCGATGCCGAAGCAGGACTGACACGGTTGGTACAGGTTTTTTCAGACCCGCAAACGCCTTATTACAGCTTGCCGCGCCCCGACAAGGCACTGGCGGCAAAATGGCAGGATTACGCCCATCTTGCACGCGTACAGGAATGGGCGGCGCTGGACGATGCGGAGAATGCCGAATGACTGCGCACCATCCCCATAAGGCGGTTGCAACAGACCCGGACAAGCCACAAAGCGCAGTACGCGATACTGACCCGAATGTCTTGCAACGGCGCGCGTCCGATCCGTCTCAATCAGTATGGGTTGCGGCATCGGCCGGAACCGGAAAAACCAAGGTTCTGACCGACCGGGTTTTGCGGCTTTTGCTGCCGCGCCCCGATGGCAGGCCCGGCACACCGCCACACCGGATTTTGTGCCTGACCTTTACCAAGGCAGCCGCAAACGAGATGCTGTTGCGGGTTGGCAAGATTTTAGGGGAATGGGCGGTTATCTCCGAAGAAGAGCTTACCAAAGATCTGCATGCCTTGTGCGGACGCGCACCTGATCCCGTGATGATCGCAGCGGCACGGCGGCTGTTCAGCACTGTTATCGATGCACCTGGCGGGCTGAAAATCATGACAATCCATTCTTTTTGCCAATCGGTTTTAAGCCGTTTTCCGGTTGAAGCGAATCTGCCGCCACAATTCAAGGTCATTGATGAAGCACCGGCGCGGCTTTTGATGAATGACGCGCGCGATCAGGTCATCACCCATGCGCGGCACCATCCGGACGATCCGGCAGGGCAGGCATTATATGCGCTGGCAGCGGTCATGAATGAAGAACAATTCGCCTATGCGATTCAGGATTTATGCCGCGAGCGAACCTATCTTCAAAGCGATTTATCAGCACCGGAAACCATCCATAAAAATCTGTGTGAATTGCACGATATCGCCCCGTCCGACATGCCGCAAACCATCATCCGGCAAGGCTGCGCGGCGGGAATGTATAACGAGGCCGGCCTTTACGCTGCCTGCAAAGCACTGGCCGGCGGCAGCGCCAAAAGCGACCAGCCCAAAGGCCGCGCCATCCAGCAATGGCTGGAATTCGGCCTTGAGGAACGTATCGCCGGATTTGATTCCTATGCCGGGCTGTTTTTGAAAAAAGACGGCGATATTTATAAAAAACTGGTGACGAAAGGGGTGGCAGACGCCGCACCGGAAAGCGCCATCGTGCTGCATAACGAAGCCATGCGCCTGAAAGCGGTGCAGGACAAAGTCAAAGCTGCACAGATCGCCGCGCTGACGCGGGATTTATTTATGATCGGCAAGGCGATTTACAGCCGTTATGACGCGCTCAAGGATCGGCGCGGCCAACTGGATTATGACGACCTGATCATGCGGACAAAGGCATTGTTGTCACAGGACGGCATCGCGCCATGGGTATTATTCAAGCTGGATGGTGGGCTGGATCATATTCTGGTCGATGAAGCACAGGACACCAGCCCCGAACAATGGGACATTATTCAGGCGCTCTGCGATGATTTTTTCAGCGGCGAGTCAGCACGCGATGACGGTCGTACGCTTTTTGTCGTCGGCGATAAAAAACAATCTATTTACAGTTTTCAAAGAGCCGATCCTGAAGAATTTGACCGGCGGCGGGATTATTTCAAACAGCGCGCCGCAGCCAAAGAGGAAAGCCTGCGTATTTCATTTCGGTCAACCGCCAGCGTGTTACGGCTTGTCGATGAGGTCTTTCGCCCGGCTGACGTCCGGGACGGGGTGGAAGATGGCGAGATGATCCATATCAGCCATCGCAGCGGACAAGCCGGAAGTGTCACGCTGTGGCCGTTAAGCCTGCCCGATGATGCGCCGCCCGACACGCCGTGGGAACCACCCGTACAGCCGGTTGGCCAGCGCAGCGCGTCTGCAAGGCTGGCCGAAAAGATCGGTACGGATATCGCGTCATGGATCGGCACGGAAACGCTCGAATCCTATGGCCGCACTGTTCGTGCCGGTGATATTCTAGTGCTGGTTCAGACACGTACAGCCTTTGTAAACCAGCTTGTGCGCGCCCTGAAAACCCGCAATGTCCCGGTCAGCGGAATTGACCGGATGGTTCTGGGCGACCAGATCGCGGTGATGGATATGCTGGCACTGGCGCGCTTTGCCTTGCTGCCGGCGGATGATCTCAGCCTTGCTTGTGCACTGAAATCGCCACTGGCCGGATGGGACGAGGAGAGACTTTATGACGCCGCGCGCGGACGTACGGGGTCTTTATGGGACTCTGTCAGGCAACAAGGAACACCGGACAATACAGAGGCCTATCTCGACTCCCTGATCAAAGAGGCAAAAACCGCCCGTCCGTATGATTTTTTCAGCCATATTTTACAGCGTCCCTGCCCCGCTCATGACACAAGCGGTCTTGCCGCCATCCGGGCGCGGCTGGGGGATGACGCGCTGGATCCGCTGGACGAATTCCTGAATAGCTGCCTGCAATATGAGGCAGATCATATCCCGACCCTGCAAGGTTTTATGGTCTGGCAGCAAGAAGGCGACATCACCATCAAACGCGAACAGGAAGAAGCCGGCGACAGCGTCAGAATTATGACTGTCCACGGCGCAAAAGGGTTGCAAGCGCCCATCGTGATTTTGCCCGATACGCTCAAAGAGGCAAATTCAAAGAAAATCCCGCGCCTGTTATGGCCGGATAAAACAGGATATAAAGCACCACTCTGGGCGCCGCGAAAAGACATGCAGACCGACTTGTTCACCGCCATGCAGGCGCGTTTGGTGGCGGCGCGTGACAAGGAATATAAGCGCTTATTATATGTCGCTTTGACGCGGGCGGAGGACAAGCTTTATATCACCGGCTATAAGGGGCGAAACGCGCCGTCTGAAGATAGCTGGTATTATTATGTGCAACGCGCCATGGAAGCCATGCCGGATGTCGAGATCACACAAGATGACGGGGAAGCGGACGAGCGATCATTGCGACTCAGCAATCCCCAGATCAAAGCGCCGGATCGCACCCCGCAAAGTGCCGGGCATGATGATGACGTGATTGCGCCGTTACAGCCGTGTTTTTATAGCTCGCCCGCCCCCGAACCCGTTCCGTCCCGCCCGTTGGCGCCATCCCGCCCGGCGATTCAGGCACCGGCATTGCAATCGCCGCTTGATGACCGCGCCCATCGTTTTTTACGTGGCAATATGACCCATAAATTATTGCAGATCCTGCCTGACCTGCCGGACTCACAGCGGCGGGAAGCCGCGGAAAAAATAATCGCATCCCCGGCCAGCGCCCTGCCTCGTGCGATGGCGGAAGAAATCGTCACGGAAGTCTTTGCGATTTTGGATCATCCCGCTTACGGGGCTTTATTTTCCGGCGATGCCTATGCCGAGGTCGCGCTGAGCGGCATGGTCGGCGGCGCGCTGGTCAATGCACGGATCGACAGGCTATGTATCACCGACCACGAAATCATGATTGTCGATTATAAGACCAACCGGCCGCCGCCATCCGATCCTGAGCGGATCCCGCCGGTCTATCTTGAACAAATGAAGGCTTATCGCGACATTGTCGCAAAAATTTATCCTGCGCGGCGGGTCAGGACTTTCCTGCTCTGGACGGATGGGGCGCAAATCGTGGAAATAGCGGATGATACAAAAACCGAAGGCCGGTCATGATTGCCTGTGGATCATACAACCCCGCCCCTTGACGCGGAAAACAGGAACCCCATACTTATTAAGGTTCGCAATGTGAAAGGTGAGATGAAGAATGTCCAGTATCAATGTTTCAGATAATGAATTCGAGGCCGAAGTGCTGCAAAATGACGGCCCCGTGATGGTTGATTTCTGGGCGGAATGGTGTGGACCTTGCAAAGCGCTTTCACCGCTGGTTGATGAGCTGGCCACAGAAATGGGCGAAAAGCTTAAAGTCGTCAAAGTCAATATTGATGAAAGCCCCGAAGCACCAACAAAATACGGCGTACGCGGCATTCCGACCCTGATGGTGTTTCAAGGCGGAAAACTGGTTGATACGCGGGTTGGCGGCATGTCGAAGTCCCAGTTAAATGAGTGGGTGGAATCGGTCATTACCGGCTAAATAAAGACCGGATTGCCTTATGCCATGTTTTTTTCATGGAATATCTGTTCTTTTTCATATAAAATATCAGTATAGGAAAACCATATCTATTTTATAAAAATGCGATGTGAGCCATTTATTTTTTAAACTTATAATTGAGGAGACATGCAAAATAATCCCGAAGATAAATTTAACGATATTATGCCCCAAACAGATGATCGCGCCTTGTGCGTCCGCATCTATAAGCCGATCTCCCGCGAAGGGTACGAGCTGAATTTCTTGCCGCGTTTTATCGAGATGGTCGAACGCCACGGCGAAGCCCGGCTTTTAGTGCATTACGATAATTACAAGGGCTGGGAAAGTCAGGCGGCTTTGATGGATCTGGGCATGACGATGAAATACGCGAAAAAAATCCGGCGTATTGCCTTGGTTAACCCGCCGGAAGCCGAGTTAAAACGCCGTAAAATCAACGAAGATATTTATAAAGACACCGAGATTGAAATTTTCAGCGAAGATGAAATTGACAAGGCGGTCACCTGGGTTAAAAGCTGATATATGTTATGTGCGGCTTATATGCCGCCCGTTCAGGCTCTTGCCCCTCAGCACCTTTATTGTGTCATGGACGAAGATGACGGAATTGCATGAAAGCTGTGAGGTCTGCCCCTAAAACCCGCTGCCTTTTTTAACATCCAGCAACTGCCCGGCCTTGATTTTCGGGGATTTCCCGCCACCGCCACCATGCTGGTCGGCGAACCGTTCGCGGGAGTGAAATTCGCGGTCGATCAGATCATCTATATCGGGCATGATTTCCTGACGAAGTTCGTCAATCACCGCGCAAAAGAAATAGCAGCTTTTTTCCTGCCAGTTATAAATATCCTCGCCAAAAGGCGCCCCCCGGATCGTCAGCATGACAATATCCCATTCATCTCCGGTTACTGCCTTGCCGCGAATAAGCGCGATTTGTTCCATCGAAGGGCGGCCTTCGGGCGGGTCATCGTACATAATCTGAATCTCGGCTTCGATCTCATCAACGCCCCCGTCCCGCCGGACTTCAGCGCTACATGTCACGCCTGATTCCGGGTCATAATGTGACCACGGACATGTGCCGTACGATTCCAGGTCATACCCGACACCGAGCTTATCCATCAATTCTTTGTATTTTACGCGCATAGACGCATTTTCATCCTTTTATAAATAACGCCGGATTATAACCTGTTTTACGGTTTTTCGGCTTTAAAAAAGCTTCCCCTGATCTTTTTCAGGTGGTTTTTTCGGCAATTTTTGGGGTTTTTCAGTGCCTGACCGGGTCAAAGCCTGAATTGTGCCGTCATGATATTCGATCGTGAGAAGTTCTCCGGCCTGTATATGGTGACATCCGGTCAGCACTTTACCGTCCTGATTGCGGGTCACGGCATAGCCGCGCTTTAAAATACTTTCGTAAGACAGGCTTTCCAGCACACGGCTTGTCGCCGCCAGTCTGTCTGCCGCCTTGCGGGTCACGGCAGGGGCGGCACGTACCAGCGCCCGCTCATGGAAAGACAGGGCTTGCCGGGCTTCGGTGATAAGGGTGCGCGGATGGCGTAGCCGGTCGCCGCCGGATGCCGTTTTTGCCTGTAACCCCGACAAGTAATGCCGGAACGCGCTGGTCATTTTATGGCCGGCATGATCAAGCATCTGGGTTTTGACCTCCAGCAGCCGCGCCGGATCGCCCAGCCGCGCCCCTGTCGATTCAACCCGGTCGGCACGGTGTCTGATCAGGCGGTTCGCAGCATTAATCAGGCGATGATCGCTCTCGGTTACGGCGGCGATCAAATCCGCGCGGCGCGGAACAGCCATCTCAGCCGCGCCGGTCGGGGTCGGGGCGCGCATATCGGCGGCATAATCAATCAATGTCGTATCCGTTTCATGCCCGACCGCCGAGATCAGCGGAATGGCGCTGCGGGCGGCGGCACGAACAACGATTTCCTCGTTGAAAGCCATCAGATCCTCAAGCGATCCCCCCCCGCGCGCGACAATGATAAGATCAGGGACAAGAGCGGGGTTTGTATCTTGCATGGCATTAAAGCCGTCAATGGCGGCGGCAATCTGGGCAGCGGCCTGCGGGCCTTGCACCGCAACCGGCCACAACATGACAGGCCGCGGGAAACGATCGCGGATGCGGTGCATAATGTCGCGGATGACCGCGCCGGTCGGCGAGGTAATCACCCCGATCCGGGTGGGTAGGAAAGGGATGTTTTTCTTGCGCTCCGGCGCGAATAATCCTTCGGCGGCCAATGCTTTTTTTCGCTGTTCCAGCATTTTCAGCAAAGCGCCTTCGCCGGCCAGTTCCATTGATTCGATGATCATCTGGTAATTGGAGCGCGCCGGATAGGACGAGATTTTACCCGTGCAGATGACCTCCAGCCCTTCTTCCGGCTGTATGGCAAGCTTTGATAATGTCCCGCGCCAGCAAATCACATTCATGACCGCCCGATCGTCTTTAAGATCGGAATACATGTGGCCGGAGCTGTGAATCGTAACGCGGCTCAACTCACCGCGCACCCGGACACGGCCGAAACTGTCTTCCAGCGTTCGCTTGATCGCCCCGGACAGCTCCGACACGCTCAGTTCCGGAATATTTGATGGGCGACCCTCGCCAGAAAATGTTTCCGTTGTCATGACTCTCGGATAATATAGGGTGCTGGCTGAAAAGCAAAGGGAGTTGCACGGGGATGTCACAAAAACGCAGTCACTATCTTTATGCTGATGAAGCGCAATCCGTAGAGGAAATGGCCGCGGCGCTGCCGTGGGATCATGATTTTGCCGCGCGGGTATCGGCGCGGGCGACTACGCTTGTCGATAAGGTGCGGGACACGAAAAGAAAGCGCGGAGAACTTGAATCGTTCCTCCAGCAATATGGGCTGAACACCGAGGAAGGGCTGGCGCTGATGACGCTGGCCGAAGCTTTGCTGCGGATCCCCGATGCTGCAACGGCCAATTTGCTGATCAAAGATAAAATGAAAGCTGCCGAATGGCTGGGAAAACAAGGCGGCAGCAAAGATCTGATGGTCAAGGCCGCAGGGCTTGGTCTGTCGCTGACCAGCAAAACGCTGGATAGCGCCGCCGCAAGGCTGGGCGAGCCGGTCATACGAAAAGCCATGGTCGAAGCAATCAGGATGCTGGGGCGACAATTTGTTCTGGGTCGTACGATCGAGGAAGGCATGAAAAATGCCGGCAGTTACGCCAAAAAAGGCTATCGCGTTTCTTATGATATGCTGGGCGAGGGTGCGCGCACTTACGAAGACGCGAATCGTTATTTTGACGGTTACCGCGATGCGCTTTTGAAAATCGCGGCGGCGGCCGGGGCTGCCAATGACGATATCACCCGCCGGTCAGGGCTGTCGGTTAAGTTATCCGCCCTGCACCCGCGTTATGAATTCAGCCAGAAACAGCGCTGTGTGCCGGAACTCGCCAACAGGCTGGCGACGCTGGCCGCTCTGGCGGCGCAGCACCATTTACCCCTGACAATCGACGCAGAAGAAGTTGACCGGCTTGATCTATCTCTGGAGATTATCGAAACGGTTTTGAAAGACCCGGCGCTGGAGGGATGGAACGGTTTCGGGGTGGTGGTTCAGGCCTACCAGAAACAAGCGCCGCAAATTATTGATGATCTGGCGCATCTGGCCGCGCAAACCGGGCGGATGATACAAATCAGGCTGGTCAAGGGCGCCTATTGGGATACCGAGATCAAACGCGCCCAGATCGAGAACCATCCCGATTATCCGGTTTTTACCCGCAAAGCCAATACGGATCTTTGTTATTTGCTGTGCGCGCGCAAATTGATGGGCAGGCGTGACATATTTTACCCGATGCTGGCGACCCACAACGCCCATACGATCGCCGCCATTTTGGAGATGGCCGGGAATGATCGCACCGGTTTTGAATTTCAAAGGTTACACGGTATGGGCGAAACGTTGCATGACAGGATTATCGCCGATGAATCTGCGTCTGTATGCGTGTACGCGCCATGCGGATCACATGAAGATTTGCTGCCCTATCTGGTCAGGCGCTTGCTGGAAAATGGCGCAAGTACATCATTCGTGCACCAGATTCTGGATGACCGCGTGCCGGTTGCCGATATTGTCGCCGACCCGGTCGCCAACGCCGTCAACCACCCTGTCAAACGCCATCCTAAAATACCCCTGCCTGCCGCCATTTACGGCGCGGAACGCAAAAATTCCGCAGGGCTGGATATCAGAGCCGATCACATCATCATGCCTCATCTCGACCATATGAAAAAATTCATGCGCGGGGCGGATCATATCGCCGCCCCGGTGATCGGCGGTCGTCCGGTTCAGGGCAAAGACACTATTCCGGTTTACAACCCCGCCAATCCGGATGATCAGCTTGGCCGGATGGTTATTGCCGAATCCTATATGATCGAGGATGCCTTTCAAACGGCGCGGCGCGGCTTTGCTGCGTGGAGCGTAGTCAACGCCGATAGGCGCGCGCAATGTCTGGAAAAACTCGCAGATCTGATGGAGGAACATTATCCCGTCCTGATGGCGCTTTGCGTCCGCGAAGCCGGAAAAACAATCGCAGATGCGGTCGCCGAAGTCCGCGAAGCTGTAGATTTTTGCCGTTATTACGCCATGCGCGGCCGCGCCGATTTCGCCACAGACGGCACTGCCATGCCTGGCCCGACCGGCGAAACCAATATTTTAACACTGCACGGGCGCGGGGTGTTTGTGTGTATCAGCCCGTGGAATTTCCCGCTGGCGATTTTCACCGGGCAAGTTGTCGCCGCCCTGATGGCCGGGAATGCAGTGATTGCCAAACCTGCCGAACAAACACCGTTGATCGCCGCCAAAATGGCTTCCTTAATCCTCAAGGCAGGCATTCACCCCGATGCGTTTTGTTTAATGACCGGAGACGGCGCGATCGGGGCAAAAATCGTGTCCCACCCGCATGTAGACGGGGTTGCCTTTACCGGCTCGACCGACGTTGCGCGCCTCATTAACCGGACGCTGGCCGAAAAAGACGCCGCGATTATTCCCCTGATTGCCGAAACGGGCGGACAAAATGCGATGATTGTCGATTCTTCGGCGCTGGCCGAGCAGGTTATTGACGATGTACTGGCCAGCGCGTTCGGATCGGCTGGCCAACGCTGTTCAGCCTTGCGGGTGTTATATTTGCAATCCGACATCGCGCCGCGTGTTCTTGAAATGCTTGAAGGCGCAATGCAAGAACGCATTGTTGGTGATCCTTTTGATCTGGCGACCGATATCGGACCAGTGATTGATGACGATGCGCTGGCGATCCTGACCGCCCACCGGCAAAAAATGGATGACGGCGCCGGGCGATTAATCGCCTCTGTACCCGTTCATCCGGATGTGCTGGCCAAAGGTCATTTTTTCGCGCCGGTGGCTTATGAAATCGACAATATCGCCGTTCTGGAACGTGAAATATTCGGGCCGGTGTTGCATGTAATCCGCTATGAATCGAGCGCGCTGGATCGCGTTATACAAGAGATCAACCAGACCGGCTATGGCCTGACGCTGGGGGTTCACAGCCGGATCGCAACAACCGCAAACCACATCAGCAGCGCCGCCCGCGTCGGCAATGCCTATATCAACCGTACCATGACCGGAGCCGTTGTCGGGGTACAGCCTTTTGGCGGGAACGGCTTGTCAGGCACAGGGCCAAAAGCGGGCGGGCCGCATTACCTGCACCGTTTTGCGACCGAAAAGCTTGTCTCGACCGACACAACCCGCCAAGGCGGCAATGCCAGCCTTGTCACCATGGATGAAGATTAATCTTTTATGTGTCCCGCGAGACTGAAATATTTTACGGGCACACCCGCAAAAGCGACACATAAAGAGCCTATCGCGGCACATGTTTTGAGTTGTTTTTTATTCATTATCATAGACTCCCTGAACTCCAGACCCCCCACCTTTATGGCAAAAGCGGATGGTAAACGCAATCCCGCAGATCGTCATCAGACGGCTTATTAATACCGTGCTTTTCGGCCAGATCGGGATAGTTTGTGTAAATCTTTTGTTCCATGTGGAATAGGCGACAATCTGTCGCGCTTACTTTCTCCATAGTATTTTGCAAGCTCTCCATCTCCCCCGCATTGGCAAGAAAGAGTACCGTCAAGGTCGTGCCGAGAATGCCAGCCAGATAGATCGTAGCAATATGCTTCCCTGTCATGATGCTAGATAGCGTAGTCACGAGATTTTTGCCCAAAGAGCGATACAACGGATTTGGACGGCAGCGAGGAATGAAGCGGTGTTTTTTGCATATCGTGTAGCAATGCCGCGCCATCGCTTGAGAT
>SKGD01000014.1 GCA_007117665.1 Alphaproteobacteria bacterium
CAAAGACTGGCGGCGCGTAGCAACACGATACGATAAACTCGCCAGAAACTTCTTCGCTGCCATCTGCCTCGCTTCACTCTTATGCTTCTGGATTTAAGCTGTGAGTCTGGACCCTAGATGCCCGCTCGGGGGCGGGCATGACAATTGGGGGGACGGGACTCTATTGCCCCGGATCTATCCAACCTGCACGCATAATGCGCTAGCCGGTACCGCCGATCCGCAGTCCTTCCATCTTCACAGTTGGCTGGCCGATCCCCACGGGAACGCCCTGTCCGGCCTTGCCGCATGTCCCGATACCGGGATCCAGCGCCAGATCATTGCCAACCATCGAAACCTGTTTCATGGCTTTCGGCCCGTTCCCGATCAATGTCGCGCCTTTGAGCGGCGTGTCGTAATCCACCTTGCCGCCGCGTATCGGGTAAGCCTCGGTCATTTCAAACACAAAATCCCCGCTGGTAGTGTTAACCTGGCCGCCGCTGAAGCCAACGGCATAAATGCCGTCCTTGACCGATTCGATAATGTCCGCAGGGTCGTGTGCTCCCGCCGCCATGAACGTATTGGTCATACGCGGTATGGGGGCGTGCTGGAAATTCTCACGGCGGCCATTCCCGGTCGATTTAACGCCCATCAGGCGCGCATTCATCTGGTCCTGCATATAACCGCGCAAAACGCCGTCCTCGATCAGGATATTTTTCTGGGTCTTTGTGCCTTCATCATCAAAATTCAAAGAACCGCGACGGCCGGCGATATTGCCCTGATCAATGACAGTCACCCCTTTGGAGGCCACTTGCTGGCCGACAAGCCCGGCATAGGCCGATGTGCCTTTCCGGTTGGCGTCGCCCTCAAGCCCGTGCCCGACCGCTTCATGCAACATAACGCCCGGCCACCCCGATCCCATAACAACCGTCATCTCGCCGCTTGGGCAAGGCGCTGCGCGCAAATTCAGCAAAGCCTGACGCAAGGCTTCGTCCGCCGCGCCCCTGACTGCTTGTTCGTTAAATAAAGCTGCGTAATCGGCGCGCCCTCCAAAGCCGCTTCCGCCTTCTTCAATGCGTCCGTTTTCCTCAACCGTCACGCCAACATTCAGCCTTATAAGGGGGCGTATATCAGCCACACGATAACCATCAGCACGGATAATCTGAACGGCGCTTGTCTCACCGGTCAAGGAAACATTGACGCGCCGGATACGCGGATCCTGTGCCAGCAAATATTCTTCAACATCCGACAACAATTTTATTTTGGTCGCCTTGTCCCAACCCAAAAGCGGGTTGGCATCATCATAAAGCGGACGAACAACACGCTGGCGCGGCAAGGCAATACTGCCCCCCAACGCGTGAGAACGAACAAATTTGACCGTATCCGCGGCTTGTTTAATCGCCGCGAGGCTCAATTCATTGCTGCTGGCGAAGGCAAATTTGTCATTGGCGATACAGCGCAGACCGAACCCTTCACTGACATAAAAGCTATTGCCGTTAAGCCGTCCTTCGCTCCAGCCCAGCGATTCGTTGAATGTACGCTCCAGATAAAGCTCGCCGCCGTCACTGCCGGCCAATGTGTGGGTCACCAGATTTCTGGTCTTTTGCTTACTAATCCCCGTTTCGGCAAAAAAGAGCCGATCGGTTGTCTGAAGAGCCGTCATAATCATTATCCCTGTTTATATTTTTTTACTATCTGCCGACAGGATTAGCATAAATATGGTAAAAGGCAAAGAGTCAATTATCTTTTTCTTTCACATGTTATTTCACAAGGCGAACATTTTCCATGCGATAAAAAATATTAAAATCCAGATCAAGCGGGACAAGCGTCAATGTTCCGCGAATGGTGACAGGATCGAACGAAAACGCCATCGGCTCTTTGGCAGCGGCTTCGATCACCAGCGCCGGGCCAACATGGTAATGATAAGGGCAGTCAACCGGGAAAGGACCGAATAAAAAACGCGCTTGTTTTTCGGTCGGATCCAGCGGGAACATATAGCCTTGCATAACGATTTCCTGCCCATCCAGCGCTTTGACGTCCGGGGGAAAAACCGGCTTGACGCCAAAAATGTCAATTCCAGCTTCGTTCACATCCTGATAAGACTCTTCTTCGGTTTTGGCCAAAAGCTCCCACGCGACACCGCCTTCGGGCGTTTTTGTGAAATCAGCGATATAGGGAATAACATAGCTTTGGGTAAAGCTCTGGGTGGAATATTCAACTTCCTCCAGCGCCAATGCCGGGACATTCACGGCACATAGCACCAAAGCACATAATGTGAGAAATCGCTTGAACGGCATTTTTGCCCTAACTATCCCGCGCCAGTTGCCGGGCGACATCTATGCGGGCGGCGCGCAAGGCGGGAATGGATGCGGCAACCAGCCCCGCAACCAAAACCGCCAACCCCAGCCACATGACCTGCGGTGTTATAATGGCGCGCGCACCGCTGGCCGATAGCGGCCTGATTTGTTCGGTCAACATCGCAAACCCGGCATAGCCGCATGCCAGCCCCAATGCCAGCCCGCAAATAACAACCAAAAGGCCTTCGGCGGTGATGATCTTAAAAATACGAGGGCGGGAATACCCCAAGGCACGCAACATCGCCAGATGGCCGCTTCGGCTTTCGAGACTGCCGGCCAGCCCCGTAAAGATGCTAAGCGCGGCGACAATCACCAGCAAGGTCGCCAGCGCCGATAATGTTTTCGCCCCCAGCCCCATCATCGCAGTCAGACGTGCCATTTCGTAGGCCGGATTCGCTGCCTGCAGGGCACTTTCACGGTTAATCACCCGTGGCAGGTTCATCAACGCCACCGGCGCACGCACCGTTATGAGCAAGGCTGTCAGCTCCGGTGCGCCATCATGGCTGTGGCTATGGTGGTGGTGATCGTGATCGTGGTGATGATCATCGTGGCTATGATGGCTGCCGTGATCGTCATGATGGTGGTGATCATGACTGTGGCTGTGCTCATGATGGTCGGACGATGCGGGGCGTTCCGGCAGACCTTCAATCGCTTCCATGCCGTGGATCAGTAAAACCGAATCAACCGCCGTCAGCAACAATCGGTCAAGCACCGTACCGGTCGGTTCCAGACGGCCTACCACGTGGTATGTTTCATCATCATGCACATGCCCGCCTTCGATCAGGCCGTGCGCCCCGACAAAATCATCGCCGACTGCAATATCGACATCCGCGCCGGCGACCGCTTCAAAAGGATGCTCCCACAACCGTCCGGCAGCCAATTGTCCGCCATAATGCGCGATATAATCATGCGTTGTGCCGACAATACGAGTGCCCCGCCAGTTATCGCCCAGAGCCAGCGGAATCGCGCGGGCGACCTGTGGGTGGGTCATCCACTGGCGGGCATCCTCGTAGGATATGTTCCCGGTCGGAATATCGACATGATAAACGGCGGACAGGATCAACTGCAAAGGGCTGCCTTTTGCACCGATTACAATGTCGATTCCCTGCGTGTCGGCGGCAATCCGGCTTTGCAGGTGATGGCCGAACAACAGCACCATAACCGCGATCATAACCCCGCAAGCCGTCAGCAAGATCGACAGGACATTATTGAACCATCTCGCTTTCAAGGCCGCCAGAATCAGGCATGCATCATTCATTATCGCCGCCCTCCGCAAGAGGAATAATATGGTCGAACCGCTTTTTAATACGGGAATCATGGGTGGCGACAATCAATGTCGCGCCGTTTTGTGCGGCTTGTTCGTGCAGCAATGTCATCACGATATCGGCATTGCGGTCATCCAGCGCAGATGTTGGCTCATCCGCGAAAATGACCCGTGGTTTATGGATGACGGCACGCGCAATGGCCGCGCGCTGCGCCTCGCCGATACTTAAGTCTGACGCACGGCGGTGTTCCTTGCCTGCCAGCCCCAGCGCCCCGATCAATGCCTGCAATCGCGCCTCGTCCACGGCCTGTCCCGATGCCGATGCCGCCAGCGCAATATTGGCGCGCACCGACAAATGCCCGAACAGATGAAGTTTTTGGAACACAAAGCCGAAATTGAGGCTCCGCAAACGATCCAGTGCCGCTATGTTCAGGCGGGCATAGTCCTGCCCGTCAAAACATATTGTACCTTCGGCGGCGCGCTGCAATCCTGCCATCACATGCAGCAAAGTGCTTTTGCCCGATCCGGAATGTCCTGACAAAATCGTATGCGCCCCGGGGGAAATCTCGAAAAACGGCATGTCCAGTATAACCTGCTGACCGGCGACAC
>SKGD01000124.1 GCA_007117665.1 Alphaproteobacteria bacterium
GCACCCTGATTAGCCGGAATATCACAGTTTTGGGGCGGCGCACTTCTGTCCGACTGGAGCCGGAAATGTGGGCGTCCTTGCGCGAGATTGCAAAATGCGAAAATTGTAAAATCCATGATATTTGTTCGCTGATCCATCTGCGAAAGAACCCGGCAACATCTTTGACGGCGGCAATTCGTGTTTTTCTGATGCTGTATTTCAGGGCGTCGTCAACCGAAGAAGGCCATAAAAAAGCCGGTCATGGCAATTTCCAGCAAATGATCAGTCGCGCGCGGATGGATGAAGGCGCTCTGGATGTCATGCGGGCGCATAAAAGCAATAGCCGTCCGGCGCATCACTCTGCTGTCTCGGTCTCTGAGTCACGGATGGCGATTAATCACGGGGCAGGCGTTACAGGTTAGAAGCCTTACGCCGCCCGTCCCATTTCCAGATATTTTTCATGCCGCCGGGCGATGATTGTCTCCGTATCCCACGGGGTCATTTTCTGCAGTGCTTTTTCAATTTGCTTGCCAACGGATTCAATAGCTTCGGTTGTCTTGCGGTGAGCGCCGCCCAGCGGTTCGGAAATAATGCCGTCAACCAACCCCAGCGCGTATAAATCCTGAGCGGTGAGCTTCAGCGCGGCGGCTGCATCCCCGGCATAAGAGCCACTGCGCCAGAGAATGGAGGCACAGCCTTCGGGCGAGATCACCGAATAGATTGAGTGTTCGAGCATATAAACATGATCCGCCGCCGCGATGGCAATCGCCCCGCCGGATCCGCCTTCGCCGATAATCACCGAAACCAGCGGCGTTTTTACCCGCAAGCATGTCTCAATCGATTTGGCGATGGCTTCGGCCTGCCCGCGCTCTTCTGCGCCGACCCCCGGATAAGCGCCGGCTGTATCGACCAGCGTGATCACCGGTATCTGGAAATGTTCGGCCATTTGCATCAGGCGCTGCGCCTTGCGATAGCCTTCGGGACGCGCCATGCCGAAATTATGTTTGACGCGGCTTTCCGTGTCCTTGCCTTTTTCGTGCCCCAAAATAACGACAGACTGCCCTTTGAATCGGCCAATGCCGCCGGGAAGCGCCAGATCTTCACCAAAAAGCCGATCCCCGGCCAGCGGCGTAAAATCCTCGATCAGGTGATCGATATAATCCGAGAAATGCGGGCGCTCTTGATGGCGGGCGACCTGTACTTTTTGTTGCGGGGTCAGCTTGCTGTAGATTTGTTTCAGCAAGCGATCCGCTTTTTCTTCCATGCGCGAGATTTCTTCGGCAATGTTCAGACGTGCATCACTGGATGTGTTTCTTAGCTCAGCGATTTTCGCTTCCAGCTCCAGAACAGGCTTTTCAAAATCAAGATTACTCATGAGATTTTCTATCGGTTGTTTCGGGAAAGTAAGACCAATAACAAATCAGGCAGACAATTACAAATGATTGTCTGCCTGATGGCTGTTATTTTGATTTATATCGCGATTATTTACCGCCGGAAGCCTTGGAAAGCGGGTGCTTTTCCTCGACTGTCTTTTTGGCTTTTTCATCGATGATATGCGTATAGACCTGAGTGGTCGCAATATCCGCATGCCCCAGCATTTTCTGAACCGAGCGCAGATCCGCGCCGCTGCTCAGCAGATGCGTGGCGAAAGCGTGACGCAGCACGTGCGGGCTGACCCGTCCGGCATCGACCTGTGCTTCTTCGGCCAGATCTTTCAAGAGCTGAGCGAATCGCTGGCGTGTCAAATGACCGCTTTCAGATGTTCTGGAGGGGAACAACCATTGCGCCTGTATGGCGCTTTCCTCACCGCCGATAAATTGCTTACGGATGCCAAGATAAGTCTGCAAAGCCTTTTGCGCCGGGTCTGATACCGGCACCATGCGCTCGCGGCCGCCTTTGCCGGCAACCATCAAAAACTCATTATCTTCGCCGATTGCCGAGAGCGGCAGACCGACCAGCTCGGATACCCGCAGCCCCGTGGCATAAAGCATTTCCAAAAGGCAAACCAGACGGATGCTGTCTGAGCCGCCACCCTGACCGGCAGTCTTGATCAGAAGGCTAACCTCTGATTCGCTGAGCGTCTTGGGCAGGGTTCTTGTCTGTTTCGGGCTTTCAATCGTGGATGTCGGGTCGTCCTTGCGGATATTTTCCGACACGAGATAGCGGTAAAACTGACGCAGAGCCGACAAGCGGCGGGCGACTGTTCGGGTTGCGATTTGCGCCTTGCTGTCGCCTTTTTCGTGAATCTTGTTACCGAGATCTTTCAGATAAGACTGAATCTGGTCTGTCGATGCATCGACAATCTCACATTTGAACGTGCCTTTTGCGTAAAGGCTGAAATCGGCGAGATCACGCCAGTATGCCTGTCGCGTATTCAATGCCGCACCGCGTTCGGTGGTTAGCATATCAAGAAAAGAATCAACCAAAGGGTGAAGCTTTGGCTTCTCTTTCGGTGGACGACCTGGACGTGCCATTATTATTCTCCTTTATTGTTTACTCAAGCCCGCAAGAATCTCTACACAGAGTGCGCGCGCTTCGTTTGTTAACCCCACTGCATTCAAACCATCCAGTATTGCGCCAAAGACATCCGCAGAGAGCTTGTTTGCGGCGGCGTTGCCGATAATGGTGGTGCCCGATAGGACGACCGCACCTGTTGACTTGTTCCTTGTGGCGGTTGCGAGATGCTCCATCAAGCTTACAGATGGCATTACATAATCGTTTTTGCTTGTCAAGCCCTCTTGTTTTTCATAAAAGTCGCTGTCGACAATATTATGTAATTTTACAGACTTGTCAACTTTTTCGTAAATTGTTTTCAATATCGCCATATCGTGGGCACTTGGCGGTGTTTTTGAAAATTTTTTCCGCATAATATCTGTGATCATATCTGTGGATAAATCTGTATATAGCGGCAGCGCAGCAAATAAAAGACCGTTTTCGATGTGGTCTGCGGCTGATTCGATCCATGCGGCGGTCGGCTGGTATCCGGTTTCGATCAGGATGCGCAAGGCAACTTCGACAAGTGCGGGGGGCAGTCGTTCGGGATCCGTGTCGGCAATCAGGATGGCAAAAGGCCACAAGGCAGCGCTGTCATACGATTCATGCAGCGCCAGCGCTTTTTCCAGTATGGCGGCGCGTTCTTCGCCTTTTGCAGCATCGATAATAGCGCGGTACAGATAAGGCAGGCGCTGCCATGACGCGATATTCCTGTAGGTAAGCAGGGATGTTTTCTCGCTTTTAAAATGCTCTTCACCGAGCGCCTGATAATAGCTGACAAGCTCTTCCGGCGGGATCAGCCCGCGGCGTGCGGCTTCGATCTCCAGCGCGAGCGCCGATTCGGGCTGAAGGGTCGGGTTGCCCCGCATCAAGGTCAAAACATGAACCGGCGCTCCGCGAAACGAATCCGCAGGCATTTGCCGCAGGTCAACCCGCCCGAACGCATGCAGCGAAGCAGCCTCAAGCGGAGAGAGTGTCTTGAAATCAGCAATGCCGGATGGCCGAAAGCGGTATGATTCATCACGGATAAGGGCTGATATGATGGTGCTGCCGGCATTTTTTGCCAAGGTTTCCCGTACGCTTGCGCCGGGTGTCTGGTGACGGCGGATGCCATAGGCACAGACCGAATCAACTTTCTGCCAGAATATTTTATCGGTACTGCCGGTCACGTTTTCGGGGCGGTATGTTTGTGCGTCAAGGCAGGCCAGTGACGGCTCTTTTGTGTAAAGCAGCGCCAAAATGCCTGCCATGGCCATTGATTCGTGATACGGCCCTGCCGCGTGCTGGCTATATAAAGAGACGGCGCCGTGATAATCGCCCATCTGCATCATCGCCTTGATTCGTAGTGTGGTCAGATCTCTGCCAGGTTCGGGGCGGACATCCTGCCGCGCCAGCGCAGGATTGGAACGCCCGTTCAGAACATTTTTCGACAGATTATAAAGAGATGGGAAATTATGCTGGCCGTGAAATGAGTCCAAGAGCGCGGTTATTTGCGACCGTGAACTGCCGCGCCAGATATCAATGCCCAGA
This sequence comes from Alphaproteobacteria bacterium, assembly GCA_007117665.1. GTDB lineage: Bacteria > Pseudomonadota > Alphaproteobacteria > Micavibrionales > Micavibrionaceae > UM-FILTER-47-13. The sequence goes on from SKGD01000124.1 coordinate 4,003, forward strand.
TAGTCAGGATCCCCGACACCCAGCGTGCCGTAAGATTCAAGCTGGGCGTAATCGACATTTGCCGGGGTCGGTGTGGCCGGTGGCGGCAGTTTAATCTCAACGGCGGCAATGGCTTGTGCGGGTGTGCGTGCGTCCGATTCATCGGGCAAAGGCGGCGGGGCGGTGCTGCGCGCGCGCGGTGATGACCCGGCCATGCGGTCATCGGCATAGGCAGGCACAGGCGAGGATAAGGCGCAAGCCAGCGAAAAACACAAAAGCGCCCCGGCAAGGCCGAAACGCGATAAACGGTCTGGTGCTCTGGCTGTCGTCACGCTTTCCCCTCACGGATTGTCAAAAAAGCGGTCATTGGGGATGGTGAGTGTGATTTCACTTTGCCGGACGGGAACGTCAATAGTCGCGAAATAGGCAAAGCCTCCGCCGACGACCAGAAGAAGGATCATCATCAACAAAAATCTCAGCCTCATGGTTTCTCCTGCTTTTTCCTGTCAGAGACAGACCCTATAAAAGCTACGCTCAAAAAGCAATGGTGAGATTGTGTTTTCCCTTATTCTGTTGCATAACCAGATCATGGTAACAGACGATGTAAATTGGCTGGCGGCACAGATAAAGCCGCAGATTGACCGTCCTTTGGTGCTGGTTGGGCTGTCCGGTGCGGGCAAAAGCAAGACGGGCTACCATCTGGCGCAGGCTTTGGATCTGCCGTTCATTGATTCGGATGATGAAATTATCAAGGCCGCCGGGATGGAGATCAGCGATATTTTCGCAAAGTTCGGCGAGGCTTATTTTCGTGCCGGGGAACGCCGCGTTCTGGCACGTTTGCTGGATGGATCCCCCAAAGTTATCGCCACAGGCGGCGGCGCGATCATGCCCCCCGAAACCGCGCAGCGTATCGCGGAAAGCGCCATTTCCATCTGGGTGCGCGCCGATATAGATATTATTGTCGCCCGTACACAAGGCCGCACTGACAGACCGCTTTTGAATAACGGCAATATACGGGATATATTGGAAGATCTTGCAAGGAAACGCTACCCTGTGTACGAAAAGGCTGATATTGTGGTCGACAGCAATGATAGCTCGATCCGTCCGGTGATTGCGGATATTTTGAAAAAACTGGATGATTTCTTATAGGCTCATGACGACTGATTCGCCTTCATCTTCTCAAAAACAGCCTGCCTCCGCCCCATCGCATGATGTGGTCTCGATTGATCTTGGGGCGCGTTCTTACGACATTCATATCGGCGCGGGACTATGCCGTAATATGGTGGATTACCTGCCTTTTTCCTTGCAGGGTCGCAAGATTTTCATGGTGTCGGATTCGGCAGTGGATACGTTGCACGGCGCGGCTGTCGTCGCCGCGATCGAGGCTGCGGGCGGCACGGATATAGACAGGATCAGCATCCCCGCCGGTGAACAAAGCAAAAGCTTTCAGACATACGAAACGCTGCTGAACCGGCTGCTGGAACAGCGCGTCAGCCGCGATTCCGTCCTGTTTGCGGTCGGGGGCGGGGTGATCGGCGATCTGGGTGGTTTTGTGGCGGCAACGATTTTACGGGGCATTCCTTTTATCCAGATTCCCACGACATTGCTGGCACAGGTTGATAGCGCAGTTGGCGGCAAGACGGGGATCAATACGCGCCACGGAAAAAATCTGGTCGGGGCTTTTTACCAGCCCCGCGCGGTTTTGGCGGATGCCGCCATGCTGGCGACCTTGCCTGAGCGTCAGATGCGGGCGGGTTATGCCGAGATCCTGAAATATGCCTTGATTGACGACCCGGCCTTTTTTGACTGGCTGGCGCAGCACGGCATGGCGGTGATCAAAGGTGAGGCTGATGCTTTATCCTATGCGGTGGCGCAATCATGCCGGAAAAAAGCCGCTATTGTGATTGCTGACGAGCGCGAAAAAGGCATGCGCGCCTTGTTGAATCTGGGGCATACGTTCGGCCATGCTTTCGAGGCCGCAGCCGGTTACGACGGTCGCCTGCTGCATGGTGAGGCTGTGGCGGCGGGCATGGTTTGCGCTTTTCGCCTGTCGCATCGTCTGGGGCTGTGCGCGGCGGAAGATGTGCTGCGGGTTGAACATCATTTGGCGGCGGCCGGTTTGCCGGTTGATGTCAGGGATGCCTTGTCGGGCGTCTCAACGGATGCGGCGCGGCTGTACGATATAATGACCGGTGACAAAAAAGTCGATGGCGGCCGGATCAATTTTATCCTTGCGCGCGGGATCGGGCAGGCTTTCATCACGCCCGATGTTGAGCGCAACGATGTCATCGCAATTCTGGAACGATCCCTGAACGGAGCATAACATAAATGGAAATCGGCTTACTGGTCACGATTCTTGCGATTTTTGCGCTGCTGCTTTTATCCGCGTTTTTCTCGGGTTCGGAAACGGCGCTGACGGCTGCTTCGCGGGCGCGTCTGCATTCTTTGGAAAAAGACGGTAATAAACGCGCGGCGCTGGTGAACAAGATCCGTTCGCGCAAGGACAGGATGATCGGCGCGCTGTTGCTGGGGAATAATCTGGTTAATATTCTGGCCTCGGCGCTGGCGACCAGCGTCCTGATCAAGCTGGTCGGCGAGGCGGGGGTTGTCTACGCGACATTGGTGATGACGCTTCTGGTTCTGATTTTTGCCGAAGTCTTGCCCAAGACTTATGCGCTGCATTTTGCCGATAAAATGTCGATGTTTATTGCACCGGTTATTCATCTGGTGACGATTGTCCTTGCGCCGGTGACGGAAATGATCACGCGCATTGTCCGTATGTTCTTGCGGGCGGTGGGGGTTGATTTGTCGATGGTCAGCCGCGGCAGCCACATGGAAGTCCTGCGGGGGGTGATTGAAATGCATACCGGCCCCGAAGAACAAACCAACGAACAGCGTGCGATGTTGCGGTCGATTCTGGATCTGGCTGATGTCGATGTCAGCGAAATCATGACCCACCGCAAATATGTCGGCATGATTGATGCCGCGACCCCGATGGAACAGGTCGTTGATGAATTGCTGGCCAGTCCTTACACAAGGTTGCCGGTCTGGAAGGACGATCAGGATAATATTATCGGCGTTTTGCATGTCAAAACCGTTATCAAGGAGCTGCGCGCCCATAACGGCAAGATGAGTAAGCTGAATATCGAGGATCTGGTCGTGCCGCCATGGTTCATTCCCGAAAGCACGGTTTTGTTCGATCAGTTGCAGGAATTCCGCCAGCGCCGCGAGCATTTTGCGGTGGTGATTGATGAATATGGCAGCTTTATGGGGGTTGTGACGCTGGAGGATATTCTGGAGGAAATTGTCGGCGAGATCGAGGACGAAACCGATGAGATGGTGTCCGGTGTTCGCCGTCAGGTAAATGGGACATATCTGGTCGAAGGCGATGTGACGATTCGTGACCTGAATCGCGAGTTTGAATGGAGCTTGCCGGATGAAGATTACGCAACGATCGCCGGGCTTTTGCTGCATGAAGCGCAGACAATCCCCGATGCGGGGCAATCATTCACATTTTTTGGCTTACGGATTGATGTCGTAAAACGGCACCGGAACCAGATCACGCTGGTGCGGATCACGCCGCCAGCCGCCGAAGCAGACAAGATAGCCGGATAAAGTCTCGTTCCTGGATGCCCGCTCAAGGCGGGCATGACAGTTGGGGGAGGCGGGTATGGCAGTTGGTTTTTTAACTGACCTTGCCGTGGCAGTGCTTGTATTTTTTGCCGCTTCCGCACGGGCAGGCGGCGTTGCGTTGCACTTTGCCCCATGTTGAGGGATCATTCTTGTCGAACGGCTTTTTCTCGACAGGCATCTGGACGATATTTTGCCCCTGTGCGCTGCCTGCGCCGGAAAGCGCCGGATCCTGACGTGATTCCTGTAGTCCGGCATTTTCCTGCCGCAACATCATCTGCCGTGCTTGCGGGTCAATATTATATTCAACCAGACTCATGGTTTCGACGACATTTTCACGGAAATAATCCAGCATGTTTTCAAACATGCTGAAGGATTCGGTTTTATATTCGTTCAGCGGGTCACGCTGGCCGAAGGCACGCAGGTTAATACCTTGCCGCAGGTGATCAAGATTGAGCAAATGCTCTTTCCAGTGCTGGTCGAGCTTTTGCAGGATCAGTGCCTTTTGCAGCTTGCGGTAAATTTCGGGGCCGGTATCGGCAACCTTGCGCGCGATCATTTTATCAGAGGCGTCAATCAGCCGTTCAATAATTTCATCCTCGGCGATGCCTTCTTCCGCCGCCCATTCATTAATCGGCAGATCAAGATTGAGCAAACGATGGGCTTCGCTTTTAAGACTTTCAACGTCCCATTGCTCGGTATAGCTGCCTGCAGGGATGCAACGCTGCACTAGCTCCTCGATGACGCTGTGCCGGATGTCGGTTGCGAAATCATCAACATTTTCGGCAGCCATTAATTCACGGCGCTGTTCATAGATAACTTTGCGCTGGTCATTCATGACGTTATCGAATTTCAGCAAATGTTTCCGCGCGTCAAAATGCATGGATTCGACTTTTGCCTGCGCGCGCTCCAGCGTTTTGCTGATCCATGGATGGGTAAGGGCTTCGCCCTCGCGCAGGCCGACATGTTTGTGCGCCAGCAGCATTTCCATCTTGTCCGACCCGAAAATACGCATCAGATCATCTTCCAGAGACAGGAAAAACATCGACGCGCCGGGATCGCCCTGACGCCCGGAACGCCCGCGCAACTGGTTGTCGATACGGCGCGATTCATGGCGTTCTGTCCCGATCACGTACAGCCCGCCTGCGTCACGCACTTTTTGGCGGTCTTCCTCGATTTCAGTACGGATTTTCTCGGTTGCTTTTTTCAGCTTGTCTTCTGTCCATGACGGGTCGGTTTCTTCCCTGATCCGCATGTCGAGATTACCGCCAAGCTGGATGTCCGTACCGCGTCCGGCCATGTTGGTGGCAATTGTCACCGCGCCGGGGCGACCGGCCTGGGCGATGATAAAGGCTTCTTGTTCGTGATAGCGGGCATTGAGGACATGGTGAGGGATTTTCGCTTTTTTCAGTTGCGCCGCCAGTTTTTCGGATTTTTCAATCGATGTCGTGCCGACCAGAATCGGCTGGCCGCGTTCACGGCACTGCAGGATCAACTCAAGAATAGCGGCTTCTTTTTCCGCCAGATTTTTATAAATCTTGTCATCATGATCCAGCCTTTGCACAACGACATTGGTCGGGATCTCGACAACATCGAGACTATAGATCGACATAAATTCATCGGCTTCGGTCGAGGCCGTACCGGTCATGCCGGCCAGTTTTGGATACATCCGGAAATAGTTCTGGAAGGTGATCGAGGCCAATGTCTGGTTCTCGTTCTGGATCGCGACATTTTCTTTTGCTTCCAGAGCCTGATGCAGCCCTTCGGAGAAGCGTCGTCCTTCCATCATGCGGCCTGTGAATTCGTCAATAATGACAACGCGGCCATCCTTGACGATATAATCCTTGTCCAGCGCAAACAGCTTGTGCGCACGCAATGCCTGATTCACATGATGCACCAGCGCGATATTATGGGCGTCATACAAGGCGCCATCGGTCAGAGTGCCGTGCTCTTTCAGCAATTCCTCGACATGTTCGGCGCCGCTATCGGTGAAGTTGACGGTCTTCATCTTCTCGTCCAGCTCGAAATCCTGCTTTTCAAGGCCGGGGATGATTTTATCGACCGCATTATAAAGCTCGGACGATGTTTCAGAGGGACCTGAAATAATCAGCGGCGTCCGGGCTTCATCGATCAGGATCGAGTCGACTTCATCGACAATCGCAAAGTGAAATTCGCGCTGTACCATGGTTTCAAGCTGGTACTTCATGTTATCGCGCAGATAGTCAAAGCCAAGCTCGTTATTCGTGCCGTAAGTCACATCGGCGGCATAGGCTTTTTTGCGTTCGTCATTATTGAGATCTGCGGTGATGCAGCCGACTTCCAGCCCCAGAAAACGATAAACCTGTCCCATCCATTCCGCATCGCGCTGCGCCAGATAATCATTGACCGTCACGACATGAACGCCTTTGCCGGGCAGGGCGTTGAGATAAGCCGCCAGCGTTGCAACAAGGGTTTTCCCTTCACCGGTTTTCATCTCGGCGATCTGCCCTTTATGCAGGGCAAGCCCGCCGATCAACTGGACATCGTAATGGCGTTGCCCCAGCGTCCGTGATGCGGCCTCGCGGACGGTTGCGAAAGCTTCGGGGATCAACGCATCAAGCGATTCGCCTTTTGCCAGCCGTTCCCGGAAGGTAACGGTCTGGGCGGTGAGTTCGGCATCGCTCATATCCTTGTAACGGCTTTCCAGCGCGTTTATCGAATCAATATGGCGGGACAGCTCTTTCAGTTTCCTGTCGTTGCTGGAGCCAAAAATTTTTGTAGCAAGATTGAGCAACATCAAATCCCTTATTCATCATCAAATTAACAGGCAAGTCATTCCATATAAGGCCATGCAGCCCTGACGTCAATCAAACTCATCTTAAGGCCGCCAGATTTGTGGGTGTTTTGAAGAAAAGACTTTATTATCGGGTCGGGCGGCGATAGATTGCGGAATCAAACGGATATGTTTTAATGCTGACAAAAGGAAAATATCGCAATGTCCGAACAGAAGATACAGCAGCCCGGTGAGGGTGCCGGCAACAAAAACATGACATTGATCGCGGCCGGGGTCGCTATTGTCGCCGTGATTGCCGTTGTGTTGTTTTTGGCGATGGGCAATGGCGCGGCAGACAGCAAAAACAGCAATAGCACGGCAGAAGGACAGGCGATTGCCGAAGGAAATCCGGTGGTTGCCAAGGTCAATGGCGAAGATATTTACCGCGATGACGTGTTTGGCTTTATTTCAGGCCTGCCACAGCAATATCGCCAGTTGCCGCTTGAGAATTTATTTCCCATGTCGCTGGATCAGGTCATCAGCAACCGCGTGATTGCCGCACAGGCCGCCGGTGCGAATCTGGATCGCGATCCGGAAGTCAGGGAGCAGCTTGAAGAGGCGAAGAAGCAGATTGTTCGCAGTGTTTTTATTGACCGGGCGGTCGATGCAGCCATAACGGACGAATTGTTACGCGATACCTATGAATCAGTTGTTGCAGGCACGACGCCGCAAACCGAAATCTCAGCGCGCCACATTCTCGTTGAAAGCGAAAGCAAGGCGAAAGAGTTAATTCGTCAGCTTGATGAAGGGGCCGATTTTGTCGCATTGGTGCGGGAGCATTCGGTGGGCCCCAGTGCCGATCAGGGCGGCGATCTTGGCTTTTTCGTGCGGGAAGAAATGATCCCCGAATTTTCTGATGCGGCATTTGAAATCGCGGTTGGCAGCTATTCCACAGAACCGGTCGAAACCCAGTTCGGATGGCATGTGATTAAGGTCGAGGCAAGCCGTGAGCGTGAGGTGCCGGGATTTGAAGAGGTAAAAGAGCAACTTCGTCCGCAGCTCCGCCAGCAGGTTCTGGATGATCTGGTCGCGGAATGGCGCGACGGCTATAAAATCGAGATTTTCGATATTAACGGCAACCCGCTGGAAAACTAAGCGCGAGTGCTTTTAAAATCGGTCTTTTGAGAAAACCGCAGGCTTTTCTGCGGTTTTTTTATGTGTAAAATAGGCATGGCATGGTGACATTTATCAAAAAACAGATTGGCTGCGCTCAGGCGCTGGAACTGCCGCCGCCTGCTTGTCCGCAAAAGCCGGTTATTCTGGTTGCGGCGGCGGCGATACTGGATTCCGACTCGCGGATTTTGATTGCGCGCCGCCCGCCCGGCAAGGACATGGCAGGATTGTGGGAGTTTCCCGGCGGCAAGGTCAGAAGCGATGAAACGCCTGAATTTGCATTGATGCGCGAATTGAAGGAAGAGCTTGATATTGACACGCGGCCTTGCTGTTTTGCGCCGCTTGCTTTCGCCTCGCACGGCTATGATCACTTTCATCTTTTGATGCCGTTATTTGTCTGCCGTGTCTGGAAGGGCGTTCCCAAAGCTATGGAAGGTCAGGAAATAAAATGGTGCAGCATTCCTGATTTGTATCAGTATGATATGCCGCCTGCCGACCTGCCATTGCTGGATCAGGTGCAAAATCTGGTGCGAGGATAGGCGCGGGAACAAGCGGCATGGAAGATTATTCGGTTTATGACCTGAAGGAATTTTATAAAAAGCGCGAAGGACGGCTTGTGCGGCGTTTGCTGAAGACTGTCCTGAATGAAATCTGGCCGCAGATCGACGGATTGCGCGTGATGGGCTATGGTTATCCCTTGCCCTATATGCGTTATGGCTATGAAAAGGCCGAGCGACTTTTCGCGGTTCTTCCCTCGCGCACCGGCGGGCATTTCTGGCCTGAAGGAAAAAACAGTCTTGTATGTCTGTCGCGGGAGGATCTTTTGCCGGTTGAAACGGAATCGATCGACCGCCTTATCGTTATTCACGGGCTTGAACATGCCGCCGACCTTGCCGCGACCTTGTCCGAGCTGTGGCGGGTTTTGAAAAGCAATGGCCGGATGATTGTGATCGTCCCTAACCGTCTGGGGATGTGGGCGCGGGCGGAAAGAACGCCGTTCGGGCATGGCACGCCTTATACCCAGGGGCAGATTATCAGTCATCTGAAAGAATCCCTGTTTACTGTCGAACGCCATGAGCATGCCTTGTATATGCCGCCCTTCCGGTCTTTTTGGGTGATGCGGACAGCTTATCTCTTTGAAGGGTTTGGAAAGTTTATCTTTCCGGGCGTGGCCGGCGTTAATGTGATCGAAGCCGGCAAGCAGATTTACGCAGGGACAAGTCACGCGCGCAAGGCCATGCCGTCAGGAACGCGGATTTTTGTTCCTCAACCTGCGGTAAAATGAGCGATTTTTTTTGATTTTCGTGTCATTTGCGGTTATTACCCTTACCTACCATGTCAGAGAATAACGTAAGTGATATCAGGAAACAGATCGACACGCTTGATAACAGGTTGCACGACCTGTTGATCGAGCGGGCGGCGCTTGTCTTGCGGATCGGCGAGGAAAAACGCCGGAACAACGTACAGATCATCCAGCCGGATCGTGAGATTGTTATGATTCGTCGCCTTTTGGCACGACATAAAGGGCCTTTGCCCAAAGAGGCAATTGTCCGCATCTGGCGTGAGCTCGTCGGGGCGGTCTCCTTGCTGCAGACCGGCCTGAAGGTTGTCGTTTGCGCGCCGGACGATCATACAGGGCTGCATTACTGGGACATGGCCAAAGATTATTTCAGCAGCGTATTACCGATGCAAAAAGTATCCAACCCGTTATCGGCCTTGTCGATGGTGCGCGAGAACGAAGTGACATTTGCCGTTGTGCCGTGGCCGGAAGATGAGCTGCATAATCCGTGGTGGGGATTTTTGCTTGATGAAACGGGCGACCATGCGATGCGGATCGTCGCACGGTTGCCGCTGGGCGACCGGACAGCCTGTGACAGCACACCCGAACACAGGGCATTGGTTGTGGCGCGGTTGAAATATGAAGAATCCGGCGAGGATCGTACTTTTATGGGGCTAGAGATTGACGAAGCCATCAGCCGCGGCCGCGTCGTTGACAAGGCACGGGAGATCGGCATGGATGTCACGGCGCTGTACACATGCCCCGGTTTCGGCCCCGGTAAAAAGCTGCACTTGATTGAGGCGGACGGGTTTTACAGCGTTGATGAGGAATGGAGCCGGACTCTTCTTGCGGCGCTGGGCGATGCGGACGGAAAATGCCTGAGCCTTGGCGGCTATCCTGTGCCGCCGGTCTATGAAGATAAAGTCGGCAAGGGCGCTTTGGAAAGCGCCGCTGATGACAATAAAACCCGTAAGAAGGCCTGACCCGTTATGGTGTTCAGGACGGTCACGATTGTCGGCTGCGGTCTTATCGGTTCTTCGCTGATGCGTGCGATCCGTCAAAACGCAGTGGCGGAACATATTATCGCCGTGGATCATAATCTGGATGTGTGCCGCCGGGTCGAAGCGCTGGGGATTGCCGATGTCGCAACGACTGATCTGCGGAAATCGGTCGAGGAAAGTGACCTGATCCTGCTGTGCGTGCCACCGGCATCGTGCGGCAAGGTTGCCGCCGATATACGTTATGCGTTGCGCGAGGGAGCGATCGTCTCCGATGTCGCATCAGTCAAGGGCGCGGTCGTTGCCGATGTCTTGCCGCATATTCCGAAAAATGTTCATTTTATTCCGGCGCACCCGATTGCGGGTACGGAAAATTCCGGGCCGGAAGCCGGATTTGCAAGCTTGTTTGAAGGGCGCTGGTGCATCATTACGCCATTGCCGGACAGTGATATTCAGGCTGTTGAAAAAGTCACCACCTTGTGGGAGCGCTGTGGCTCGTTGATCGAGATTATGGATGTTGCACGCCATGATCTGGTGCTGGGGATTACGTCTCACCTGCCGCATTTGATCGCTTACACGATTGTCGGCACGGCGAATGAGCTGGAAGAAGACACCAAAAATGAAGTTATCAAATTTTCTGCGTCAGGCTTTCGTGATTTTACACGGATCGCCGCTTCTGATCCGGTCATGTGGCGGGATATTTTTCTGAATAATAAAGAGGCAATTCTTGAGATTTTACAGCGCTTTAACGAAGATCTGACCGCGATGCAAAAAGCGATCCGCAAGGGGGATGGCGATTATCTGGTTGAAAAACTGTCGCGCACGCGTGCGATCCGCCGCCGCGTTATCAAGGAAGGGCAGGCGGAAGATCCGCCCGGTAAGGCCAGTCAATCACGGGCAGCGTCATAAGCTGAGCCGGTCCGGCGAATAATGTCCGGTTTTGCAGCGACATACCAATCTCGATTTTTGGTTCCTGCGTTTCTTTGTCGGTGCGCGACAGGCCGCTGAAGATCGCCGCGCTTAAAAGCGCCGTACGGTTGTCGATTAATCCTTCGCCTTGTAACCATGATATAAAACCCATATGGCCAGACATACGCGCATTAAAAGCGCCTTGCGGCTGTAGCGTATCGTCAAGTTCGATAAAGCCTGCCGCTTCGAGGTGAAGCGTGCCTTTCCGCAGGGCAAAGGAATTAATCGCAATCCGGCCTTTTTGGGCGCGCCATGCGCTCAGATCTTCGTATGTCAGGGTATCAGGCAGGGAAGACGGCACATCGCCACCCAGTTCCAGATAATCGAGCGACCATAATGCCTGTGGGTTTGTGCCGGTGGTGGTGAAGCCCTGCGGCAGGGTGGCATGTAAGTGACGATTATTCCAGACGCTGCTGCGTAAGCGCAGGGCAGGCACGTCAATCACAACACCCTCGGCGGCGATCCGGCCATCAAAGGCCAGTTCATAATGAAAGGGAAAACCGGTCAGGCGTTTCTCCCGCACGATAACCGTGATTTCTTTATCCTGCAGGGAGATTAAAAACCTGTCGATTTCCTGATTGATCTGATCGGCCATATAAAGCCAGAAAAGGCTGTAAAGCACCGCCAGAGCGACCAGAATACCGCCGCCCCATAAGCCCAGATAAGACAGAACGGTTTTTTTCATGATGTGCGTCCGGCGCTGTTTTCTTTGGCCGGGGCAGATATGGCGGCAGGCATGATCGCTTCCTGCTCCAGCTTTTTGGTTTCGGTTTCGATCATTTCCTGCAGCATGGGCAGGATATCATCATTTTTCCGGTCGGGCGGGATCGGCGGCAGGAAGGAAAAAACCACTTTGCCCGGTTTTTTTATCCAACCCTTACGCGGCCAGAAAACACCGCTATTCAAGGCCAGAGGGATTAACGGCATGCCGGTTTGCTCGAAAATCCGGGCGGCCCCTTGTTTGTAGGGCTTGTCTTTCGGCGTTTGCCACGTATAGACCCGTGTGCCTTGCGGAAAGATGACCAGAGCGCGATTTTCTTTTTCGATCCGCCGTGCCCCGTCCACGACTTGTTTCATGGCTTCCTTGCCTTGCGAGCGGTCGATGGCAATGGGATGGGTGCGTCCCAAAAACCAACCCCATAAGGGAATTCTCAGCAATTCTTGTTTCAAAACCACGGCCGGGTCTTCAAATAATATATGCAGCTTCATTGTCTCATAGGCGGATTGATGCTTGGCCGCAACGATATAAGAGCCATCCCGGGGCAGGTTCTCCAGACCGCGTATTTCAAAATCCAGCCCGATCAGATGTTTTTCGAGGAAATAAATCGTCCGCACATAGCAACGAACGAATTTAATCATTGCCGGGCGCGGCAGCAGCAATGCCGGCAGGCATAAAACGCAAGCCACGGCATTGGCCGTATAAAACACAATATTGAATAAAGTCGCGCGGATAAAAATCATCTCAGCTTTCATATAGTTTCAGTAATAACCAGGTTGCCAGCATCTTATTATATTCCTGCACTAAGAGTCGCCAGAAAGCAAAGCTGTTGCGGCGAATATCGCGGGAATAGAGCGGGTGAGGGACAATCTCGATATCCGGCAAGGCATGCCGGAAGCGGATCAGGGCGCGCGGCATGTGATAGCTGGCAGTAATTAGCCGGATTGATCTCACATCGCTTTGCGTCACCCATTTACGGACTTCGGCGGCGTTTCCGGTCGTGTTTGCGGCCTCATGCCCCAGCATGATACAGCAGGGCGGCTCCTCAACATCATCGCGCCACAGGCGTAGCAAAGCCTGAATAGACACAGATTCATACACGCCGGAAATAAAAAGGGTCTCGGCCTTGCCGGCATCCAACAGATCAAGCCCCGCATTAACCCGGTCAGGCCCGCCAGTCAGGACGACAATCGCATCCGTGCGGATTTTGGGTGCGCCGTGATTATAGGTCGAAGCATAAAAGCTGATGAACCCCGCCACCCACAAGGTTATCAGCAAGGCAAAAACAAAAATGCTAAATCGGGCTAATCTTGTCATGATCCGCTCTTTTTTACGGCATTTTCGTCAAAACGTTAAGCACCGTTTTTCCGGCGGTTACCGTGGCAATCAGCCCGATAACAAGCGGCAGCGCCGCCAAAATCCCGATTTGCAGGTTGCTCATGCTGAAATCAGGCAACAGATTGACCCCGATCTCTCCGGCGATCCACCCGATCAACATCAGGCATAGTGCTCCGGCCAGAAGCCCGGCCAGCGCGCCTTGCAGCGCGATAATCAGCGAATGGCGTTGAAACTGGCGGGCGATATAATGATCACTGGCGCCCATAAGGTGCAAAAGCTCAACCTCGGTACGATTCACGGCCATGCGTGACCGTACCCCGCCTGCAACAGCGGTGACGGTCGTTATGCCGACCACCAGCAAAATCATCGTTGCGGCAAATTGCAGCGCGCCGATAAAGCGCACCAGATCATGCAGCCATTCTTCATGAGAATCGATGCGCCCCTCGGGGGCGATTTTTTGCAGCCTGTCCTGCAATATTTTAATTATATGCTCGTCTTTTTCCTGAAGCTCTATCTCAATAAGAGACGGCAATGGTATGTTATTCATCAATAAATTATCACCCAGCCATGGCGAGACAAGCGCGGCGATTTCATCATCGCCTAAAATGCGTAACGTTGCCACCGCCGGGTGAGATCCCAGCGACTCGGCGGCTTTTTTCGCCAGATCCTGCATGTCTTCGCGGCTGCGGATGGCTCCCTCTTTATTTTCAGCCGGAATTTCGGCTGTGGCCTGATTTTGCAGCCCCGCCGCCCAGCGTTCAGCCATGCCACCCAACGCAAAAGAGGCCGCCAGCGCTAGCACGGCCATAATGGTCATCATGCCGATCAGCAAAACCAGAAAGCCGGTGCCTTCATTTTTATCCAGCGGGAGGTCATAACGTCTTTTGCCGTGCGCCACGCCGAGCATTTTTTGTTTTTTGAACGGTGCTGTGATGTTCAGGCGCATCAATAAACCCCTTCAATCTGCCTGGCGATGGATGATTTTGACCGTTTGACCTCCAGCCGTCCTTGATCCAGCACCAGCTTGCTATGGCCGAACCGTTCGATCATCTGGCTGTCATGGGTTGCGATTACAATCGTTGTGCCCATGCGGTTTAACTGGTCAAACAGGTTCATCAGCCGATATCCGATCTCGTCATCAAGGTTTCCGGTCGGCTCATCGGCCAGTAACAGGCGAGGTCTGGTGATAACAGCACGGGCGATGGCCACGCGCTGCTGCTGGCCGCCGGACAACGTATCCGGCAAAGCTTTCATGTGATCCCCCAGCCCGACCCATTCCAGAAGCTCATGAACGTTGTTCCGCACTTCTTTTTCGGGCTTGCCCTGTATCCGCAGGGGCAGAGCGACATTATCAAAGGCCGATAAATGGTTGAGCAGGCGAAAATCCTGAAAAACCACGCCGATTCTTTGCCGCAGCGGCCAGAATTTTTCGCGCGCCAGCCCGTTGGTGTTTTGTCCGAACATGGTGATCAGCCCGCGTGTCGGCCTGCGCCCTAGATACATCAGGCGCATCAGTGACGTCTTGCCGGCGCCACTGGGGCCGGTCAGGAAGTGAAAAGAGCCGGGCTCCAGCGTAAAATCAATGTCGCTGAGAACTTCAGGGCCGATCCCGTACCGCAAGCCGACATGTTCAAATCTAATCATTTGTCCGTGATGTCTTTTATTCGTTTCCTTCGGGCGCGCGTGCCTGCGCGGCCAGAATATGCAGCACAGACTGCGCTTTCTGGTAAGGATTTTCAATAGAAATTGCGGCCTCCAAAGCGTTTTCATACGCGCCATTGCGCGCCAGTATGTCGGCCACGCTCCGCAGGGCGCGATTTATAAAGGCCGGATTACCGATCTGCCGGACAGATTCGCGCGCTGCCGGCCAGTCATGTCTTTCAGCTTGTATCTCGGCTGTCTCGGCATAGGCTTTGTCGCGCAGCGCGTCGTTTTCCATGAGGGCGATGGTCTGCATGGCGCCTTGATCATCAGCCGCAAAAGCCTGCGCCATGGCGATATAAGTCAGGGCAATCGCATGGGATGGCGGATGGTCAATCTCCTGCGCCTGCGCCATCAGCGCCGTAAAAAGCGCGCTGTAACGATCCTGATCCCACCCCAGCTTTGCCGATTCCATGCCGATCGCCCGAATCGCCATGGCTTTGGTGTCGGGGTTTTCAATGCGGGCGACCAGTTCGATAACATCCATCCCTTGGCCGTGCGTAGCCATAATACGCGCCGTGTCGCGATAAGTCTGGTCGCGCCATGCGTTATTATCGATGGCGGGCGCGATCCGGACAATCATATCCCGCAAGCATCCGGCGTCCGTGGCCGCGCATATTTCCGCCCGGGCGGGCGCGGCGGCCATCAACATTGCGGTAAAAACAAGAACAGGCTTTAAAGATCCGGTCATGGCGGTGGCCTTTGGCTGGTTGTCGGGGGGTATGATCCGCCGATAATTTTGTCAGTCCTGACCCTAAATAACAAGACGCTCTCTTTCTTTATTTTGCCGCAGGCAATATAATGGTTCTATGATTTTGCAATGCGAGGAATGCAGCGCCCGTTATCTTGTTCCGCGTGACGCCATCGGCGCCGACGGGCGGCGGGTGCGGTGCAGCCATTGCGGCCATGAATGGTTCGAGCCCCCTCCTGAAGATGATGACGACGATGCCGCCGCCTTTGACGATGATGCTGATGATACGGCATTTGGGGCGGATATAGCGGATAAAGACCATGATGCGGAGATCGACCCGATTCCCGAATCGGTCAGGCCGTTACCGGAAGAATCAGACGTTCCTGCCTTGCGGGATGGTGGGGCGCGCAGTGACGAGATGGCCGATTTGCGGCGCTGGACAGGATATGGCGCTGCGGCAGCGGTTTTTTTCATAGTGCTTGGTGGTTTGCTGGTCGCGCATAAGCCGGTAACGGATCTCTGGCCGGGGATGGGGGCGTTTTACAGCCTGTTCGGGATGGAACGCACTGTGGCGGCTGAGTCGCTGGTGTTTGAACGGGTACAGGCGCAAAAAGGCCGCACCGGCGAAGGCATAGAAGTGATCAGGGTCGGTGGCAATATCCTCAACCTTTCGCGCACGGAACAGGCTTTGCCGGTGTTACAGGCGCGGCTGATGGATCGCGATAATGACGTGCTGGATGCGTGGCAGGTCACAATCGACCAGACGACCATAGAGCCGGAAGGCGAAGCGCTGTTATTCACGGTTTACCCGGACGCGCCGGAGACGGCAACCCAGCTTAACTTACGCTTTCTGGCGCCGTAATATCTTGGTCAAAATTGCCGCAACAGGCGCCGGAAATAATCCAGTTCGTAATCTTCACGCTCTCTTTGCCCCGATCGTTGCCGGAGAATTTCCAGTATTTCTTCTGCGCGTTTGCGGGTGGCTTCATCGGGGATTTCAATACGCGCGCCGGGAAACATATCTTGGCCGTTTCCATCATCCCCCATCGGTCGCCCCAGCGGATCCAGACGTTGACCCGCCCCGCCCAGCGCCAGCAAGGTCATATTTTGCATCATTTGACGGATCTGCTCGCCCATATCCTGCATGGCGTCCTGCAAATGCTCTATGGCTTGTTCCTGATGCGGTGCCGATCCGGCAGGATCATCCGCCGCCAGAGCGTCTGCCGATCTTCGCATGGCCTGTTCCGCCAGCCCCATATTTTCGGGGATGTCGCCAAGCATCTCGTGCGCGTCCAGCATTAACTGACCCAGCACATAGCGCAAAGCATCCTGTTCGGTCTTGCCGGCTTGCGAGCCGGGAGATTGCGACCGGTCCTTTGCCTGTTCTTGTCCTTGTTGCTCCTGTCCAGACGAGGATGCGGAAGGATCGGATTGTGACGGCGCATCAGGCGGCGGCGGGATATTATTTTCGCCCCACTGCCGGAAAATATCGGACGCGAAAGGCATGAAATCGGGATAAGTTTGCGGCGCGGCATCTTGGCCGGGACTTTGTTCGGCGGCTTGCGCCAGTGTCTGATCCAGCAGTGCCTGCTGCTTTTCGACCAGTTTTTGCATTTCGTTCATGCTGTCCATCATGAATTCCATTTCCGGCGGCATGGACGCGCCGACTGACGGATCGAGCCTGTCCATGAATTGCTGGAGTTGTGACAGCATATCGCGCGCCTTGTCGCGGTCGCCGGACATGATTTCAGCCTGAAGCTGGCTCAGGAAATTCTGCAAATCCTGCGGCCGCACCATGTCACGGAACATTTCAGGTGATATGTCCGGCATATTGCCGCTTTCGGCCATACGTTTTTGGATTTCTTTGATGAGTTCCTGAAAATACGTCATCAGCGCATCCTGAAAATCATCCATGGCTTGCGCCAGATCATCTTCAGACAGGTCGGGATTGGCTAGCGCGCGTTCAAGTTCGCGCTGCGCTTCCCTTAAATTCCGCATCGCCAGCGGCAGGTTGCCTTCCTCCAGCACCAGCGCGACATCCCATAATATTTCAATGACACTGGCGACGTCGCGTTCATCCGGGCGATTCATCAGCCGGACGGTCGCGCTGCGGATGGCCAGAAAATTAACAGGGCTGTTTTGCAGCAATGAGGGATCCTGCAACAGGGAAAACAGCTCATAGGCAATATCGGTAAATGCGCTTTGTTCGCGACGGATCAGGGTTGACCGTAAATCAATCAGCTTTCTGGCGACCGGATGTGAAAAATGCCGCTGTGGCAGTTCCATGTAAAGCGGGGCGAGGGTGGCTGTCTGGCCGAGATGATCTTCGGCGCTGATGTGAATAACCACAGGCATCCCCGCCCAGGGGTGCCATGTCAGGTCATAAACCGGCTTGATGTCGGTTTTTGTGTCGGGGGGCGTCATGACCGCCCGTGTTTCTTCATAAGGCGTGCCGAACGGGTTGCCTTCAAATTCAGGGGCGCGTTCGATCCTGAAGCTCAGATTTGTTACCCCGTAATCGTCATATAAGGTGACAGCCGGGCGTATTTCGCCTTTTTCCAGTGTTTCAGGCACTTCGGACAGCGTTATTTCCGGGGGCTGGTCGATAATATAGCGCAAGGGCATGGCGGCTTTCAGGAAAGGCGCCTGCCGGATGGTCATGTGCGTGGATGGCGGTGCTTCGATCTCCACCCCCCAGCTTTTTTCTCCCAGAACATCAAGCGGGCGGGGGGTGTTGTCATCAGCCTCATCGTTGTCGCCGTCGCCGGAAAACAGGATGGTCGGGGTCGTCCAGCCGCCGGTCAGACGCACCCGGATGATGCTGCCTTGCGGGATGTCGAGCGTATCATCCAGCGTGCCGGTGCCTTCGAGAATAATCTGGCTTTTCCCTGTATAGGCGGGCGGGGTGATCCAGACAGTCAGCGGACTGTGAGAGTCGCGCTCCAAAGCCGGGATCGTAAACGGAAACAGCCCTTGGGCAAGGCGCGAATCCCACTGATTCCCTGCCACGACAAAGCCGCATATCAGGGTCAGCAAAGCCAGCATGCGGACGGCATTGCGGTCTTGCGCTGATAAGACCGGGCGCGGCAGGCGCAGCTTCAGCCGCAGGATAGCCTGTACGGCATCCATCTTGCTTCGTTGCCACAAGGTGCGGGTTTCGCGCTGGCGTGGATTGACAAGGCGATCTTCCAGACGTGCCAGCGGACGATGCCCAAGGTTGCTTGCTTCTTCCAGCAACCGGTCAATGCTTTTCCCGTCCGGCCATCGAAAGCGGCGCACATCACGGCGCACAAGAAAAATAATTCCGGCCATAAAGACCGCCCAGAATCCGTAAATCCCCCATGAACCGAACAGGGCGGGAATATGCATCATCCACAAGCCCGCGAAAAAAGCGCCCCAGCATACAAGCCGCCATAAAGCCGTCGTCAGCCTTTCGGCGAGCAGCACAAGCCCGGCCAGCCTGCGCTTTATTATCAGGCGCCCCACAAGCGGGTTATGGTCAAAATCGGGTTGTTCGGTCATTGTTGTTCCGGTGCGATCCGTCTTTCTAAAGGCTCGTCCTTGTATCTTATCACATTACATCCGGCACGGCACAGAGCCGCTCTCGCGAATCCGGGCTTATACCATGCTGTGACAGCTCAATATAGAGCCGTTTTATGATGATATCCAGTCAGGGACGGATTCATACGCCAATATATCCTCGACTGTCTGGCGGCGGCGGATCAAGGCGCATTGCGCGCCATCAACCATGATTTCCGCAGGCAGAGGCCGGGTATTATAGTTCGAGGCCATCACAAAGCCGTACGCACCGGCACAGCTCAGGGCATAAAGAGCGCCGGGGGCAGGCGGCGGTGAGAAAGGCCGTTGCTTTTCAAAGACATCGCCTGTCTCGCAAACCGGTCCGACCACATCATAATAGCCGTCATTTTCGGCGCTGCCTGCCGTGTCTTTCTGTACCACCGGCACAAGCGGGTGTGTGGCATCATACAATGCCGGACGCATCAGGTCGTTCATCCCGGCATCCAGCACGACATAACGGCGCGCGGGCGTTTCCTTGATATAGCTGACCGTGCAGAGCAAAATTCCGGCATCGCCGGTGATATATCGTCCGGGTTCCAGAATGATCGCCGTCCCCAGCGGGGTAATATGTTTTTTGATCAGCGCGGCGTAACCGGCCAGATCGGCTTCCTGACCAGCGCCATACACAATCCCCAGCCCGCCGCCAAGGTCAAGGCGGTCAACGTTGAAGCCGCGATCCCGTAAGTCACGCACCTTGTCGGCCAGCCGCGCAAAAGCATCGGCGAAAGGATCTATGTTGATCAGTTGCGATCCGATATGGACGCTCAACCCCACCGGGGTCAGGTGCGGACTGTCGGTTGCGTGGGCGTAAAGCCTGTCAATATCGGCAGCGTTAATCCCGAATTTGTCATCATGTCGTCCTGTTGAAATCTTATCATGCGTCCCGGCATCGACATCGGGGTTAAAGCGAAAGGAAATAACCGCGTTTTTTCTCGTTTCGGCGGCAATCTCTTCAATATTGTAAAGCTCGCGCGGGGATTCGACATTGATCTGGCGAATGCCTGTCTCCAGCGCCTGCCTGATTTCTGCGCGGCTTTTCCCGACCCCTGAATAAACAATGTCACCGGGCGGTATGCCGCTTTGCAGAGCGCGGGTCATCTCGCCGCCGGATACGATGTCGCACCCCATCCCGTACGCACGAACCAGTGATAAAACCCCGATATTGCTGTTGGCTTTGCATGCGAAGGCGACAAGGTGATCATCGCGGGACGGCAGCGCGTCTTTCAGCGCGTCCTGAAAACGTTTTATATTGGCGCGAATCCTGCCGGCGCTGTAAACATAAAGCGGCGTACCGTAGCGCGCAGCGAGATCGTCCAGCGGCAGATCATCCGCATGTAACAAGCCGTTCCTGACGTCGAAACCATCTGCCATCTTTTACGGCCTGTCCAGTGTCGCGGGGGCTGGATAGGTGCGCGGAAAATTCGTTGCGGCATTCTCAGGCGGCTCGACACTGCCGGGCTTGATCCCGCACGCGCTCAGCGATACCAGCAGCAAGGCAAGAGCCATCACAAAAGAAAAAGAAAGTCCGCGCATTGGGCTAAGGCGTCTGTGTTTTGAACTGTCAGGCATGATTAGGGTCAGACCTCTTTCATTGTTGCCCCTTGAACATCAAAGTGTTTATAGCAATATTTGGAAGATGAAAGGAAGGGCGTATGATGATCGGCGGTAAGTTTTTCGGGGTCTTTTTTGTATTTTTTCTGTGGTTTGCGTCTGCGTCTGCGGCCAAGCCGCCGGTCGGGGATGGGGTCGGGGATGCGGTCAGTGACGCTTTCACAGCCCAGTTTTCCGGCGCGATCCGGCCGGAAGAAACGCAGTTTTTTCCGTCTGTAATGGTTCTGGACGAAGCGAATGAACGGATGGATGTCGCTGCACATCTGGGCGAGACATGGCATATTGTCAATTTGTGGGCGACATGGTGCCCACCCTGCGTCAAGGAAATTCCCTCCTTGCTGGCGCTGGAGGAAGAAAAAGGCAGTGCGCGCCTGCGGGTTGTTTTTGTGTCGCTGGATCAGGCCGGAAACTATCAGGAGATGGCGGCGATGGCATCGCGGCGCGGCATAGAATTGCCGCCGCGCAGCTATTTGTCGGCGGGGGCGGATATATGGCAGTCTCTGGCGCTCAAAGGGCTGCCCACCAGCTATCTTGTCTCACCGGCGGGAGAGATTACTTACATCCTGCAAGGTGACGCTGCATGGACATCGCCTGAAAGCATGGCGTTTTTCAAAGCGATTCTGGAATAAAGCCAAACGGATTTTCATTAATGATTTTAAAGGGATTTATCCCTAAGATGGAAAGTGCCCTTTTGCTCTGGCCGGACGCGCAAAGGAACAACAAATGCAAGGAATGCCCCACATGCAAAGCCAGCTTGACGACACGATGAAAAGCCTGACGCAGGAAGCGTTAGATGAGATTGTCCTTCTTCACAGGCGCTTTATCGAAGGCCGTAACGGCGGGCGGCGAGCTATTTTAAAGCGGGTTGATCTGTCCGGCCTTTCCCTGCGGGAGAAAGATCTGCGTCAGGCTGATTTTTCCGGGTGCCGGATGCAGAATATGGATCTGTCCGCCACAAATTTCCGCGAAGCTTCTTTATATGCCTGTGATCTTAGCTATTCCAACCTTAACAAAACCTGTTTCGTGCGGGCGGATTTACGCGGTTCGCGGATTGAAAGCGCGGATCTGGCCGGCGCCAATCTTGAACGGGCGGATTTGCGTGCCGGCGGGCTGGCTTCGGATGGCGCTTATAGCCGCGGTCAGGACGTGAATTTCCGGGGCGCTAACCTGGCCGGTGCGCGTCTTTCGGGAACGCTGGCCAATAATGCGGATTTTTCCGATGCAATTATGGCCAAGACGAACCTGACGGGGGCTGATTTACGGAACGCCAAATTTGAAGGGGCTGACCTGACCGAAGCTGACGTCAAGGGCGCGCAGCTTATGGGCGCGAATATGCGCTCGACCATCCTGACCGGGGTGATGATTGACGATATCCGCAATAGCGGCGTTGACCTGACAGATTCGATCACGGATGAGAATGTCGGGACGTCTTTGGAAGAGCTTGACCAGCCATTAGTGCGTCTGATCAAGGATCATCGCGCCTGGGTGGCGTCTGTCGGGCGAGAAGGGCGGCAGCTTGACCTGAGCGGTTATGATTTGCGGATATTATTATCGCTGGCGGCGGAAAAGCTCACGGCTTTGAAGGCGATCGGCGCGCGCTGGTGCGGCATGGATCTGACTGACATACAGCTGCAAAGTTCGGTGCTGGATGAATCTGATTTTCGCAGTTGTTTCCTGCGTGGGGCTGATTTCAGGGCAGCCAGCCTGAAGCGTGCGCGTTTCAGCCATGCTGATTTACGAAGCGCCGATTTTTCTCCGCTTTTCTATGAGCAGGACGGCCAAAGAATCGCAACGCCGTGCGATCTTGAAGGCGCGAATATGCGTTATGCCAATTTTTCCGGCGCACGGTTGAAAAAAGCGAATTTCAGGGATGCTGATGTGGCTTATGCCGATTTTTCAGGATGCGATTTGAGCGGAGCGGACTTTACCGGCGCAAATATTAAAAGCGCGATTTTTAAAAATTCTGTTCTGGATCAGACAGTTATCACGCTTGATGAGCTGCGTGACGAATAAGAATTGCCATTCTCCACTGCTATTCTGGATGCCCGCTCAAGGCGGGCATGACAGTTGAGGTTTTTTGTCAACACCCCTTGTCATCCCCGCGGCGCGGCAAAGGCCGCGCTTATCAGCGGGGATCCATATGCATTGTCGCCATTTTCCCAGATTCCCGCTTCCTCCTACGCCAAGGCTTCGGAGGACAGAGCAGGGCGGGTATGACTCGCCGGATATTTTATCCCTGATGTCCTGTCCAGACCGCCAGAATAAATAACAGCACAGCCAGACCTTGCAGCATCACACGCATACGCATTAGTTTGTTGCTGTGCTTTTTATTGCTTTCGCCGCCCTTGGCCATCACGAACACACCCAAAAAGAGGGAGGCTAAAACCGCAGCCATCGCCAAAAACATCAAAATGACAAATATATTCATGATTTTCTCGCTGTTATAAAATAATTTACGCCCATTCCTTTGTCTGAAACATAAAACTTACCTTCCAGAGCATTGTAATATAGGCCATTTTCATCGACTGGCGTTAAGCCGCTTGCTCGCATGAGGCGCGCTGTTTCCGATGGCCGCAGAAATTTCCGCCAATTATGCGTTCCGGCGGGAACCCAGCGCAGGACATATTCGGCGGCGATAATGGCTTTTAAAAAAGACTCAGCCGTACGGTTGGGCGTTGATAAAATGACCAGTCCGCCGGGTTTGCACAAAGCCGCGCAGGAATCTATAAAAGCCGCCGGATCAGCAACATGCTCGATGATTTCAAGCGCCAGAACGATGTCGCAGGATTCGTTGATATCCTCGGCCGCGGCGCAGCGATAATCAATGGCAAGCCCTTGTGAGGCGGCGTGGTCTTTGGCGACATTAATCGCCACGGGGTCGGCGTCAATGCCGGTTACGGCGGCGCCCATCCGAGCCAGCGGTTCGCACACAAGCCCGCCACCGCACCCGATATCAACCACCGACAGGCCGGAGAGTGGTGTCATGGCGTTTTCCCGGTCGCCAAAATGACGGCAAGCCATATCGCGAATGTAAGACAGGCGCGCCGGATTCATTTTGTGGAGTGGCGCAAACGGCCCTGATTCATCCCACCAACGGGCTGAATCTTTTGAAAAATGATCAATTTCGTGGCGATCGACCGTATTTTTTCGGGTCATATTTACAGCTTATTATCAAAAGTTCTTTTTGCGTTTTTACATCTATCGCAGTATGGATAGGCTAGGTCGCTGTGACAAGTTTTTTACTAAAAAAGGCCGTGGGAGAATGGGCAGGCTGGTTATGAAATTCGGGGGGACGTCCGTCGCGGATATCGCGCGGATCGAAGCCGCCGCCGAGAAAGTCGTTGCCGAGATTGCGCGCGGCCATCAGGTCGCCGTCGTCGTATCGGCCATGGCAGGCGTGACTAACAGCCTGATCGGTTATTGCCGGGATGTCAGCCCTTTGCACGATGCGCGGGAATATGATGCGGTTGTGTCCAGCGGTGAAAATGTGACATCGGGGTTGATGGCGCTGGCGCTGCAAAAGCGCGGTGTTCAGGCGCGCTCATGGCAGGGCTGGCAAGTGCCGATCAAATGCACGGATATGCACGGCAAGGCGCGGATTGTCACGATTGACGCCACCGCCATGGCGGAACGGCTCGATAGTGGCGAGGTGGCTGTTCTGGCCGGGTTTCAGGGCGTGACATCCAGAAACCGTATCACGACACTCGGCCGGGGCGGGTCGGATACAACGGCTGTTGCGTTGGCTGCGGCTTTGGGCGCGGATCGGTGTGACATTTATACCGATGTCAGCGGCGTGTTTACCACCGACCCGCGTATCGTGCCGCAGGCACGCAAGCTGGATCGTATTTCTTATGAAGAAATGCTGGAAATGGCGTCTTTGGGTGCAAAAGTTTTGCAGACGCGCTCTGTCGAGATGGCAATGAAGCAAAATGTCCCGGTTCAGGTGCTGTCCAGCATGGAAGACCCGATCGGCAGCACGTTCCCTGGAACGCTGGTTACAAAAGAGGAGGATATTTTGGAGCAGGAAATTGTTAACGGCATCACATACAGCAAGGATGAAGCCAAAATAACCTTGCGCGGGGTGCCGGACGTGCCGGGCGTGGCGGCGCGCATATTCGGCCCTCTGGCAGATGCGGCGATCAATGTTGATATGATCGTCCAGAATATTTCCGATGACCGCAAGACAACCGACATTACGTTTACGGTTACGGCAACGGATTTGCACCGGGCGCTGGAGGCATTGCGGAAATGCGAGGATCTGAAAGACACAAAGATCATTGCGGATGAAGATGTCGTGAAAGTATCGATTGTCGGGATCGGGATGCGAAGCCATGCCGGGGTCGCCAGCACCATGTTTCGCGCCTTGTCGGAAAAAGGCATTAATATTGAGGTAATCTCGACATCCGAGATTAAAATCAGCGTTCTTTTGCTTAAGGAATACACCGAACTTGCGGTGCGGACGCTGCATATTGCATATGGGCTGGAAAAGAAAGCAGAGATAGCTTAATGTGATTTTCACATAATGAAAATTTTGAGCAGATATGAGCTTTGACCCGAATTCACTAAGCCGCCAGCAATGGGCGGAGATGATGAACCTGCCCGTAGGGGAGATCCTGCGGCGCATGCGGGTGCATTACGGGTTACAATTGCATGATGTTGAGCTGGCCTTGCGGATTCGGGCGGTACAGATTGATGCGATCGAGCGGGGCGACATGGACAGGCTGCCCGGGCGGGTTTATGCGATTGGCTTTGTTCGTGCCTATGCCGAGTTTTTGGGGCTTGAAGGCGATAAAATCGTGCATCTGTTCAAAGCACAACTTGTCGGGAATAAAGCCCGGCCGGAGCTTCAGTTTCCCGTTTCGGCATCGGAAAGCAAATTGCCCGGAAAATATATTCTGGCGGCGTCTTTTATGGCGTTGCTTGTGCTGGTTGGCGGGGCGGCGCTGTGGCGGGCTGGCGGCACGTCTGAAACCTATGCGATACCGGATGTGCCGGGTGATATGATCCGCGCCGAAGACCGCATCGTATTCGGCCCGCCGGCGCCGACGGCATCACATGCTTTATCGGCCATTGAGCCAGCGGCGGGAGTTGATCCTCAGGAAAAAGAGCTTTTACACCGGATTGAGATTCGGGCGCAGGACGATGTATGGGTCGAAATTCGCGATTCACAGCGCAAGGTTTTGCTGTCGCGGGTTTTGAAACCCGGCGATAGCTATTTAGTGCCTGATCAGGACGGCCTTGTGATGGATACGGGTAATGTCGGCGCGCTGGTTTTCCTGCTGGATGGCGAGGATTTGTCTCCGCGCGGTGAAAATGGCGACATTATCCGCGGCATGGCTTTGTCTCCTGAGGCTCTGTTGCCGCAACCCCTTCCCGAAACGACAGATCATATCGCTCACGATATTTTCGGTTCAGAGTAGCGCCTATGTCTATCCTGCGTAAATTGGCGCCTGTTCAGGCGCGCTATGAAGAGCTGGCTGCGTTGATGGCGGCGGGTGATCTGTCTGGCGATGCGTTTGTCAGGCTATCGACCGAATATGCGGAACTGACCCCTGTCATCGAAGCCAAAAATGCCTATGAAAAGGCGCTGGCGGAGAAGCAGGATCTTGAAAGCCTGCTGGATGATCCAGAAATGCGGGATATGGCTTATGAGGAATTAAAGGCGCTGAGCGAGACAATATCCGGTCTTGAGGATGGCATAAAGAGAGTCCTGATCCCCAAAGATGAAGCGGATCGTAAAAATGCGATCCTGGAGATTCGCGCCGGCACCGGCGGGGATGAAGCCGCCTTGTTCGCCGGTGATTTGTTGGCGATGTATAAAGGTTATGCGGCTTGTATGGGATGGACGTTTGAGATTATGGATTTCTCGGAAAGCGAAGTTGGTGGGTTTAAGGAAGTGATCGCCGCGATCAAGGGGCATAATGTCTTTGAAAAGCTTAAATACGAAGCTGGCGTCCACAGGGTGCAGCGTGTCCCCAAGACTGAATCGGGTGGTCGCATCCACACATCGGCGGCGACGGTGGCGATTCTGCCCGAAGCCGAAGAGGTTGATGTGACGATCAATGAAAAGGATCTGCGGGTTGATACTTACAGATCGCAAGGCGCCGGCGGGCAGCATGTCAACACGACCGATAGCGCCGTGCGGATTACCCATCTTCCTTCGGGGCTGGTTGTGGAAATGCAGGATGAGCGATCCCAGCATAAAAACCGTGATAAAGCGATGGCTGTCCTGCGGACACGGCTATATGACCTGCAACGCCAGCAAGCCCAGCAAGCGCGCGCCGCAGACCGAAAGTCACAGGTCGGGTCGGGTGATCGTTCCGAACGTATCCGCACCTATAATTTCCCGCAAGGGCGCGTGACCGATCACCGGATTAACCTGACGCTTTACAAGCTTGATGACGTGCTGGGCGGCGAGGCCTTGCCCGAAGTGATCGACCAGCTTATCGCCGAGGATCAGGCCGAGAAACTCGCGGCGATGAATATTTAGGGTCAGACCTCATTCATTTCGTAAATTCTGCGCGAGAAAATTTTTAGTGAATATTCGGGAAAAGCGCGAAGAGCATAGCCGTCGCTATGGTCAAGCGCTTTGAGCAAATAGACACAAGAATTTACCGCGCCCTTACGGGTTGCCAATGATAAATACATCTACGGCGTCAAGCAAGCTTACCGTAGGCACCGCTACGCTTTCGCTTGCTTTCCTAGTATCTGCATTTATCATTGGCAACAGAACTTTACGAAATGAATGAGGTCTGACCCTAAAGGACATACGGGCTTTGGATTTATTTGATCTGTACCAGCATGTGAAGCGCCGGTTTCGTGAATCGGACGTTGAGGATGCCGATCTGGCAGCCAGATTTTTGATTCGTGAAACATGCGGCATATCGGATTCTGCGTTTTTAATCGGCGGCGGTGCGGCAGTGGATAATGATCTGCGTGCCAGACTGGAGTCTTACGCGCAAAGGCATATTGACGGCGAACCAATCAGCCGAATCCTGAACCGGGCGGCATTTTGGGATTTGTCATTCCGGGTCACGCCCGATGTTTTGGATCCGCGCCCGGAAACGGAAATGATAATCACGCGCGCGCTGAAGATTATGCCGCGCGATTCGGATATTGATATTGCTGATCTGGGCACGGGCAGCGGTTGTTTGATCGTGACATTAATGACCCTTTACAGCCGCGCGCGGGGCTGGGCGGTTGATAAAAGCCCGGTGGCACTGGCTGTGGCGCGCGATAATGCGGTTGCGCACGGGGTGGAAGACAGAATTTCTTTTATAGAAGGTAACTGGCTTGAGTCCCCGGACAGGTTATTCGACCTGATTGTGTCGAATCCACCCTATATTCCGAATCGCGATATCGCGAATCTGGATGTTTCGGTTAAAAATTACGACCCGATTCTTGCCCTTGATGGAGGAAAAGACGGTTTTGATGCCTATCGCCAGATTATTCCGGCCATAAAAAAACATTTGAAACAGGATGGAACGGCCTTGCTGGAGATCGGTATTTTTCAGGCTGAAAAAATCGAGCGACTCGTGGAAGACTCTGGCTTGTGCGTCAAAAGCGTACATGTGGATATGTCAGGAATTCCGCGGGTTGTGGAAATATCTTTTGGGGAAAAGTAATTTTTTTCTTGCGCGGTTGCTTGATCGTTCCTGTCGCTTCGGGATAGATTTCAATCATTCACGAAACGCTTTGACGGGCGATGAAAGACCGGATCGGGTTTAACAGACACGGTGCGGAACGGGGTGGCTCTGGTCAAGTGTACGTGAATCAGTTATGATTGTACGTGTGTCCAATATCGAATCTTAAAAGGTACAGGTGAAGCAGCATGAGACATGGAGCCACAGGGCGGAGATCCAGAAACCGCGGCGGGAACGGAAACGGAAATGGAAACGGGAGAAGGGGCGGTCAGAACAGAAACCAGGTGTTCGACAGCAACGGCCCGGACGTACGTATTCGAGGCACCGCGCACCAGATTCACGAAAAATATGCTGCGTTGGCCAAAGACGCATCCAGCAGCGGCGATTATATCCTTGCCGAAAGCTATATGCAGCATGCCGAACATTATATGCGCGTTATTAATAGCTGGCAGGATGAATTGATGGAGCTTGAGGCGAATGGCTGGAAAGCCGCGCCCCGCGCCGAGACATCCCCTGCGCGAACAACTGAGACGCACGCATCACAAGATGATGGAGATGATATGGGGTTGCCTGCCAGCATAACCGGACAAGCTGGCGCAACGCAAAAAGAGCAATCTCTGGAAGATGCTTAGGTAGTGTTGCTCACCTGTTACCCTAAGCGCTGAAAATTCATTAATGTCTTATTTGATTAGGGTGGCTGGCTTTCGCCACCCTTTTTCTTATTTATCACTTCGCCCGGCTTTTCCTTTTCTTTCCTTTCGAAGTCTTGGTCTAGGAGAATGTGAGTATTCGTACGTGTTGCCATCACTTTCGGATGTCCGCTCAAGGCGGAGAGGCCTTGAAAAAAAATTGTTTGGGCGTAATCTCACTTTTATAATCTTTTGTGCGCGGGAGACGCGCCGGTTATAATCGGGTTTGTTGTAATCAGCCTTGCGGAAGAGGAGCGGACGATGGACTTTGATCGCTTTACAGAAAAATCGAAAGCGTTTTTGCAAAAAGCGCAGACATTGGCGATGCGGCGTAAAAACCAGTCTTTAGAGCCGGAGCATCTGTTGCGGGTGATGCTGGACGATGAAGACGGGCTGGTTAAAAAGCTGGTGCAAAATGCGGAAGGTGATGTGGCGCGCCTGTCCGGTGATCTGGATCAGTCTTTGGCTAAAATTCCGGTTGTGGAAGGTTCCGGCGCGGGGCAGTTACGCATTTCACCTGATTTATCAAAAATCGTTGATAGTGCCTTTGTTTTGTCAGAAAAATCAGGCGATAAATATGTTACCGGAGAGCGCATGTTACAAGCCATGGCGATGGCGAAGGCAACCGAGATTGAAGGTCTGTTATCTGCCGCCGGCGTGACGCCTGCCGCGCTGAATACGGCGATTAACAACATGCGTAAGGGACGCACTGCCGACACGCCGACCGCCGAAGGCCAGCTTGATGCGCTGCGCCGTTATGCGCGCGATCTGACTGAAGCGGCGCGGGACGGCAAGCTTGATCCGGTGATTGGGCGGGATGAGGAAATTCGCCGCACGGTGCAGGTGCTTTCGCGCCGGACGAAAAATAATCCTGTCCTGATCGGCGAGCCGGGCGTTGGTAAAACCGCAATCGCCGAAGGTCTTGCCCTGCGGATCGTCAATGGCGATGTGCCGGAAAGCCTGAAGGATAAAAAGCTGATGTCGCTTGATCTGGGGGCTTTGGTGGCCGGTGCGAAATATCGCGGCGAGTTCGAGGAGCGGCTGAAAGCGCTGCTGGACGAGATTCGGGCGCATGCGGGCGAGATTGTGCTGTTTCTGGATGAGCTGCACACGATTGTCGGGGCAGGCAAGGCGGATGGGGCGATGGATGCGTCAAATATGCTCAAGCCCGCACTGGCGCGGGGCGAGCTGCACATGATCGGCGCGACGACGCTGGATGAATATCGCAAGCATATCGAAAAAGACGCGGCGCTGGCACGGCGTTTCCAGCCGGTTTTTATCAGCGAGCCAACCGTTGCGGATACGATCTCTATTTTACGCGGGTTGAAAGAAAAATACGAAATGCATCATGGTGTACGTATCACCGATTCGGCGATTGTTTCGGCGGCGACCTTGTCGAATCGCTATATCACCGACCGTTTTTTACCGGACAAAGCGATTGATTTGATGGATGAAGCGGCATCGCGCCTGCGGATGCAGGTTGATTCCAAGCCGGAAGCTTTGGACGAGCTGGATCGTCGTATTATGCAGCTCAAAATTGAACGCGAGGCGCTGAAGAAGGAAAAATCAGACAAGGCCACGAAAGACCGTCTTGAAAGTCTCGAAGATGAGTTGAAAACGCTGGAGAAAAAATCCGCTGATCTGACTTCCCAGTGGCAGGCGGAAAAGGAAAAGCTGCAATCCGGCCAGAAAGTGACTGAAAAACTCGATCAGGCACGTGGTGAGCTGGAGCGCGCCCAGCGCAGCGGTGACTGGACGCGGGCGGGTGAGTTGATGCATGCGGTCATCCCCGATCTTGAGCAAAAACTCGCGAAAGCGGCGTCCGGTGCGGGTGAACAGGCGCTGATCAACGAAGAAGTGACCGAAGACGAGATTGCCTCGGTCGTTAGCCGCTGGACGGGGATACCGGTTGATAAAATGATGGAAGGCGAGCGCGAAAAGCTGTTGGGGATGGAAGACAAGCTGGCTTTGCGTGTTGTCGGCCAGGATCAGGCCGTTCACGCTGTTTCAAATGCCATACGCCGTTCCCGCGCCGGGCTGCAGGCGGCTAACCGCCCGATCGGGTCGTTTTTGTTTCTGGGGCCGACCGGCGTGGGCAAGACCGAGCTGACCAAGGCACTGGCGGAGTTTTTATTCGATGATGATTCGGCGATGGTACGGCTGGATATGTCGGAATATATGGAGAAACATGCCGTGGCGCGTATTATCGGCGCACCGCCGGGCTATGTCGGCTATGAGGAAGGCGGCGCCCTGACCGAAGCAATCCGCCGCCGCCCGTATCAGGTTGTCTTGTTTGACGAGATCGAAAAAGCCCATCCGGATGTTTTTAATATCTTGCTACAGGTTCTGGATGACGGACGCCTGACAGACGGGCAGGGGCGCACGGTTGATTTTTCAAATGCGGTTTTGATTATGACATCGAATCTGGGGTCGGAATTTCTTGTGAATCAGGCTGAAGGCGAAGATGTTGAAGCCGTACGCGAGCAGGTTATGAGCGTTGTCAAGGCATCGTTCCGGCCGGAATTTCTCAACAGGCTGGATGATGTGTTGTTGTTCCGCCGTCTGGGGCGCGCGCAAATGGCCGGCATTGTCGATATCCAGCTTGGCTATTTGCGTGATTTGCTGGCGGCGCGGCATATTGCCTTGTCTTTGGATGATGCAGCGATCAAGTGGATCGCGGATAAAGGATATGATCCGGCTTATGGTGCGCGGCCTTTGAAACGTACCATCCAGACTGCGTTGCAAAACAGGCTGGCGGAGATGATCCTGCGCGGGGATATGTCCGAAGGCCATACGGTCAGGGTCGATGTCTCCGATGGCTCCCTGCGCTTTACCACGGAAAAGACAAAGCAGGAAAAACCGTCCAGAAAATCAGTTGCCTGACATCAAGTGCAGCCAACAGCTTCAAGGGCAGGCAAAGAGATTGTACATAGTTTTACGATCCGTACGTCCGCGCCATTGTCACGGCGCGGCTTTTTCTGTATTTTTACCGGGATGTAATTTTAATCATGGTTCGGCCATGACAGTGGGAAAGATAATTTGATGATCCGTTATATTTTATCCGGTTTCTTGGTTTTTGGGTTGGCAGCTTGTGCGACGGTGATGGATGACACATCACAGGATATTGCGTTTGAGGTTCTCGGTGCTGAGGAATCCTACTGTATTGTCGATAACGGCATGTTGCGCTACAGGGTGTTTCCGCCCGAAACAAGGCGCATAACGAAAAAACCCGGTGATTTGGTTGTGGAATGTTTTGCCGATGGCGGGCGCAGCCAGAAAGCAGTTTATGGCCAAAAAACCGCCGATGCTCATAAATTTAACGCACTGACGGGGGGCGCGGGCGGTCTGGTTGATTACCATACTGGCGCGCTGTTTCAATATCCGGAACGAATCGTAATGGATTTCCGCAGCACACCGCCGCAAATGGCGCCTTTGCCAAGCTATCAGCATACGCTGCAAGCCAATCCTGAATTTAACCAAAAAGAACGCATCCAGTCGGGCATGCCTGCTTTGCCCGGTGAGTATGGCCGGGAACCTCATGTGCCGCAGCGCCGTCACGGCGGTGAAAGCCTTTCTGCGGATCTTTCTCCGGTCGGGACAGTGATTGAACCGGGCGTTGCCGCGCCGCCGGCACAATCTGTGCCGACTTCGCGCCCATCGGGAGGTGATGCGGATTCATTGACGCGTGAGATGAATCCCGGCGTTTTCAGCCGTCCGCCACGAGCACAGTCTTCGGCTCCCGCAGCGCCGCAAAATTTTGTTCCGCCTTCTGCGCCACCATCATCTTATAATAGCGGCTATTCTCCGGCAGCGCCGATTCCTCTTTATATGGAGCCGTAAACCCGGCAGGCGTAACATAATATGACCAGATATTTCTTTTGCGGGATCGGGGGCAGCGGCATGATGCCTCTGGCGATGATCCTGCAGCGCTCCGGCCATGATGTATGCGGTTCCGACCGGGCTTATGATCGCGGCCAGACACCGGAAAAATTCAAATTATTGCAAGATTCCGGGATCAAACTCTTCCCGCAGGATGGCGTTGGTGTCGCAGAGCAAAATCCCGATATTCTGGTCATATCCAGCGCGGTGGAGCCGCGCGTGCCTGATGTGCGGGTTGCCATGGAGGCGGGGATCAGAATTGAAAAGCGCGCCAAAATCCTTGCGGATATTGCCAATGCCCGGCGTACGATCGCCGTGGGCGGCACCAGCGGCAAAACGACAGTGACCGGCATGATTGCTTTTATTCTGGCATCATGCGGTCTTGATCCGTCCATGGTGAATGGCGGCCATGTCGTTAATTTTGAACAAGACGGTACCGGCGGCGCTTTTTATATCGGTGGGGCGGATGTTTTCGTTACCGAACTTGATGAAAGTGACGGGTCGATTGCCTTGTTTACGCCATCTGTTGCGGTTCTGAACAATATCAGCCTTGATCATAAATCCATGGATGAGCTGCAAACATTATTTGGCGGTTTTGCCGCCGCCGCGCAGGAAGTCGTTATTGTGAATGGTGATGATCCCGCATGTGGAAATATCCTCACAGAAAACATTAAGAGTCTTTCGTATTCAATTGATAAAAAAGATTCATTTTTATTTTGCGAGGACGCAGCCATGCATGCGGATAGCAGTCATGTCCGCGTGATATGCCCGGCGCGCGGTGAATCGTGTGATCTCCGCATTCCGGTGCCGGGGCGTCATAATATTTCCAATGCTTTGGCGGCGCTAACGGTGGCGCTTTATATGGGTGTGACGTTGCGCGCGGCTTGTGACGGGCTGGCGCAGTTTAAGGGGATTCGGCGGCGTTTCGAGATTGTCGGCAGCGCAGCCAATGTCACGGTTATTGACGATTTCGGGCATAATCCCGACAAAATTGCCGCGACTTTGGCAACATTAAAGCAAGTTAACGGACGGCTTTTGCTTATGTTCCAGCCGCACGGATTCGGCCCTGTGAAGATGATGGGGGCGGCGTTGATACAGACATTTGCGGATTATCTGGGCAAGGAGGATATTCTGGCGGTGCCCGAAATTTATGATGCGGGCGGGACAGCCGATCGCAGCGTGTCATCGGAATCACTCACCGCGCCTTTGGCGGCACAGGGCTTTCAGGCGATGTTTTTCCCGTCACGAGACGATGTTGCCGCTTATTTTGTGTCACAGGCGCGCGCCGGTGACCGCATTGTCATCATGGGCGCACGGGACGATACATTGCCCGGTTTTGCACGAAATATTGTGCAGTCTTTGCGCCTAAAGGCGGGAGAGCCTTGTCCGGATGAAAAAAATCACGCAAAATCAGCCTCCTGAACAGTGAGGCATAAAAATGAAAAAAATAGGGCTAATCGGGGGGCTTAGCTGGCACTCAACGATCGATTATTACCGCATCATCAACGAAGAAATTAGCAAAAAATATGGCGGCCTGCACTCTGCCGAGATTGTTCTGTGGTCTTTTGATTTTCAAGCCATCGCCGACCTGCAGGCACAAGCCGCGTGGGAAGACGCAACCCGTAAAATGGTCGAGGCAGGCCTTGCGCTTAAGGCTGCCGGGGCGGATATGCTGGCGATCTGTACCAATACGATGCATAAAATGGCGCCCGATGTCGAAGATATTTGCGGGTTACCGCTATTGCATATTGTCGATGCCACGGCGGAGGAGATCCGGCGGCAGAATTTGAAAAAAGTTGCGTTACTTGCGACACGCTTTACGATGGAACATGATTTTTATCGCGGCAGGCTGGCTGAAAAGCACGGCATAACCGCCATCGTGCCCGACAGCAAAGGGCGCGAAGCCGTGCATAAGGTTATCTTTGACGATTTGTGCCAGGGCAGCGTTTGCCCGCATGCCAGACAGCATTTCATTGATATTATTGACGATCTTGCCGCACAGGGTGCCGAAGGTGTTATTCTGGGCTGTACCGAAATAGGTTTGCTGGTGAAACAGGATGATGTCCCCATCCCGGTTTTTGATACAACCCCCATCCATGCCCGCGCGATCGCCGCCGCCGCAATGGAGCAGGAGTAGGACGGCTCTCTAACAAGCAAGAGGGCGTGCTTTCCCGGTCGCCATTCATTCACGATGATAGAAAAGGCCAAAATAAAACCCGGCAAAGCCGGGCTTTATTTTGATGGCGGTGCATGTAGTCTACCGCTAACCGTTCTCATCTGTAAATGGCTATGTTACAGTAATAAAATTTCTTGAACCCAGAGTTTTTCATGGTTTATTTGAAAGTAGGCGATCAATATGCGGATGGTTGCTTTGGTCATCTGGAAAAGTTCCTGCGCATAGTTGATTATGAGTTATCCGAAATTCAATCCCGTATTGATAAGTCAAAAGATCCGGATTCAGACGGGCTTCTGGATCTTGGTGAATATATGATTGGATATGGTTTCATTGCAATACAGCGTTATATAACATCGACGTATCCACAAACGCCTTTGAGGGGACGGGACCGTCTAAAACGAGGACACCAATTAAAGAATGGCTTGCACTTAATCGAAGCACTAAATGCCGGAGCAAACTATTGGAAACATGAGCCTGAATGGCCATTTCAGATAAACTATGGCTTACCTGACGATGAGGGGCTCACTCCTGTTTCAATAGATCGTTACTTAAATGCAAACTCAAAAACAACTTATGATGTAATAGCTAGGCTCAGGACCTATTAATTTTAAGATTCACGGACAAAGGCAATTATGATTCACTATGGCAGGAGGTGCTGCCATGAATGATTTGTTTTTGCTGTCGAAGGCACAGTTCAACCGAA
>SKGD01000060.1 GCA_007117665.1 Alphaproteobacteria bacterium
CTAGCTTCCTCATCATCCTGTCCGCCTTCCATCTCATTAAGCACCACCTGCCGTTGTACGGATGTCAGGCTTTGCCACCATGCCCAGGCAGCGGGCGCCGTGCGTCCCGTGTGCCGCGCAAGCTGATGTGCCAGAGGCGGCAACAATGCCGCAGCAGGGACGGCAGCCTGAATGACGCCGCCGCTTTCACGATATGGCGGGGATCGGTATCCCAAACGCCTGCCAATCATTGTGGCTTCCGTTTCGCCGCCCGGTCTTATAACGCCATCCCGCTTCAGGCCGTTATCCCGTTGAAACGACCAGATCGCGTCATTCAAGGGACGATCCATATAGCCATTATCAATCGTATCCCGGTAAAGTCCCAGATCCTGAAAGCCCTGTTTCAAAGCCTTCACGTCATGCTCTTGATTTCGCAAGCCGTTACCCACGGCTTTATTGATGAGCTGTATCCGATACATTTTTATGATCTCCTTTTGTTACAAACCTATCCCGCGCCATTTCAGTAACGCGCATTGATAAGGGAAAAATCTTCGATCCGTCCGGGTGTGTCCTGTTGGGCGTCGATTTGTCGCGCCCGTTCAAAATCACGTTCCGCAAGCCGGTAAAGCGTTTCCGCCCGTGACGTATTTTCCGTGACCGGAATGCAAAACTCCGCCGCCAGCCGCGTCATCAGCGCCGTATCAAAATAAGGAGGAAATTCTTCTTCATCGGGGCGGAAAATATAGGTCAGTAAAACCTCGGTCGCATTTGTATGTAACGCGCCGCGCGCAAGACGGAAATTCAGTCCGCGCCCCTTGCCGCCCTGCCCGGCTGAAATCGCGCGCAGGAAATCATTGGGAAGCTGGTAAGCATGCTCATAATCCGCCAGCGGCGACTCTTCCAGCCGCGGCAAAACAACCTGTCCGGTCGCAAAGCGCCAGCCATAAGCCGACAGTAAAGCGTCACGCACCGGCGCAAACAGCGCACCGGCAATTTCAGATTCAGCCGTGCCGTCATCGAAAGACTGGACGGGGGATGCGCCGATCCGGATCAGGGCGCGGCTGCAAAGGGCGATATCGGATAAAGCCATAACGGGGGTCTCCTGCGAAGAAATATTGAAAGGATAAATCCCGGCTGCGGGATGGAATATCCGCACAGCCGGGATCCATAAGCGGCGCTCTTATCAGTCGCCGTAGGCCGCAACGCTGACCGCGCCGTCGGTATTATCCGTGACGATGTAAAAAACCGTCTCCGGCGTGTCGGCCGTATCGGCATTGACGATCAGAAGATCATTCTGGCGCAGCATATCGGATGCCTTGTCAAAATAACCGCTATCCTCGATCGCAACGACCGTGTCGGTCGATATGTAATGCCAAAGGGTGAAATTGTTGGCATAGGCCAGCACACTCAGGTCTGAAGCTTTAAAAGCCATTGGATTTGCTCCTTTTTTCTGTCAGGGGAAAATTACGCGCTTGTGCCTTCGTCGCACAAAATCGCCACAACGCCGCTATCGTCGATCAGGCCGGCGCCTTGGCTCATCATGTTATTGACAAAATGCGCCGCGCGGTCGCCATGCCACGTAATGTCGGTCACCACATCCGAACCGGATGCGTGGCCAACAGCAGCCTTGTGATACCAAAAACATGTTCTGACACCGCCATTCAGCGGCAATCCGGAATGTGGGATCCATAGCGTCCCCAGCCAGCGTTTTGCCTGGGTCATGGCTTTGAACGGTAAATCGTCCGTGCCGATATAGTCGGCGCTGGCGAATTCCTTGATCCTGAGCAATTCACTCCATTGTTTCCAGCCGACCACCGCATAGCGATCACCGTCATCCGGCACATCTACGGCACCAAGCTTGCCCAGCGCCTCCATGGCCTTGTCGAGCGTCATGCCCAGTGAATCATCGGGGACTTGCTGCGCCTGCCCGACCGCTGTGAGGCTGTCGATAATCAGCTCATCCGCCTTGCGCCCCAGCGCATAAGCACCGGCATTGGCAATGACCTGACGTTCGTCGATATTGATTTTCAGCTCGTCAAGGCGATCTACCCAGTCACCGGCATAAAAATCCTGCAGCGCGACCGAAATGGCGCTGTGATCCAGATTCATAACCGGCACCATGGCATGCGTGGCTTTTGTGGAGGCCACGCCCTTGCCTACCTTTTGAAAAACGGCTTCCGAACCGTTGACATTATTAATAACGCGCACTGTGCTCCGCAATTTGGAGCCCTGACGCTGGAAAGCCTCATGCACTTCGCGTTCGAACTGCTTGATGAAGGCCTGATCGATTGTCGTTGACATGACAATTACCTCTTTCGTTGATGTTATGAAGGTCAAAAAAACAGGCACGCCTTCCGGTTGTCGTTTGCGCTGTGAACGTTTCACGGCCGCGCAGGCGGGCAAAAAAGGCCGCAAGCCGGGCAGGCGCAAAAACGCCTGTTATCCGGCCGGCGGCAAGGTTGCTAATAAAAGCAAAGGGAGGAAAACCCATGTTTCTTGATATTATGCGCCCCTGTGGGGAACGTTATGAATATATCAAAAACCCATAGAAAAACGCCCGCACTGCAGATACAATGGGGGCGTTGATGATTTGATATTAGGACATATTTCCTATGGTGTCAATCATAATTTGCAAAAAAACTTGTCCCGTGCGACAATCGCCCTAGACTTATCCTTCGTCCTTTTTCTTCGGTGATCCAAGGTGTGTATGTATATGAACTGTTTTGCAGGGAATGAAAAAACCCTCAAAACGTTATCGTGAGGAACATTATAATGCTGCAAAGTCTTATATCGACCCTTAGATCCGGAACCAGCAATGATATCGGCACCACCAAAAGGCGGCATCCGCGCCGTTCTGTCGATCGTTGTGTGGTTGTCATTCACGGCCAGACCTTTCCGGTTGAAAACTGGAGTCTGGGCGGCGTGTTGCTGCACGGGGATGAACGCCTGTTCGGCAAGGCACAGGATCTGGACGTCACGGTCAAGTTCAAATTGCGGAACAGCATCATCGACATTACCCACCGCGCCCATGTCGTTCGCAAGGCAAACGGCAAAATCGCGCTGGAGTTTGAGCCGTTAAACCAGACGATCAGCCGCAAATTCCAGCAGGTCATTGACGATTACGTCGCCCGCGAATTTGCCAATTCCCAAATATAAACCGGAATGCCCATCACCCCGGCGCAACAGCGCCGGGATAATGTCGAGGAAGAAAAGTCCATAGGACTTATGATGCACCGTAAAGTTTCTGAAAACCTTTTGTTACCTTGCCGACAAACGCCGGATCACGATCACGCCAGTAACGCGGATCACGCATCATGGTCGTTAAATCATCCTGCCCTTCATGGCCATCACGACTGTCTCGGCGTGTCAGATCAAGCGCATCTTCGCTGCCCTCGCCTTTCATCATGCGATACAGCGCCATGACGCCTTCAAAAGACCCGGCAAGGCTTTTCAATACTTCGGGCGGCAAGTTCTTGCGGCCATAGGATAAAAGCTGGCGCGACACTTCCGCCCATTTATCCTCCCCGCCAAATGCCGCAATCAAGCGCTCAACTTCACGATCGGCCTGAAACTCGCCGGCAAGTTCCAATATCATCGGCACGAATTTTTCAGCCGCCAGATCGTAAACAGCCAGCACCTGATCAACAGTAAAGCCTTTTTCATGAAGCTTTTTATTCACATCGCCATCCACGTCAAACAGGCCGTGCGGCACAGTGATATCGTAAGCATCCGGGCTTTCCGGCAACCCCAGCATCCGCAGGATTGCCAGACGGTCTTCGGCGCTGTCCGGCCTTGGCATCATGCCGGACAGTTTTTTCTCCAGCGCGATATAGGATTGCAGTAACGCATCAACATTCAGCGCCCCCGTATCAGGATCACGAAATTTTTCGGGGATCGTTGCGTCCGCCCCTGCCTCTTGTGACGATATGTCTTTTTTCAATAATGTCTCTTCCATTTTTTTCTCCTGTGGTTTTTTGAAAATGCGTTAGATAGTGTAGTCACGAGAATCGAAATGTGAGAGAATCATGTCAGCAAGCAAGGAGGCTGATATGAAACCATCCCACAGACGACACGACATTTCAGACAAAGTATGGGCGTTGCTGGA
>SKGD01000047.1 GCA_007117665.1 Alphaproteobacteria bacterium
TAGTTGCGACTTGATCTGACCTTCTTTAAAAACTGTACAAGAAAGGATGTTAGAGATGAGCAGTTATCAAGAAAACAGGGTGTTCAATGGCCGCTTTTTCGAGGCCAGTCATAACCGCTTCGGCCAGTTCCGGCACGCGCCGCCGGACCAGCGGCTTCGCCAGACCAGCCTCTGCCGCCAGCTTCTCGAAGTGCCGGGGAAGAACCATGTTGCAATTATATTCGCCGCCGATTTTCATGGCCATTTTTTTGCTCAGCTCCGGATACCACGCGGTGCAAACGATGTCGTAGAGTGGCGCGAGCCTTGCGGTCTTGGCTTCATGATCGTAAATGAACGAAAAATTCTTCCCGTGCGCATCGTTGTTGCCAACGAGATAGTTGAAGATGACTGCATCGAGCAATCTTTGCAGGTCGAGCACCGGCGCACTTGAAACCTGACGCACCAGGGCAAAGCAGTCTTTCAGCGACGGCCCGCCCTCGCTCTGATATTTGATTTCGGACGGAATCGCCAGAGCCTGGCAGAAGTCTTCCTGATGCAGCCGTTTCACAGTATCGCCTGTTATCTTGCGGTCATAGCGTTCCACCAGGAGATAATCGATCCCGTCCGTGTTGCCGGTTGCCACCCCGGCAGCGGACAGACCAATCGCCGTCGCCAATTTCATGCACCGGGCTTCGTTAAAGACAACACCCTCAAAATGCGCGATGGCCGGTTTGAGGATATGGGTACTTGGCGCACCGTTCAGGGGAACGGAAATCTTCCCCTCTGCAACATGAACGGCAATTTTATCCTGTGCGCCAGCCAGGGACAGGCGGATGCCCTCTTCCCCCGCCATAAGCGGCCGCCGTGGCAGTTCGCGCAGGATACTTACGAGTTCCTTATCGGAAAGCGCCCTGTACTTGTAATTACGTTCAGGGAACGGTTCACCGGAGGGGATAAACGTAATAGCCCCGGCGCATTCGCCGCCGATTTGCTCAACCCCGATGTGCTTGAGCGCGGCGCAATGTCCGGCGCGATGTTTGAAACATGGACAATCACGGAAATCATAAAATCATATCTTCATAACGGGCGCAGTCCGCGAATTTATTTTTACCGCGATAAAGACAAGCGGGAAATTGATTTACTGATTGAAGAAAGCGGAACGCTTTACCCTATCGAGCGGCTGTGGCGCAGCCTGAAATATGAGTGCGTTTATTTAAGCGCCTTTGAAACCGGATCGCAGGCAAGAGCCGGGATCGGGCGCTGGATAGAATTTTACAACCACCGGCGTCCTCATTCCGCGCACGGCGTCAGAACACCGGCAGAGGCCTATGCGCAAAGTCTGGCTTTACAGAAAGGATGCAAAAATGTAGAAGAAAATTACGCAATAGCGGCATGATTGTTGAAACAGGATTCCACCTTAAAAACGCCGCCGACCTGTCCAGTGAAGTAGGATCACCTCTGTTGTCACAGCCTGGCGCCAGTTTCGGTAACGGCCATGAAACTAGTGTTGTGAACAAACCCCGTTTCGCCCCCAGCGGTGAGGGCAATAATACCGCCATATCCTTTTTCTGCTGTGAAAAGGTCATTTATAGCCGTATCCAACGCTTTTTGTAGATTGCCGTGCCGCAAATATTCGTCCTCAACCCGCCGGGCGGTCAAACGGCGCAGAATTTTGTCGCCTTCACCAGTACAGGCAATTGCAATATGTGGACTACAATAGAGTCCGGCCCCAAAAATGGGCGTGTCCCCGACCCGGCCGGGATAGCAGAATTTTGTGCCGCCAGTGGAGCAGGCCGCGGCCAGACGGCCATCTTTGTCAATGGCAACCGCGCCGATTGTCGAAAGTTTGCGGACATTGATTTCATTGGATTCCGCGGTCAAGGCTTCATAGGTCAGCTTTTCAAAGTCACCGCGCGCTTCCAGCCATGCTTTCATTGCGCTCTCTGTCATAGGCGAAACGGAGGGAAAGCCTTCTTCGCGCGCGAATTGTTCGGCGCCGGCCCCTGATAAAAGACTGTGATAATCGTGTTCCATCAAGCGGCGTGCCACGCAGATGGGGTTTTTCACATTTTCGATCTGGATAATTCCACCGTAGCGGCTTTCCGAAGTGCAGATGGCGGCATCCATACGGATACGACCGTCCATTTGCACAACAGATCCATAGCCGGCATTCAGTGCCGCTTCATCTTCCAATGCCGCTGCGGCTTTCTCGACGCAGTCAACGGCGCTCATTCCTGTGAGGCCGGCGACCGCTTCGCAAGCACGTTCTACAGCTTTTTGTTTTTCTTCTAGTAAAGGTGATAAACCTTTAATGTTGGACGCCCCGCCATGGACGATCAATTTT
Source organism: Alphaproteobacteria bacterium (assembly GCA_007117665.1). Taxonomy (GTDB): domain Bacteria; phylum Pseudomonadota; class Alphaproteobacteria; order Micavibrionales; family Micavibrionaceae; genus UM-FILTER-47-13. The sequence goes on from SKGD01000047.1 coordinate 2,324, forward strand.
TCTTTTTTCATTCTTTTTCAGATGTTAACGGTTGTTATTGTGGTTGAAATTGTGCCACACGCTCTAGGAAATTCCGCTCAAGCTCGTCAAGCTTATCATAGTCCGGTGCCAGTGCAATAGTCTTTACAGCTTGAATGCCTGTGCCATCATTGTCGGATTTGACGATGATAGGCACAATACCGGTCCATGCAGACTCTTCTTTTCGGAACAGAAGATCATCGAAGGCCGCCTCAAAGGTTTTGTAATCTGCAAACTTATTGAAGGAAGCGCTCAGGTTTTTCGCCGCCGGATCACTGATCCCACTTTCCCGCTCCATCCAGTGTGCAAGGGATAGCAGTGATGTGGAACTGTTGATTCGTCCGTTCATCTCCAGAATATAAGCCGTTTCCTTTTTGTTATCGGCTTCGCAGAGTAGGACGTCCACGCCGGCATAGCCGCGATAGCCGCCTCGCCATGCTGCTTCCAGAACAGGTGTTGCAAAAGCTTGCGCTGAAACGGCATAATGTTTGTCCTCCACCGTGCGTGACAGAATGCCTCCGATATAGGTGCCGTCTTCTGATGTGTTCTGATAGGTTACACCAGTCAGATAAACGCCACCTTTACCACACACAGCCTGCACATTGGCATTGGTCAGTATTTTTTTGACGTTCGGCAAGGCGCCAACATCAAGGTCTATTAGAACCGGCATAGAATCGGGACCTGTGCCATTTTTTGCTGACGGGGGTGTCCATCGTCCAAAAGGCTGCGATGTCTTTTCGCAACTTGCCACAACGTCTTGAGCCCAGTCAATTATAGAATCCATACTATGCTGTTCCGGTTTGAAAGCCGTCACGCCTGTGCCGCCCGCCAGACTGTCAAATTTGAACCAGTATTTGCTATTGTCCACGTCAAGAGCGGGGTGGTTCAGGGTCAGATGATCCTTAAGTTTTGTAAAAGCATTGTTGATTGCGGCAACATTCGGCGCAACAATAAAGGGAGCTACTTTGTAATCACTGTTTGCAGCATCACGGAAAACGCGAGCCTTGGAATTGAAGTAAACGTTTTGTTCCGCGGATATTAGTGTTTTTCCGCCCAGTTTAGCCACCGCAGCCTGAACATCCGGGGTTGGGAAAGGGGAAATGAAAGTTTTTCCTTTGAACTGCGCATGGTCAAGATCAGGGACTTCATTGCGAGTTAAAGCAAGATGCATTGCATCCCGTGGGTATGCGTAGTTTTTCTCCGGCGGCAGTGTTTTTGTTGCCTCGATAATAGAGCCGATATCGACATAGCGCTGTTGATAGTCAAGTAATCCCTCTGGCATTTTAAGTGTCAAGCCATTGGCACCATCACGCACGAGCGTTGTGATTCCTTGATGGGCAACGCCGAGAGTGCGATCCGGCAGAGCAAGGCCGCTGTCTAATGGACACATGACGTTATAATCCCAGATGGTATCTTCCGGTTTAAGTCCTAGAAATACTGCAACATCACTCATTCCGCCTGGAATTTTTACCGTTTTCACCGGAGCAGGCTGTTGCGATGATGATGCGAAATTTTTCTTAACCGTCATTTCTTTTGTTTCCTTAATGTAAGCTCAATTATATTATGGCGTTACAACGACATTTATTATATGTCAATAAAAATTTAAGAGGCTGTCCTAGATAGCGTAGTCACGAGATTTTTGCCCAAAGAGCGATACAACGGATTTGGACGGCAGCGAGGAATGAAGCGGTGTTTTTTGCATATCGTGTAGCAATGCCGCGCCATCGCTTGAGA
>SKGD01000102.1 GCA_007117665.1 Alphaproteobacteria bacterium
ACCGAAGAAGTCGGAACCGACACGACCACGCTGGAACTGCCGGCGCTGGACGGTATTTCGGTTCTGTCCGTTGAAGATCATCCGCAAGGCGCCAAAGAAATTGTCCGCTCGCTCGAATCAATGGGCGCAACAGTTGAAAGCTGCGCGACCTATCAGGAAGGGCTGGCACTTGCCAAACGCCGTCCTTTTGACGTTGCTGTCATTGACCAAGGGCTTCCTGACGGGCTGGGGCTGGATCTGATCAAAGAGATCATGGATATACGCCCCTTTATGGGACTGATCATGTACACCGTGCGCGAAGATACAGGGCTGGTTCATTCGCTGAACGCGCTGGGCGTTAAATATCTGGCCAAGCCTGCCTCGCGCGCCGGGCTGGGAGAAACCGTCAAGGATGCCGCCGGGCAAGCACGGCATTTTGATATTGACGGGCCGAAAAAACTGCTGATCGCCGAAGATACTGACAGCGTCAAGGATGTCCTGTCCCGCCAGCTTAACCGTCTGGGGGTCGAAGCCGATTTCGTCAATGACGGGAAGCAAGCGTTAAAAGCGCTGAAGACCGGGAAATACGGCATTTTATTTACCGATCTCCACATGCCCGGCATGGATGGGTATGAGGTCATAAAAACCATCCGTGATGCAGAAGACAAAGACACCGGAGCCAACGGGGACAAGAGCAGGCATTTTCCGGTTATTGTCCTGACCGCCGATGTCCAAATGGCACAACGGCAGATTTATCTCAGCCACGGTTTTGACGAATGTCTGTTAAAGCCGGTTTCACTGGGACAACTCAGAAGATTGCTGATTCGCTGGGGGCTTTTGTCCGAAGATGACACACCGGATGACAGTGCTGCCGCACCCGCCACAGAACAAAACACAGCGCCGGAGCAATCACCCCCGGCCATCGATATGAAGGCTGTTCAAGCGCAGATGGGGGCGCTTGACGATAACGTTATCGAGATGATGCATATGTTTGTCGATATGACCGCGCCACTGATCGCACGCATCAAAAAGGCGATGGACCATAATGATTATAAAGACCTCAAGGAAGCGGCACACAGCCTGAAAGGCGGAGCGAGATCGGCATGTTGTAACGTTTTAGGGGACATTGCCTCCCAGCTACAAGACGATGCCGAAGCCGAAAAAACAAGCTGTCCGAAACTGGTCGATCAGATCATAGAGGAATTTGAACGGGTAAGAAAAGCTGTCAAAGCGTTGGCGTAGGAGGAAGCGGGGATCCATACCCATTGCCGACACTCTCCTCTCCATTCTCAACTGTCATGCCCGCCTTGAGCGGGCATCCACACGCATTGTCACCGCTTTTCCTAGATGCCCGCTGTTTAAGCTCGCCTAACGGCGTGCCGCGGGCATGACAATGGGGAGGGAGGCAGGCAGCAAAAGAAAGAGCACTTACGGGCAATCACCCTCTTTCGAGCTTTGCGCAGGGAAAACCGCGCTGGCGCGTTGGCGCATCCACACTCTCATACAGCGTGCATTCACCGGGCAGGACACCGTAAAATCATCATCATCACTATTCATGGCAACAGACGAAGCATCGGCACGAATAATATCAACCTCACATGTGCTGTAGCCTTCCTCGAACCGATCGAAAACCGCGTCGAGAAAAGCATCAGTTCGTGTCGTATGCAGCCAGATAAAGATGCCGTCTTCACCCGCATAATACTCCCACGGCTCGAATAAAGCCGGAACAGGCGGCAGAAATTTTCCGGTCATGCCACCGAACATGCGCCCGTGGCAAGGATCATCACCAGGGCGTCCCGGACAACGTAAATATTGCACCTGATCATTATCGGCAGCGCCGCCATCAGCAAAGCCTCCAAGGTCACAATTATCAAAATAATCGTTGGTCGGGCGCAACGGATAAGGATGATTAACCTGCGGTTCGGCAGGCACAGGCGACGCACTGGCCAAAGCGCCAGCATCCCCTTTGGAATACACCAAAACACATTCCTGAATATTGGATCGGATAAACTCGGCCTGTGACTGTATTTCCGACACGTTCTGATGCACATTCTGGCTGGTGACCTGGCTGCCGGAATTATCCATGAACGACACGGTCAACGCCGCCAGCAAAGCAATCGCAATCAGGATATAAACCAACGCGCTCCCACGCTGTCCTGACTGGCATCGCGCACCCGAAAAATCTGAATTCATAGTCATTATCCGAACACCCCGGTGAAGTTTTTATGCAGCTCTCATTCTATCATAAAAATGACCCGGACTTCACTCAGGAAAACCGGGTCATCTCTTTATCACAAAACGGCTCTATACTTTATGCTCTGTCTTATCTCTCGACCAGCACATGATAGTAAACATAAAGATTTGGGGTATCATCCTGCAGGAAACATCCGAAGGGCTGTCCGGCGAGAGCTGCGCCACCAAGGTTTGGTGCGCTTCCAATCATCACATCGGCTTCCCCTAACGTCTCCACAAACGCTGGGGTCGGGTCAATTGTTACAGCACCGGTGTTGGCAACATCACCTGTCCGGCTTTGTTCAATATCGGCAAGAACCACACCATCAGCCTCCGGTATACCTGTAATACCATATTCCTGATTGAGGCGGCGACATATGCCTTCGCTAATCCCCGGAAGGAATGCAATCAATTCGGCCTGATCTGTACCGATACCTTCGATACCAAAATTACCGTTAAAGTACCATACCCCCTGATTGGCTCCTGCCATCACATCCGGAGAAGGCTGAATAAACGATGCGCCGCCTCCGTTCGGGTGGAAAACACCGCGGTTTGTAAAGTTCTGTGTATCGTCCGGGCTGACAAGACCACTGAAATCATACTCGTATCCATCCCGTGTGTCCGACGTATTGAAAAGAATCTGTTCCGCAGAAACACCGGACACAAGCATCCGAACGATAGCTGTTCTCAGAGACGATGGATATTGGGTAATCTGGGCGGAGCCTATCAAATTGACTTCCCGCTCAGCACCGCTGCCGCCACTACGGCTCGACTGCGTCACGGCATAAGACAACGCCGCAAACAATGCTACCGCGATCAGAATAAGAAAGAGAACGTTTCCACTTTCTCCTTTTCTACCCTCATAAGCATCTTTTTCCGTTATTATTTTCATCTTTTAACTCCGTTTTGCCTTATTATTAAACCAAATGACTTTACCCTTAAACCATTTTAAATCAAGAGGGTGCGTCAACCGAAACCTGATTTATCCGCAACAGTGCTCCCAGAGGCTCCCGGTCACATTCGCGGCCAACACACATGCGCTCCACCGCGACGCGCCACCCCGTCCCACCATTTTGCACATGCCCGACAGCCTCCCGGAATGTGCCGTAAAGACCAATATTACGCGCAGTAATCTGGATGCTTGCACCGGTCTGGCGGAAAGTCAAGCCTGGATAAGTGCGCTCCAGAATTTTAGTGAAATCCGCCAGAGCGCTTTGGCTAACCGGGGCATCGCGCAAACGCGGGACGGATGGCTTCAAAGCCTGCATATCCTGCAACTCGGCGCGCAACTCGGTTAGACTCTGTATCTGGACAGCCGTATAAAGGCCGATCGCCCCGGCCGCACCCCAAGCAATACCGGCAGCGATCAGTCCCGTATTTCCGGCTGTCTGCGGCAATTTTTCAAGAAACGTGTTCAGGTCTTCAGCAGCCTGAGGATCAAGATAGCCCTGGATTTTACGCCAGTTAAACGATTTTAAGTCCATTTCCGATACCCTTAAACACGAGCCGCTTTTTTCTAACTATTATAAAAATCACGGCATCATATTAAAATTTTACCAAAAGAATATTAAATTATTATAAATCAAAGCACTAGACAAAAGTATTAACCCTATCGCGTTCCCTTGATCCTGACTCGTCCGTCACGTTCCAGTCCGGGCTGAAGCTGACAGCCCCGCAACGGCCCCGTACAGCTTCCAAAGGCCTGTGGAACCAACGCTTCCCAAGTAACATTTCCACGATTAACTTCATATTTCACAAGCGTGCCGTCCAGCCCCCCCAGATAATCGACTAATTCCTGAACACGCACCATGTGGTTGATCATATCGCTCTGCAAGGCCTGATGGGCATTGAGCATCAAATCCGAAGACACCCGATCCGTCTCCGCCCGGACGCTGGCCAGATCGCGTTCTACAAAATTGGTCATCACATACTGGCCAACTAGAACCATGATCGCAATAAGGTTGATCAGCAAGCCGGAGTAAAGCAGTGCCTTGACCGTCGTGCGTGACAGCTCTTCCGTCCGCAACTGCCTGTTCTGCCACGGGATAGGCTTTAAAGTATCAGCTTTGAGCTGAACAAAGTTCGCGTCCATGCTTTGAATTCGTGGCAAAAGTGTTCGCGCCGCACCAAGAAAAACCTGCATACGACCCGTTTCCGGATCCCACCGCAAGGCAGACGCCCAGCCTTCCTGCTCGTATAAATAGACTGTTTCTTTGTCCCAAAATGCGCTGTTCCCCGGCAAGGCTGCCGCCAACGGGCACCAACTGTCAGGATGTGAGGACAAGGATGCTGACGGGCATGCCAGATACCAGACACGACCCTCATCAACAGAATAAGTATAATGAACGCGCTCCGTCCCGCAAGCCTGTGCCGCCGCATTCCATACGGCCTCGTCTTCCTTACCTGCGATATAGGGAATTGCCCCCCCGACAAGTTCCTGCGACAAATAAGGCTTAAGCTCGACCGAGAATGATTTACGCTCTCCGGAAACCATATCCGCCAAACCGGCTTTTTCGATGGGTGCGTCACCGGCACCGCTTTTACGAGACATTAATGCCACTTACATTGCTCCATCCAACAAGCCGCCCATCATACCGTCAAGGCTCATATTCATAACTGTTAACGCAAAGATGGCGCTACCAAAGGCAATCGCCAAAAACACACCTGTCAGGCCAAAAGCCACCCAGACGATCAACGAATGTTTTGTTTTTGCTGCCGCAGAACGCATTTCAGCAATAGACTCCAATATTGTAGCAACTTGGGTCAGATCAGACAAGCTTGCAAGTTCAAGTCTTTCACTATGGCTCAATGGTTTACGGTCAAGCGCCACCCCCAGCAAGACGCCACGCTCCAGATCCTTGCTTGAATCCGTCCAGAATTGCGACACTTCGGGGACGGTCGTTGCCTCAGACGATTGTTTGAGTGCATCATTGATCGGCACATGGCCACGCAACATGCGTGCCGCAGCCATCATCGAATCGGCGAAACCAAGATCTCGCAGATAAGCCCCGATCAGCGGAATTTTACGAACAATGCGCGCTGTCGGCCAGTCTGTTTTTCCTTTGTTGATCCAGTAAGAGATGACAACCCACACCATAAAAGCGCCCTGCGCAAGCGCAATGAAGATCAAAACATCCCAAGTCAACGCCAGATTATCAACAACCCGGATATAATTCTCAAACTCTTCAGGGTCGTTCGGCGCATTATCGCGGAACCATCCCAAAACCATACTGCGCCCCCAAATCAACGATTGCACGATCATCAAAACATCAATCGCCAACCATGACATGGTCGCGGCAATCGCGCGGGTGTTTTTCCGCTTTTGCACAATGGAGTGAATGGCATGAGGGATGCCTTCCTGCAATTTATTGGCTTTCTCACTGGCGCCCAGAATAGCAAGCGTGCCATGGTCAAAAATCCGCAGCGCCTTGAGCGCGTCAATAACCCCCAGCCCCCGCGCCAGCGCTTCCCGCGCCGGTGCCAGAATATTTTGCCGCATCGGGTTGGTTTCCGCTTGAATAATCCGCCAAAGCGCAACACCAGGGGAGGTTGCTGTCGAACGAAACTGAATTCCGCGCAAAAGCTGTACCTGCCACCATGATGACCGCGCCAACAAGCGCTCCAGCGGGGAACGCTCATGCGGCCTAATAGAAAGCGGATAGCCGCCATTTTTGACGATCAGATCACGAACATCGTCAGCCGTAGGCATATAATAGGACTCTGTGACTTTTTTAGGGCCACTTCTCGTATCGTAGGCTATTTCGGCAACCCATTGCTGCATAAGCGCTTATAAATCCTTTATATCCATAATACAAAATATATAGCTCAATCTTCCAGATGGGAAAGCGCTGCCTTTGCATCGACAAGACCATTCGTGACCAGATCAACCAGCCCTTCACGCCTTGTATGAACAATCACACCGTCCTCCTGCAAAATATCGTTCACATTCCGCATCAAGGCCTCATAAATACCGTTTCTTTGCCCCGGCCCCAGTGTGATTAACAAGGCATCGAGCAATAATGTCCGCCCGACAACGCCGGTACGATTACACAAATCACAACCGCTGGCATTATGGCGCCTGATTTTTGTATCCGGTTCAATGCCAAGCTGACCCAGCTCATGCTCCTGCAGATAATTACCAGCCGCATCATGATGGGCGCACCCCTGACACAATGTCCTGACAAGCCTTTGATTCAGGACAACCTTGACCTGCTGGGATAATGTAAATGTCGAGGATCTTTCCCGTGCATGAGGCATAAGGGAGCGCAAGCGCTCGAATGTCTGAAGCGCCGTATCAGCGTGAACAGTCGAGATCACGGTGTGGCCGGATTCCGCCGCGCGCAGTGACGTCTCAACCGTATCACCGTCACGCATCTCACCAATAATAATGTAATCAGGATCGTGACGCATCGCGGCGCGAATCAAATCAGGAAATTCGCCGCCGGTCATGCCAGGGCGGACTTGCCACTGAGTCGCGTAACGCAATTCATATTCAATCGGATCTTCAATCGTCAAGACATGCCGGCGGCGGCGATCAATTTGCTGGACGCACGCATAAAGCGTTGTCGTCTTACCTGAACCGGTCGGGCCGGACAACAGGATCAGCCCCCCGCCACCCTTGATTTCCGGAGACAAAAGCTTGGCCAGAAAGTTCCCAACATCTTCATGACGGCGGAACAATTCGTCAAATCCTTTCAGGGCGGCGCGATCCAAAAGACGCATGGTCAGCTTTTCACCGTCCTGCGCCTGCGGGCCGGCCGCAACCCGGACGTCAATATTTCGCCCCTGCCAAGAAAAGCCGATCCGCCCGTCCTTAGGGGTTGTCTTGTCACCGAAGTTTAGCCCGGCATCGCGCTTCAACAGCGTTGTCAAACGCGCCATCGCGTCAGAAGGCAATAAATGCATCGGCACCAGATCGCCATCAATCCGGTATTTTATCCAGTTTGGCGAATCGGGGTTGCTATCCTGCAACAAATGAATATCAGATGCCCGTAACTGCAAGGCCTCGGCCAGCATATCACGCTGAAACTGGTTCAAAAGAAGACCGTTATCGACATCAGCCAGCCACTGCGCCAGCGTTTTTTCCGTCCGGTCGGCGGAAAGATCCTGCACGGCACGCAAAGTCTGTACAAGTTGCGCCCGATCCCACATTTCGACTTCGACGCGCTCAACATTCAATCCGCTGCGCTGTGCCGTGGATGTCAGAGTTTTGATCTGGCGTTCGCTCAGCTCATGCAACGGCGCAATCCGCAGGACACTGTCACGCAAATCAATCAGATGGATACTGAGCGGCAACCATGATTGCACCGGCAAAATCGACCGAAGCTGATCACCCGTTGCCCGATCACGAACCCCTTCTTCTTCCAGTTCAGATGACCCGCCTGCCCCCGCCATATCAAGAAGCTGGTCAGTGGATCGCACCACGCCATGATCCAAAAGCAACATACGCTCCTTTTGCACCATGTCCAGATAACGCTCCCGCCCTTCCTTGGCGCGCTGGCGCCGCCGATCCTGCCATTGGCGGCGCTCGATCCCGTCAGGCGGCATACCCGAATCCTGACGACGGTCTACGTGACGCTTATCATCCTCCGGTTCATCGGATACCGTATCATCGTTTATTTTATCCTGATCGCTCATATCAGCTCAACCAAACCCTCGCTAATTTGCTGCCATCCCGGAGGAGGAGGAAGATGATGAAGAACGATCCGTCGAAGATAGCGAGCGGTCGAACAACAGTAATACTTTTTCAGACCCGGCGCTGAACTCGATCCCGCTCGAACGGATATCGACATTCCAAAGCACCCCGCCCAAAACGATCTCCTCGCCGTTAAACACGATGCGGCTGCCGCCGGGGCCGGATATAATCGCCCGTGTTGGTGAATGCGATGTCACAACATAGCCGCCAAGCAGGCTGGACGGGTCAAACCCTTCATCAGAAACCAGCGTAAACGGCTCAAGATCAATGGCAGCATCGTCTGAAATAACGCCGGTTCCGCGCACGCCGGTCAGGCGCACAGCCTTTGTATCCTGAGACACGGCACTGGAAGCCTGCCCCCGCACCGGCATGACCAGCACACCGCGCGCGCCTGAATGCAGGATTTGAATATCATCCAGCAATTGCCCGACCCGCACCGGCGACCATGACAATGTCAACGGACACGCCTCAACCGGATCAAGCACAAGATTAACACGGCAGCCGTTACGGCTGATGCTGACGCCTGCGCTCTCGGTACTTCCCAGCTTTATTTCCCGCAAGGTGAGCGGCGCATCCCCAACATTCACCAAAGACACGGTCATCGAAGACACCGATTCAACACCGGATCCGAAATTCACTTCCTCCTGCGAGGCCACCAAAAGCCCTTTTCCGGGTACAGCCTCGGGAAATATCTCAGCCTGCCTCGTACCGGCCGGCGAGAAATCACCCCGCAAATTGACATTTGCCAGCGTTGTCGGACCGCTATGCTCGATAATCAAAACACCGGACGCGTTGCCTCGCAACACCGGCGACCAGGTAACCGTCATAATGCAAACCTGACCCGGCACAAGACGCTTACAATCCGTCCGAATTGAATATCCGGCACGCTCGGGCGACTCAATGTAGATGGAGTTAATATCTATCGGCTGCGATGTTGTGTTCCGTAAAACAACACTGCGCACCACAGACTGGACATCCTGCAGGTTTCCGAAATCAATCTCGGAAGGAATCGCCTCGACATCACTGATAAAACGCGTTTCAGCCGTATCACCCGCCTGAACCTGACCGGTTATCGAGGTCGTCACAAGCCGCGCACGGCCATTATGCTGCATCAGCATATCAACACGAAACGTCCCTGTCTGAAGCCCGCGAACAGCAAGACTAATCGCACAAACTGCCGCCGCCGGCTGCTCCTCGGCCGAGCACTGATTCATGGAAACCTCGGCCGACACGGTAGAGGATGGATAAAGCTGTATTTCGCCAGTCTGGATCGGTCGCCCGCTATCATTGCGGAACAACACGACAACCTGAGACGTTGCCCCGATCGTTATATTCCCGATATTCAAAGTGGGATCAACCGCTACAAAATCGCCGGTCGCGGCAGACCCGCCGCTTGTGCGCGCGCCGGGGTCACCAAAACCGGGGGGCGTCTGGGCATGAACAGCGCCTGCCACACACATCCAGGAAAAAAGCGACAACGCCGCCAGAAAAAAGCTGCGAGCGGAAAATGAGGCGCCTCTTATTATCAAATCAAACATATCCAATCAATTCCTATAAATATTAAAATGGTGCGCCTGCCGGATCAAGCAAGGACGCATCATAGCTAGGCACGATCTCACGCGTCACCCGATCCTGACGGGCATAGTCCTGCTCTGCCTGAGCGGGCGCAGCCACAGGCCGTTCAGAGACAACAGCGCCGCCGCGCGGCTCCCGCGCTGAAGATGTTGCCGGCTGACGCACGCCGTCCTGCGGGTTCGTATAAACAACCACGCGGGGACGCATCAAAAAGACCAATTCACGATTTTCCGTTGAGGTGACACGGCGGCCAAACAAAAGCGGCCTGTTGAAGCCCGGTCCCGTTCCCCGGTAATTATCCGCTTCACGGACAAGACCGGCGATCAAAAGCGAATCACCCGGCCGCACCCTGACCTGCGTGGTTAACTCACGCTCGGACATACGCGGCAGACCGATCCGGGTCACAGACGCTTCCGCCCCCGTTCCGGTTGTAATCTCTTCGGTGTCGATCTCGATCACATCCGTCAGATCGATCGAAATATCAGCATAAACCGTTGAGTTATCCCAGCTGCTGGCGATACGAAGCTCAAAACCCGAATCAACGCTGGCCGGGCTAACCGAAGCCGAGGTAATCTGACCATCCGCGTTAATTGTCCGCGAAATATCGGCAATATAGTTCTGTGTGTCCGCAACCCGCAAATAAGCCTCGGATCCCGACAAAACCGTTATCTTGGGTTGGGAGATTGTCTTCACAGCACCAAACGTTGAGAGAAACTCAAATAGCGCCTGCGAAGACAGGTTATTACCACCGCTCGACAAACCAATACTGACCGGCGCGCTAAAATCCGTCCCGACCATACCAGCATTAGCCATATACTTACCTATACTGCCTGACAGCCCGTCCCAGCGAATGCCGGAGGAGTTTTCATTATCAAGATTAACCTCCCAGATATAAGTCTCGAACACAATCAGCGCCGTACTTGAACGCATACGCTGGAAATACCGGTCCGCATAAGTCGCCGTGCGCTGGCTGGCCTCATAAATAATCGTCCGGGTGGACGGATCAACAATCGGCGAACTTCCGATAATTGCCGCCAGTCCTGTCGCAACGTTACTTATAAAGCTCTCATCCTGACTGATTGGCGGAACCCTGACAGTAAATGTCTGACGCTCTTTAACAACAAGAACGCCATCCTCATACGAGCAGTATAAATCCGCTAATGAACAGGCGCGGCCGACAACACGATTCAAAGGCCCCCGCAAATTTGCCACGGTAATGCGGCGCGAAAACGCCAAATCCGATTCAAATGCCAACGCCACATCATAATCAGACACTAAAAGCTGCAACGCGCCGGCAATTGTCTCAGAGCGAAGCTCATAAGGCCCGACAACATCATCCGGCAAATCGTCCCCGACCGCAACTTCAGGAACAAGAACATCCTCACCCAAGGGAAGATATATCACGCTCTCAGGCGTCTCATTGATCGCCCTTTCGCGCTGGTCAGCCGCCACAGGCTCCGGCACACTGGCTTTCCTGACATCGGGGATATCAACCCCCGCACATCCCAAAACAAAAAGAAGCGAGACACAAAGCGACGCATAACGTGCCGATCTCCAGCTTCCACAAATTTTCCCTGCCTCTATCATACAGACAACCTTTTCTTCTCTTCCAAAGCACGCTCTACAACCTTGACCAGCCTGTCTTTTTGAACCGGCTTCATTAACACAAATTTCACATCCCACAGACCCGCCTTTTCCAAAAGATCCGGGTTTTGATCACCGGTCACAAGAACAACAGGCATATCCGCCCCGTAACTGCGCGCCAGACCTATAAACTCAAAACCGCCCATCGGCTCCATGCGGACATCAACCACCGCCAGATCAACAGACTTTTCCTCACGCATCTTTTCCAGAGCCGCCTCTCCTTCGGCAGCTTCCAAAACAACGTAGCCAGCTTCACCGAGGTGGCTGACAATTTGCATGCGAACAAAATCGTTATCCTCAACGACTAAGATTGTTCCTTTGTCACTCATATGCGCAATTAATCCAGATTCGAATCAAGAAGATAGCCAAGGTAAGAGCTACGTAGACACCACCAAGTCTAACAAGATTTAAACGTTCGTCCACTAAAAACGGAGAAAAAACACAAAGCGTTACAAAAAAATACCCGTAGAAAGCGTACGATCATCCTGCATCAGAAAAACACGGCCGTTCCGGGCGGCACAGCCGTAACAATAACGCAAAAAATCAAATTGTCTTGTTTTGTCATGCTGTGTACGCTGTGTTATGGGGATTTTTTCTTGTTAACACGACAAACAAAAAGGCTTGCCTGATGCTCGAATGGCTCGCGGCATTGACACTTTTCGGCGCGTTGATTCTTCTGGCGGTGTTATGCGTCATCGACCTTAGAATCAGGTTACTGCCGAACAAATATACGCTGCCGCTGGCCTTGCTGGCGCCGTGTTTTCACCTTCTGACCCAAAATGTTTATGTGATCTGGCCGGAGATGATCCTTGGCGGCCTTATGGGGTTCGGGTCGCTTTACCTGCTGCGCGTCGTGGCGAATTATTATTACAAGACCGACACGCTGGGGCTCGGCGATGTCAAGCTGATTGGCGCAGGCGGCTTGTGGCTGGGCGGAGAGATCATTATGCTGGCCATGGCGGCGGGCGCATGTGCCGGTCTTTTACACGGCTTGGGCTATGCGCTGTGGCAAAAGATCAAAACCGGCCAGACGCCACCGCTTGCGCGCCTGCAAATTCCAGCCGGGCCGGGCTTTGCCATCGGTCTGGTCGCCGGCGGGTTTTATCAATTTTGGGGATTTTCCCCTTTTTAGGATCAGAATTCATTCATTTCGTAAAGAAGAAACAAACAGATGAGCGCCCTGAAAAATATTCGTGTCCTTGATTTGTCCCGCGTTCTGGCGGGACCATCCTGCACCCAGATTCTGGCCGATCTGGGGGCGGATATCATCAAGGTCGAGCGTCCCGGCGAAGGCGATGACACGCGCCAGTGGGGGCCGCCTTTCCTGCAGGATAAAGACGGAAACGACACCACCGAAAGCGCTTATTACCTGTCGGCAAATCGCGGAAAACGGTCGGTGGCGATTGATATCACGACTGAACAGGGGCAGGATCTTATTCACCGCCTGATCGCGCAATCCGATATTCTGATCGAAAATTTCAAAACCGGCGGGCTGGACAAATACGGGCTGGGATATGCCCGGATCAAACAGCAATATCCCGGCTTGATCTATTGCTCCATCACCGGATTCGGCCAAGACGGGCCTTTGGCGTCCGAGCCGGGCTATGATTTCCTAGCGCAGGCCATGGGCGGGCTGATGGCCGCGACAGGCGTCCCGGACGGAGAACCGATGAAAGCCGGGGTGGCGCTCAGCGATATCATGACCGGCTTATACGCCGCGATCGGAATTTTAGCGGCACTTCACCATCGTGAAAAAACCGGCGAAGGCCAGCATGTCGATCTGGCGCTGCTTGATTGTACGCTGGCCTCCATGACCAATATCGCCCAGTATTTCCTGACCTCCGGCACATGCGCGCCGCGCCTTGGGAATGCCCATTCAACCATCGTTCCTTATCAGGCTTTTGCCACACAGGACGGCCATATTATTATCGCCATCGGCAATGACCGCCAGTTCACCCGCTTTGCCGACGCGATCGGCCACGAAGAATGGGCGCGGGATGAACGCTTTATAACCAACCGGATGCGTGTGAAAAACCGGGATATACTGATCCCGCTGATTGCCACCATCATCAAAACCCGTTCCTGTGCGGCATGGCTGGATCTGTTTCATCAAGCCTCTCTCTCTGTCGCGCCGGTCAACCGCATGGATCAAGTCTTTGCCATGCCGCAAATACAGGCGCGGGAAATGAAAATATCCCTGCCGCATCCGCTGACCGATGGCGCGATCAGCCTTGTCGGCAGCCCTTTGAAACTCTCCGGCACACCTGTTTCCTATGACAAGCCGCCACCCGTGTGCGGCGAGCACAGTGCCGCTATTTTGCGCGAGCTTCTCGGGCTAGGGGATGATGATATCGCCGCACTCGAAGCGGAAAGCATTATCGGGTCATTTCCGCCCAGCAAGACCTGATCTTGCCTGTTACCGTTTCGGCATTCCGCATTGATCGCACCGGAATGGAGACACTACGAACTCCAGACAATGGGATTTACGGAAGAAAAGATTGCGGAAAAATTAAAAAAGCCGCGAAGGCCTTCGTACGGATATCGCAGGTTTAGGACAAGAATCCCAGATTACAATCGGAACAAAGTGCATCTGGCAACCACAAGGCAGAAATGCTATCTCACCGAGGAAGACTGGCAGATGCCCGCGCATATCCACCGGACAAGGCTTTTTGAGCAATATTGCGAAAGCCCGCCCGGTGGCGAGTATAACAGGTTTGGCCTTCCACCTTCCGGTGAGATTCACGGGCGGCTCTGACCCAGTCGCCTTTTTCCACGGCATAAGGACGGCCAGAACGGTTCTTGCGACGGAAAAGCCGTTTCCGCGCAGGATGTAGGCAACAGACCATCTGCTGGAAAATATCCGGCGCAACGCCGATCAGATAGCGGAATTGCCGCTTATATATAAAGGGGGGCTGCGTTAAATTGAACCGTGGTGAAGGAGCCTCCAACTCCTTCACCAGTGAAACACAAACCGATTCCCACGTGAATCTTATTGACTTTTTAAATGATAATACCTATCAATTTTCGATAATAACAATAAATTACGGATTGGGAGCCGATATGTACTCTGGATCAAAGCTTGAAGAATCAGCCGCTGTGGATATTAACCCTCACATTCTGGTCGCCAAGCGTCATGAGCCCCAAGCTCTGCAAGTTGAAAATGCATTGCAAGAGCAATTTCGGAGTGAATAGCCCCTATGAATCTAGACACCTTACTGGTTATAAATTGGAAGTAAGGAGTTTAAGATGCCAAGACGAGTTCGTTATACAGAAGAGTTCAAGCGTGACGCTGTTTCGCAGGTTA
>SKGD01000034.1 GCA_007117665.1 Alphaproteobacteria bacterium
ATAAAAAATAACGCAGGCTTTACCTTTTCTTTGATTTTATGACATAAGATTTGTATATTATGGCAATGGAAACCGCCCTGATCGAAGATGAATATGCCCGCGCCAAGGCCGAAGCCGCATCCTTGCTGCTTGACCATTTGGTTGATGCGCTGGGTGGCGAGCCTGCCTGTACGATGCGGCGGGCGACGGTGCTGGTTGATATTGACGAACATCCCGGCACGACCCAGTCGGAAATTATGGAGCGGCTGGATATCAATAAATCGGCGCTGAACCGTGATATTGAATGGCTGTATGATTATGGCTGTATTACGCGCCGCCCCAGCCTGACCGATACGCGCAGTATTCAGCTCAGAACTTGCGGATACGCTAAAAAGAATCTCGATCTTGCTTTGTCTTATTTTGATTTTGATCATAAAAACTTGAAAATTTTTCTGGAAAGCTTTATAAACATATTCGGTTCGCATAAACCGACGTTAAGAGACGCAAAGATTGTTGCGATCGTAGGCCAAAATGGGGCATTGATCCGGCAAGACATCTTTGAAAATCTTTATAACGGGCCTGCGACCACCGATAACCGGGCAATAAATAACCTGATTAATTTCGGTATGTTACAAAAAGAAGCGGAAAAACAATGAGCAACCTGACTTTGACACAAAACACGAAAGACGCTTTTGACGCCATGATCGCCGAAGCACCGATCGTGCTGTCTGCTCCGTCCGTTCGCATCGGCGCGGCTCCCCGTCCCGAGCCAAAATAATATCTCTCTGCGGCCTCTTTATTCCGATGGCATGATTTGTTATAAAGTCATGTTATTAAAAATCTGTGTTTAGCGAATCTTGAGAGGTTTCCCGATATGGTCACAACGCCAAAACTTAAGCCCGGTGTCGTCAGCGGCAAAGACTATCTGACGCTGGTAAAATCATGCAAGGATGGCGGCTATGCCTTGCCCGCCGTAAATATTGTGGGAACAAACTCGATTAATGCGGTTTTGGAAGCCGCCGCCAAGAATAGTGCTGATGTTATCATCCAGCTTTCCAATGGCGGCGCTGCGTTTTATGCCGGTGCAGGCGCGCCGGATTCGTTTCAAGCAAAAGTTCTGGGCGCGGTTTCGGCAGCGAAACATGTTCACATGATGGCGGAATTATACGGTGTTTGCGTTATTTTGCACACCGACCACGCCAATAAAAAGCTGATCCCGTGGGTTGAGGCGATGCTGGATCACGGCGAGCAATATTACAAGGAAACCGGAAAGCCGCTTTTTTCATCTCATATGGTGGATTTGTCCGAAGAAGATATTGATTTCAACTTATCAGAATCGGCGCGGCTTTTGAAGCGCATGGTTGCCATCGATATGAGCATTGAAATCGAGCTTGGCGTAACAGGCGGCGAAGAAGACGGTGTCGGGTCGGACGAGATCGACAATGACAAGCTTTATACCCAGCCGGAAGACTGCCTGCGCGCTTATGAGTTGTTATCCCCTATCGGACATTTCTCGCTGGCGGCCTCGTTCGGGAACGTCCATGGCGTATACAAGCCCGGCAATGTGAAGCTGCGGCCTGAGATACTCAAACACTCCCAGGCGCTGGTCAGCCAGCGTCATAACACAGCCGACAATCCGCTGGATCTGGTGTTTCATGGCGGGTCAGGATCGGAAAAAGAAAAAATCGATGAATCGCTGGGCTATGGCGTTTTCAAGATGAATATTGATACGGATACGCAGTTTGCTTTCGCTGAAGGGGTCGGAAAATTTGCTTTTGCGAATCAAAAAGCATTCCTGCATCAGATTGACCCGGATACGGGCGAGCCTTACAAGAAGCTGTATGATCCGCGTAAATGGCTGCGGAAGGGCGAAGAAACCATGATTGCGCGGCTGGATGAAGCTTTTGCTGATCTTAAATCCGCCGGCAAGTCGATTGCGTTGAAAAAAGCCGGACAAATCGCCGCTGAATAATCACTTCGGCATGACAATCCTGCGCTGACGCTAGGCGCGGCAAGCATATTGCCGGCTTCCGGCTCAGGGCTTGGGAGTCCACAAAACCTGATCAATGGTTTCCGCGCCGCTTGCCAGCATGGCAAGACGGTCAACGCCCAATGCGATGCCACCGCTTTCAGGAAGCCCGTATGCCAGCGCCCTGATTAATTCCTCATCAAGAGGGTATGTCTCGCCGTAAAGCGTCTGTTTGGCGGCCATTTCCGTCTGGAAGCGTTCTTTTTGCACTTGCGGGTTGGTCAGCTCGCCAAAGGCATTGGCAAGCTCCAGCCCGCCCATATAAAGCTCGAACCGTTCGGCAAAGGCCGGGCGTTCCGCGACCGGGCGCGCCAAAGACGCCAGGCACAAAGGATATTCATAAAGAATCGCGGGCTTGTCTTGCCCCAGAAAAGGCTCGATTTTTTCGGCCATCACCCGGAAAAACAGATCATCCCAGCGATCATCCGCCGCCGTGCGAATAGATTGCTCTTTCAGCGCAGCATGGAAAGCATCCGTATCATCCAAAAGCGATTCAAGATCCAGCCCGGCATAGCGCGTAAAAGCCTCGCTGACCGTGATATAGTCCCATTCCCCGAACGGATCGATATCATGCCCTTTGTGACGATAATGCGTGATGCCGCACTGCTCGGCGCAATGCCGGAGCAACTCTTCGCAATCTTTCATGATCTGCCGGTAGCCACTGTGACAGCGATACCATTCCAGCATGGTAAATTCCGGGCTGTGAAGGCGGCTGTCATCGCCGTTGCGAAAAACATGGCAAATCTGGTATAGCTGCGGCAATCCGGCAACCATCAGCTTTTTCATCGCCAGTTCGGGGCTGGTGTGCAGGTATAATCTGCCCCTGACATCCAGCCCTACGGATTTTATATCCGTGGCAAAAGCGTGGATATGCGTATCAACCGCCGGGCAAAGCTGTAAAGCCGGTGTCTCGACTTCGTAAAAATCATGCCGGTCGAAAAAGCCCCGCATGGCTTTGATCAATGCCATTCTGGTGCGTAAATAAGCACGTTTTTCGGCAAATGCTTCGGGATGCCACCATTCCATCCTGTTTTCCTGTCAAAAAAACCTTGCAATCCGGTCTTATTAACGATAAAAAGTCGCTTCGATCAATAGGAGAATGATGATGAAAGCCGAAACGCATCCGGATTATCATGAGATTACCGTCGTTATGACTGACGGCACGGAATATAAAACGCGCAGCACATGGGGCAAAGAAGGCGATGTCCTGAAGCTGGACGTTGATCCGCTGAGCCACCCGGCATGGAGCGGCGGCGGCGCACGCGTCATTGAAAAAGGCCAGCTTTCCAAGTTCGAAAATCGCTATGGCAACTTGTTTGCCGGCGGCAAGGCCGACGAAGAGAAAGCGGAAAAAGAAGAGAAATAAACAATTTTCTCGTGCTTTTAAGGAAAAGCCGCCTTTTTACGGGCGGCTTTTTGTTATGTTCTCAGCTTGTTGTCTTTTCAGGCCGCTTCCAGTTGCTTCAGGGCGGTTGAGAGTTTATTTACAACGTTTTGCGCTTCTTGCTTGCGATTTTTCTGCTCGGCAATGACATCTTCCGGCGCGTTTGATAAAAACTGTTCATTGCTAAGCTTTTGCTCAATCTTTTTAATGTCATCTGTTAGCTTCTTGATTTCTTTTTCAAGACGCTGGCGCTCTTTATCCAGATCGATAATATCGGCAATCGGCAGGATCAGCGTGGCTTCCTCCAGCACAGTCTGGATTGCGCCTTTGGAAACATTTTCGGTCAGGCTGATAGAATCAAGTCGCGCCATCCGGCACAAAATTTCATTATAACGGTCGATGCGGGCGATTGTTTCTTTTGATGCGCCTTTGACCTGCAGATGAATTTTTGCCCCGGCCGGAACATTCATATCGGCGCGCACGCTGCGAATATCACTGATACAGCGAATAACCCACCTCATCTCTGTGGCGGCGGCATCATCGCGCTGCACTGCCTTATGATCCGGCCATGCGCTGGCGATCAGGCGTGCCTTTTCACCGCTTTGGTTAAATAAAGACTGGTGAAGCTCTTCAGTGATATAAGGCATGAAGGGATTGAGAAGCTGCAAAATA
>SKGD01000117.1 GCA_007117665.1 Alphaproteobacteria bacterium
GCCGTTGATGAAAATGCGGTGATGAGCGCCTGATCATTGATACAAACCCTTGCATTGCGCGGGAAAAGCGCTAAAGTCTTTGGCCATGGCCAAAACAACAGATCAAAATTTGCAGCAGGATATTATTGACCAGCCGCTGGGCGAGATTCTCTCCGAGCGTTATTTATCTTATGCGCTGTCCACGATCATGAGCCGTTCCCTGCCGGATGTGCGGGACGGGCTGAAGCCCGTTCATCGGCGGCTGTTATATGCCATGTACCAGTTGCGGCTCAGCCCCGATACAGGGCCGAAAAAATGCGCGCGGGTTGTCGGTGATGTGATCGGTAAATTTCACCCGCACGGCGATCAGGCTGTTTATGATGCGCTGGTGCGGCTGGCACAGGATTTTGCGGTACGTTATCCGTTGATCGACGGGCAGGGAAATTTCGGCAATATTGACGGTGATAACGCGGCGGCCATGCGTTATACCGAAGCACGCCTGACGATTGTGGCCGGGCTGTTGCTGGAGGGGATCGACGAAGATGCCATCGATTTCAGGACAACTTATGACGGGGAAGGGCGCGAACCCGTCGTTTTGCCGGCGAATTTCCCGAACTTGCTGGCCAATGGCGCATCGGGCATTGCGGTCGGCATGGCGACCAATATTCCGCCCCATAATGTTTATGAATTATTGCAGGCTTGTGAGTTGCTACTGGATCAGGACGCCTCTATTGACGATCTGATGCGGGTTGTTAAAGGCCCTGATTTCCCGACCGGCGGAACATTGATCGAGCCGCAGGAAAATATTGTCGAAGCCTATAAAACCGGACGTGGCGCGTTTCGTGTGCGGGCGAAATGGAATCAGGAAGAGCTTAAGCAAGGGCAATATCAGATCATCGTAACGGAGATCCCGTATCAGGTGCAAAAATCCCGGTTGGTCGAAAAAATCGCCGAGCTTATCCATGCGCGGAAATTGCCGATGCTGGACGATGTGCGGGATGAAAGCGCCGAGGATATCAGGCTTGTCCTGGTGCCCAAAAGCCGGAATATCGAGCCTGCGCTTTTGATGGAGGCGCTGTACCGCAACACGGATCTGGAAACCCGCTTTAACCTTAACATGAACGTGCTGGATGGCGGCACTGTGCCACGCGTCATGACTTTGAAAGAGGTCTTGCAGGCGTGGCTGAACCATCGTCAGGATGTGCTTGTCCGGCGCAGCGCGCACCGTCTTGAGAAAATACTGCACCGGATCGAGGTTCTGGACGGCTATCTGGTTGTTTACCTGAATATTGACGAAGTTATCCGCATTATCCGTGAGGAAGACGATCCGAAGCAGGAATTGATGAATGCGTTCGGGCTAAGCGAAGTACAGGCCGAGGCCGTTTTGAATATGCGGTTGCGGAATTTGCGCCGCCTTGAGGAAATGGAGCTGCGTACCGAGCATGACAAGCTGGCCGCAGAGCGCGATGCGTTGCAAAGCCTGTTGGCATCGGAATCAAAGCAATGGAAAGAAATCCGCAGCCAGATTAAAAACCTGATGACGTTATTCGCCCCGGATACAACGCTGGGGCGGCGGCGTACCGAGATTGGCACGGCACCGGCACCGGTCGATATTGATACGCTCGAAGAAGCCATGATCGAAAAAGAGCCGGTGACGGTTATTTGTTCCGACAAGGGATGGATCCGGGCGTTTCGCGGTCACGGTCATGATCCGAAAGACATTAAATATAAAGAAGGCGATCGCGGGCGCTTTGTGATCGAGGCACAGACAACCGATAAGCTGGTTATTTTCGTAACGAATGGCCGCTTTTATACGGCCGGTTGCGACAAACTGCCGTCAGGGCGCGGTTTTGGCGAGCCTTTGCGCCTGATGGCTGATCTGCCGAATGATGTTGATATTGCCGCGATGAAGATTTACGACGCCGATGGACGGCTAATTGTGGCGTCCGATGACGGGCGCGGATTTATTGTCGCGGAAAAAGAGGTTCTTGCCCAGACCCGATCCGGGAAGCAGATATTGAATGTTTCCGGTAACACGGAAGCACTGATTTGCAAGTCCATCCCGGCGGATGCCGATCATATTGCCGTGATGGGCACGAACCGCAAGATGTTGGTTTTTGCAATGGATGAGTTGCCGGAAATGGCCAAGGGCAAAGGCGTGATCCTGCAACGGTTCAAAGATGGCGGTCTGGCGGATATCAAGGCATTCCGCGGGGAGAGCGGGTTATCCTTTAAATATGGCGCGGGAGAAACCGTTGTCGAGGATATTACACCGTGGCTGGGCAAGCGCGCTCAGGCCGGACGCTTGCCGCCTAATGGTTTCCCGAAAAATAACAAATTTTGACTATAGCCGTTGAAATGAGCGCTTGGGCGTAAATTTTACGGGAAATAAACACTTCCCGGGGTGCGCTGGAACGATGCCGGTGGCGGTTCTGCCTGGCGCGGAGCCGGGCGCGCAGCATTATCGCCAAAAGCGCCACGGTCAAATGCCTGCTCAACCGTTTCACGTAACATGATAATGCTGATCCTGCGATTTTGGGCGTCGCGCGGGTCATCTTCGATGAAGGGGTCACGGTCGGCCATTCCGATGACATTGGACAGGCGCGATTCAGTAATATTTTCGTCAAGCAGCGTACGGCGCGCGGCATTGGCGCGGTCGGCGGAAAGCTCCCAGTTTGTATAGGAAGCGCCGGGCGGATACGGAACCGCGTCCGTATGGCCGCGGACGGAGATGTCATTAGGCATATCACGCACGGTTTCCGCGACTTTGGTGAGCAGCGTTTTCATGTGGGGCAGCATATTAGCACTGCCGGACGGGAACATCGGCCTGCCATCCTGATCGATAATCTGGATCCGCAGTCCCTCTGGGGTGATGTCGATATGTAAGTGACGGGCAAGCTCTTCCAGCTCAGGGTTTTCGCGCATAGCCTTTTCTAGCTCTCGCTGGGCGTCTTCAAAGTTGCTATCTTCTTGCGCGCGCAATTGTGCTTCGAGATTTTGTATGTTGCGGCTGGCTTCGCCGAATTCCTGTTCCTGACGCATTGACCCTGAATCGCGCGGCGGCACAGGCATTTGCAGTTGATCCGCCATAGCGCCTTCCGGTGACATGCTCAGCCCGCCCATAACACCGCCGGCACCGCTGGTTGATTCTGAAACGCGATCCCGTGCCGGGTCATAAAAGGCCGCAATGACCTCCTTTGCTTCGTCGGTGGTCATGTTCACCAGCCACATCAGCAGGAAAAACGCCATCATCGCAGTAACAAAATCCGCATAAGCCACTTTCCACGCGCCGCCGTGATGCCCGTCACCTTTTTTGATGACTTTCTTGACAATGATCGGCTGTAATTCGTCCTGTTTTCCCATAGGCTAAACGCTTTCGGCGGCTGTCAGTTCAAGGCGCATCTTATCCGGGGCTGGGTAATTCGTTCAGCTTTTCTTCAAGCTCCAAAAATCCCGGCTGGACGTGATGCGGCAGGAATTTCCGGGAAAACTCAACGGCCACCTGCGGTGCAGCGCCGTTCAAAAAGGCCAGCACAGAGACTTTCATACATTTATAATACATGACCTTGGATTGCCCTCTTTGCCCCATGGCGCTGGCGATCGGGCCGAAAATACCGTAAGCCGCGAACACGCCTAAGAACGTTCCGACCAGCGCGCCGCCGATCATTTTCCCCAGAACCTCCGGCGGGTCGGTAATGTGCCCCATGGTTTTAATAACCCCCAGAACGGCAGCGACAATCCCCAGTGCGGGCATGGCATCGGCCATTGTTTGCATGGCGTGGTTGGGGTGCATTTTTTCATGTTCGATTGTTTCAAGCTCCTGATCCATCAACGCTTCGATTTCGTGCGGGTTTTCATTCCCCAAAGAGATGATCCGCAGATAATCACATAAAAAGGTTGTCGCGTGATGATTGGACGAAAATCCGGGAAACTGTTTGAAAAGCTCGCTTTCTTCGGGAGCTTCTATATGCGATTCCAGCGCCAGCCATCCTTTGGTTCGTGCCAGTTTGAACACCATGTAAAGCACGCTTAGAAGCTCCAGATAATCTTCCTTGCTGTGTTCTTCGGCCTTGATCATGCAGTTCAGCGCCTTGATCGTGTCCTTGATGATATGTGATGTGTTGCCGATGATAAAAGCGCCGATGGCCGCCCCGACAATAATCATCCCCTCATAGGGTAGGACGACGAGAATAGGCTCCATCTTGCCGCCCAGCAGGATATAACCGCCGAACACGCCGCCAAAAACAATTAAAAGACCAAGAAACTTCATTGCTTACAAGAAATCCTTTCTTGCTGTTTCGATAAAACCGTAAGGAGACTGCGCTTTTCATATGTTCGCGCGGCCGTTTTTTAGATAGCCAAGACCGTCATGATGTCACAAACAGGTTAACAGCCGGTAACCAGTTTGTCCTGTTTTTATATTTATATCAAGGCCTTCTATTTACTGTTCATGATTTTACAGGCATCAATGGCAGCATAGCTTAAAACAGCATCCGCGCCGGCTCTTTTGAAGCTTAGCAACATTTCCATCAGCGCCTTATCATAGTCGAGACATCCGGCTGCCGCCGCATGGCGCAGCATGGCATATTCGCCGCTGACATTATAAGCCATGGTGGGAACGCTGAAATGATCTTTGACCCGGCGGATCACATCCAGATAAGGCATGCCCGGCTTGACCATGACCATATCGGCGCATTCGGCCAGATCCAGCGCGATCTCGCGCAGCGCTTCATCGGTATTGGCCGGGTTCATCTGGTATGTTTTTTTATCGCCTTTCAAAAGCCCGCCTGAACCGACGGCGTCACGAAACGGGCCGTAAAAAGCCGATGCGTATTTAGCGGCATAAGACATGATCCGAACGTTTGAGAATCCGTTTTCATCCAACGCATCGCGGATGGCGCCGACCCGCCCGTCCATCATGTCTGACGGGGCGATAATATCGGCGCCGGCCGCAGCCTGAACCAATGCCTGACGGCACAGCACATCAATCGTTTCATCATTTAAAATGACACCGTTTTCCATCAACCCGTCATGGCCGTGCGTGGTATAGGGGTCAAGTGCCACATCCGTAACAATGCCGATATCGGGGCAGGCATCCTTGATATCGCGAATCGCCCGGCAAATCAGGTTGTCGGGGTTCCATGCCTCTTCGCCGTTTTCGGTTTTTCTGGTCGGGTCGGTGACTGGAAACAGGGCGATCGCCGGAATGTCGAACTGGTGCGCTTCCGTTACTTTTTGCGTTAAAAGATCGATGGAATAGCGCGATATTCCGGGCATGGAGGCGATGTGATCCTCTTTGTTCCGCCCATCCAGTGCAAATACGGGCCATATCAGGTCATGCGGGGTCAGGATGTTTTCCGCGACCATGTTCCGTAACCATTGATGCTCACGGTTTCTACGCATCCTGACGCGTGGATATGCACCGCTTGTAGCATGAGCAGATGTTTTCGCGGCAGGATTATTCAATGATTTTTGACGAAGGGGGATGGACATCTTTCAAACCTTTTGTGACACTAAACAGCAACTTTTGGTTCATCGGCTCACGGTCGCCTAAATTTAAACCCAAGCGTAAAGATTATATCTCATGACAAATTGCCAAGAAGACTCTGAAATCCTTGTACAGCAGCAAGGGGGGATTGTTCAAGTGATATTGAACAGGCCGTGGGCTTTGAATGCGCTGACGTTGGAGATGATTCGGATGTTGTCGGCCGGTCTTGATCGCTGGGACAGCGACCCGGCTGTCCGCGCTGTTGTGATTGCAGGAGCCGGAGAGCGCGCTTTTTGCGCCGGCGGCGATATCAAATCAAGCTACCGAACGGGGATGGCTTTTCGTCAGGGGGAGATTGACTCACGGATCGCCAGCCTGTTTTTCGGTGAAGAATATCAACTCAACAAAAAGCTTTTTCACTATAAAAAGCCCCTGATTGCCCTGATGAATGGCATCACGATGGGCGGCGGATACGGGATCGCAGGCCCGTGCCGGTTTCGTCTGGCATCGTCCCGCACGACATTTGCCATGCCGGAAGTGGGAATTGGCTTTTTCCCTGATGTCGGCGGTGTCTATTATTTGAATCGCTGCGCTGACGGATTTGGTTCTTATCTGGCTCTTTCCGGGAACGCAATAGAGGGTCATGATATGCATTTCTGCGGGCTTGCGACAGACTATGTGCGCGAGTCATTGACGGTGCAGGATCTGGTCACGGCTTTAGCCGGAGCCTTTGAAAAGGCCCCTTCGGATGTTGCCGGGGAAAATGATATTGTCAAAAACGTTCTGCAGGGCGTGCGAGTACACTATGATAAGGAAAAAGTACTGTGCATCGCGCAAGGCAGCATGATCGCGACATATTTTGCCTCCGGGCTGGCGATAGAGAAAATTCTTGAAGGGCTTGCGCAGGAAAAAGATGCCTGGGCAGAGGAGGTGGCGTCTGTTTTATGTCGCCGCTCTCCGACCAGCCTGAAAGTAACGGCGCGTTATCTCGATATGGCGCGCACCATGGATTTTGATGATGTTATGGAGCATGATTTCCGGCTGGCGCAAAGCTTTTTGGGGCGGTCGGATTATTATGAGGGCGTCCGGGCGGCCGTGATTGATAAAGATCGCAAGCCCCGGTGGAGCCCGGAGACATTGCAGGATGTAACGGATGGCATGGTTGAGTCCTATTTTTCTGCCCAATCGCTCAGCCTTTCGGATATTGCGGCATGATCTGAAGCGCGGGGGTAAAAAAGGGAAAGCTGAAATTTCTCTTGAGTCTCGCCTTATCTCTACTATGATCTATGTGTAGGCAGGATTCTTATGCGCCCTTTTATAGAAAAAGCGGGATTCTGGCTGCTGAAATCCGAACCCGGAGAGAGCTTGTGAGCACGACGACACCATATTATGAAGCGATTCAACTGATCGAGCGCCTGCACCGTTATTTTCTGGATGTTTTGAAGGTCGAGCTTGACCGGCGCGGCATACAGGATATCAACAACGTCCAGAGCATGATTTTGCACAATATCGGCGATGATGAGCTGACGGTCGGCGAGTTGACGATCCGGGGCTATTATCTTGGCTCTAACGTCTCTTATAACGTTAAGAAAATGGTCGAAAACGGTTATTTGATTCAAGAGCGTTCGGTTCATGACAAACGGTCGATCCGGGTTAAATTGTCTGACAAGGGTAAAGAGCTTTCCACGATCATCAGCCAGATGTTTGCCAAGCATGAGAAGCTGATTGAGGGAACAGAGCTTTCCGCGCAACGGCTGAGCGACGTGAACAAGACGATGCGGATGATTGAAAAGTTCTGGGCCGGGCAGGCCAGCTTTTCAGGTCTTTCGGCCTTTGATGAATAATGACTCCTGCCGGGGAAGACCCCATCAGAGCCGGTAACGCCGGACGTCAGTCTTCATCCTCCCTTTCCATCAGTGCTGTTGATGTTCATTTGCCGCTTTCGGGAAAGTCGCGCTGGGTTGATATGATGCGGCTTTTGGCAGCGGGCATTGTTTTTCTCCTGCTTTTTGTGCTGCCATTCATGTTGCTGCTTGGCGGCGGCGAACGCGGAACCGATGAAACACAGCGCTTTTTGTTGATTTTTGCCGGTGTCTGCGCGGTGCTGGTGTTTGAATATTTTGTCTTTTTGAAAATCGTCATCCCCAAACAGGCAGATTATGCCCGTTATGACATTCATGCCGACCGGGTTGTTTATTATCCGCTTTCGCTTTTTGCCTTGTCGGAGCAGCGCCGCCCTGAAGCCGTGCCGATTGAGGCGTTTTTGGGGCTGGTGGTCGCGCCGGAGAAAGGGTTCCATACAAAAAAGCCCAATAAACGCCTTTATGCGGTTTATTTACTTCATGCGACAAAGCCGGCGCGGACGATCCGGGTGCATTCTTCTCCGGTGCGGGATGGCGCTGAATCCTATGCGAAAAAGCTCGCGCAAAAGACAGGGTTGAATGTTGCCGTCAGGGAGTCTTTTCACCCCGCCCGTCCGCAGGCTATCCCCCCCAAGACAGATCAGGAAAAAGCCTGAATTCCGGTCTGGGAACGCCCCAATATCAGCGCGTGAATATCGTGCGTACCTTCATAGGTGTTGACCGCCTCCAGATTCATCATGTGACGGATCACGTGATATTCATCGGCGATACCGTTCCCGCCCAGCATGTCGCGCGCGATGCGGGCAATATCCAGCGCCTTGCCGCAATTATTACGTTTAAGCAATGAAATCGCCTCCGGCGCGGCTTTGTGCTGGTCGCGCAGATTGCCCAGTCGCCATGCTGAGTGCAGCCCCAGCGTGATTTCGGTCTGCATGTCGGCCAGCTTTTTCTGGATGAGCTGCTGCGCGGCAAGAGGTTTTCCGAAAATGACACGTTCCATGACATAGTCGCGGGCGATGTGCCAGCATGCTTCTGCGGCGCCCATCGCGCCCCAGCAGATACCGTAGCGGGCACTGTTAAGACACGAAAACGGGCCGGTCAGACCCGATGCATGCGGCAGCATATTTTCCGCCGGGACAAAGACATCATCCATTGCAATGCCGCCGGTTATGGACGACCGTAAGGAGAATTTGCCGTCAATTTTAGGGGCGCTTAGCCCTTCCATGCCTTTTTCAAGGATCAGTCCGATGATGTCTCCATCATCGTTTTTCGCCCAGACAATAAAAACATCCGCGATCGGTGAGTTTGTGATCCATTGCTTGGCGCCGGACAGCTTATATCCGCCGGGCACGGTTTTGGCGCGGGTCGTCATGCCGCCCGGGTCGGATCCGCCATCGGGTTCCGTCAGGCCAAAACAGCCGATCAATGCGCCTGATGCCAATCCGGGCAGGAACTTTTGCTTTTGCTCTTCGCTGCCGAATGTGTTGATCGGGTACATAACCAGGGATGATTGCACTGATAATGCCGAGCGATAGGCGGAATCAACCCGTTCGATTTCGCGGGCGATCAGGCCATAGCTGACTTGGGTGACGCCGGGGCAGTCATAGCCTTTGATGAAGGATCCCAAGAGTCCCAGCGCGCCCATTTGTTTCAATATGTCAGGGTCGAATGTTTCATGCCGGTTGGCCTCGATAATACCGGGCAGCAATTTTTCCTGCGCGAAATCTCTGGCTGTATCGCGGATCATGCGCTCTTCATCGGTCAATAGATCATCCAGCAAAAGCGGGTCGTCCCACTGGAAGACAGGCTTTAGCTTTTTGGTGTCGGGTGCGTTTTCACGTTGTGGCTGGGCATTCATAAAGAAGTTTCCTTTCCCTGTAACAGGACATAGAATAAACATCCGTTACATCAACGTAAAGCAGCTTTCAGAGTTTCACAATGTCTGAGGATATATTGCGCGGGCGCGAAATTATCATCGAATATTTTACGGTGGGTCAGTTCGTAAAGGTTTCGGCGATGGATACGAAAACCCTGACCGAAGTGACCATATCAGGACCGGTTTCGGCGGGGGAGGAAATGCTCCGGCGTAATGCGCTCAAGCGCCTTGAATATGTGCTGAAAAAGAAAGGATTGATTTCCACAGGCGCATAACCTTATAACAGAGGCTCTGGAAAGGAGCGCCTGAAAAATGACAACCTCCCCTGTGACACTGGCAATTGCTTCGGATCATGCCGGGTATGATGTGAAGGAGCAAATCCGGCATGCGCTGGAAGGCCGTTACGAGATCATTGATCTGGGGGCTCATTCCACGGAATCCGTTCATTATCCTGATTTTGGCGCTTCGATGGCGGATGCGATTATAACCGGTCGTGCCACGCGTGGCATTTTGATTTGCGGAACGGGGATCGGCATATCGATCGCGGCGAACCGTTTTCAGGGTGTGCGCGCCGCTTTATGCACTGATACGACCATGGCACGTCTTGCCCGCCAGCATAATGATGCGAATGTCCTCGCGCTTGGTGCACGGATCAGCGGCATGGAAGTCATGATGGATTGCGTCACTATTTTCATGGACACGGCTTTTGAAGGCGGGCGTCACGGGACGCGTGTTGCCATGCTCGACAGGCAGGGCAAGGAATAAAAACGAAACGGTATAGAAAGGGCTTGTGATGAGCGCAAATGCAGTAAAAAAAGATATTTTCGATACGTCCGGTTTTTATAGCGCGAGTGTCCGGGAGAGCGATCCGGAGCTGTTCGGTGCGATCGCGCAGGAATTTAAGAGACAGCATGAATATATTGAGCTAATTGCCTCTGAAAACATGGCTTCTTTTGCTGTGATGGAGGCGCAAGGAAGCGTCCTGACTAACAAATATGCGGAAGGCTACCCGAGAAAAAGATATTACGGTGGCTGCGAATATGTTGATCTTGCTGAAGAATTGGCAATCGAGCGCGCGAAAAAATTGTTCGGTTGCGCTTATGCCAATGTCCAGCCGCATTCGGGATCGCAGGCCAATCAGGGCGTTATGCTGGCGCTGGTACAGCCCGGCGATACGATTTTGGGCATGTCTTTGGCGGCGGGCGGGCATCTGACCCACGGCGCAAAGCCTAATGAATCCGGGAAATGGTTCAATTCTGTGCAGTATGGCGTGCGTCAGGATGATGCCACAATTGATTATAACGAGGTCATGCGTCTGGCGCAGGAACATAAACCAAAACTGATTATTGCCGGCGCATCGGCTTATCCGCGCCGGATTGACTGGGCGCGCTTTCGTGAGATCGCTGACAGTGTGGGTGCTTATTTCATGGCTGATATGGCGCATTATGCCGGGCTGGTCGCGACAGGCGCTTACCCCAGCCCTGTTGCCCATGCCCATGTGACAACAACCACAACGCATAAAACCCTACGTGGGCCGCGGGGAGGGCTGATCCTGACCAATGATGCGGATATTGCCAAAAAGATCAATTCGGCAATTTTTCCGGGGCTTCAGGGCGGGCCGTTAATGCATGTGATCGCCGCCAAGGCTGTTTGCTTCGGCGAAGCGCTGCAGCCTTCTTTCAAGGACTATATCGCGGCGGTGGTTGATAATGCCGCGATATTGTCTGACACGATCCGCCTTGGCGGTTATGACATTGTGTCCGGCGGCACGGACAGTCATTTATTGCTGGTTGACCTGCGCCCCAAAAAACTGACTGGTGATATCGCCGAACTGGCTCTGGAGCGAGCGGGGATGACCTGTAACAAAAACGCCGTTCCGTTTGACCCGGAAAAGCCGATGGTCACCAGCGGCGTTCGTTTGGGAACGCCCGCAGCGACAACGCGCGGATTTGGCCGGGACGAGTTTCGTCAGGTCGGTGAAATGATTGTACGGGTGCTTGATGGTCTGGCGGAAAACGGGCCGGATGCGAATAATACGGTCGAGCATGCCGTGCTGGCCGAGGTCAGGCAGCTTTGTGACCGTTTCCCGGTTTACCCGAAACTCTAAGGCGGAGACAGCATGCGTTGTCCTTTTTGCGGCAGTCAGGAAACACAGGTCAAGGATTCGCGTCCGACCGAGGATAATTCGGCAATCCGCCGTCGCCGCGCATGCCCGGAATGCGGGGCGCGCTTCACAACGTTCGAGCGTGTGCAATTGCGTGAGATGACGGTTCTGAAGGCTGGCGACCGCAGACAACCCTTTGACCGCGACAAGCTTATAAAATCAATGCAGGTCGCTTTGCGAAAACGTCCGGTGGAGCTGGAGCAGATTGAAAAAGCTGCCAACTCGATCGTCCGGCAGCTTGAAACCATGGGGGATGCCGACGTTGCATCGCATTTGATCGGGGATATGGTCATGAAGGCGCTGGCGCGTCTCGATACAGTTGGTTATGTGCGTTATGCTTCGGTCTATAAGGATTTCAGCAAGCCCGAAGATTTCAATTCCTTTTTGAGTGATATCAAGGACATCCATATGGGGCGGGAAGAAGGAGCCACAGATGAGTAAGCGCGAAAAAAGTCAAGAGGCCGGCGGTTCAACGGCGATGCGCCGGACATCCGCACGGCTGGCGGCGGTTCAGGCTGTTTACCAGATGCGTGCCGGTGGTCAGGATGCCCGTCAGGTGGTCGGCGAATATAGGCTGTTCCGTCTGGGCAAGCCGGTTGACGGTGCGGCGTTGGCCGCGCCGGATGATACGTTGTTTGCATCAATCGTCAGTGGCCTGGAGTCAAGGAAAGATGATGTTATGAGCCTCGTTTCCGGGGCACTGGAGGGTCGTCACAAGGGCGATGCGGCGGCGCTGGAGCCGCTATTGCTCGGTATCATGATGTGCGGCGCCTATGAATTGCTAGCGCATCATGATGTTGATGTGCCGATCATTATCGCTGATTATCTGGACATCACCCATTCTTTTTATGATGGCGGCGAGTCGAAAATCGTCAATGCGGTGCTGGACAGGATAGCCAAAAATGTCAGGGAAGAGCCAAAAGCGTGAGCAAGCAAGTCCGCAGCAGCCGCAAGACAGTCCGTGACATTGCCCGGCAAAAGGGCGCAACGCCGCTTGTCTGCCTGACGGCCTATACGGCACCGGTTGCCCGCGTTGCGGATGAGCATGCTGATATTATTCTGGTCGGTGATAGTCTGGGCATGGTGCTTTATGGTATGGACAGTACCATACCGGTGACGCTGGATATGATGATTGCCCATGGCGCGGCGGTCGTGCGTTCAACCTCCCGTGCCCTGATTGTGGTTGATATGCCTTTCGGGACGTATCAGGAAAGCCCGCAACAAGCCTATCTTAACGCTGTCCGGATTTTAAAGGAAACCGGCGCGGCGGCGGTCAAGATTGAAGGCGGGCAGGAAATGGCCGATAGTTGCGCGTTTCTGACGGCGCGGGGCATACCGGTTCTGGGGCATATCGGTTTGCAACCGCAATCGGTTCATTCTGAGGGCGGTTATCGTGTCAAAGGCAGGCATGAAGCCGAAGAAGAAAAAATCATAAAAGATGCAGATGCGCTGGTGCAAAGCGGGTCATTCGGGATTGTTCTCGAATGTGTCCTGCCTGCAATTGCGACGGCGGTCACGGAAAGAGTCAGTGTCCCGACCATCGGCATCGGCGCATCGGCGCAGTGTGACGGGCAAATTCTGGTGACGGAAGATATGCTGGGGATGAATGGCGCTTCGGTTCCCGGCTTTGTCGAACGCTATGCGTCTTTTCAGGATGATATGGGTGTTGCTTTGGGGCGCTATGCGCAGGATGTTAAAAACCGCACATTCCCTGCGGCGCGTCATTGTTATGCTACGTCTCCGTCTTCGTCCGGGAGCTGGAATGACGCCGCTGAAAGCAAGATATCCCCGCGTAAAAAGGCGGCTTCCTGAGCCGCTTTCATCGTCTGCCACGCCGGATCCGCGGCATTTACCTAAAATCCAATCTGTTTCTAACACTATGTTAAAAAAATCCCGGTAAGATGGAGTTAGGATCAGAATTCATTCATTTCGTAAAGTGCTGTTGCCAATGATAAATGCAGATACCAGAAAAGCAAGCGAGAGCGTAGCGGTGTCTACGGTAAGCTTGCTTGACGCCGTAGATGCATTTATCACTGGTAACCCGTAAGGGCGCGGTAAATGGTTGTGTCTATTTGCTCAAAGCGCTTGACTATAGCGACGGCTATGCTCTGCGCGCTTTTCCCAAATATCCACTAAAAATTTTCTCGCGCAGAACTTACGAAATGAATGAATTCTGATCCTATAGGTCGTTGGGGAACGAAATAAAAATGTTGGGTGTGTAGGGGAATGTGTCGATGAAGGCAGCAATCATAGGCGTTTTGGCGTTATTAATTCTGGGCGGCGGCGGTGCCGGCGCCTATTTTTATTTTGACCAGTCGGCGCAAGCCTCGATGGGGGATGCCGCACATAGTGATACAGGCGAAGTCGCGCCGCGCCGTGATACGTCGCATCATTCTTTTGTCGAGCTTTCACCGCTGATTTTACCGATTATCGACCGGCACGGGGTCAGCCAGACTATTACGCTGGTTGTCGTGGTCGAGGTCGACAGCAGCAGAAAAGCCGATCTTGTTAATCGTCTTCGTCCTCGTTTGACCGATGCTTATATTCAGGAATTATATGGCGCGCTGAGCCGTCATGCCGCGCTGGATGGCGGGGTGTTGCGCGTGGCCGATATCAAGCAACGCATGCTAAGCATCATCAAAAATGTTCTGGGTGAGGATACGGTCGAAGATATATTGTTGCAGGTCGTCGAGCAGCGCCGGATCTGACGGGTCAAAAGGCGGCCTGCAAGGCTCGCTCATCCATAGCCGGCTTGCGCCTTATCGGGTTTGCGGGTTAAAGCGCCCGAGATTTCCAAAAAACTGTTGCATGGTGCTTGTCTCGGTTCCCGCTGTCGGGGTGGTGCGGCGGACGACCGGAAAATCCA
>SKGD01000110.1 GCA_007117665.1 Alphaproteobacteria bacterium
ATATCATGGATTTTACAATTTTCGCATTTTGCAATCTCGCGCAAGGACGCCCACATTTCCGGCTCCAGTCGGACAGAAGTGCGCCGCCCCAAAACTGTGATATTCCGGCTAATCAGGGTGCTAACGCCGTTTGACTCTCTGGACATGAAAATACCCCGCTTTGATTTATCATTGCCGCCATATCGGTAAAACAACCTACACGGGCATTCTTTCATATCGCCATAAAAATAACAACTGTAAATTGTGAAACCGTGAGGCAATCAACCCGGCTTCTCGTCCTGCGGCGGGTGCGCCGTAAGGGAAACCGCATGCGGCAATGTGTCAAGATGCACTTTCAAAACATCAAAAACCATACGGTGGCATGTAACGCGGCTATGTCCGGCAAAGGATGCGGCTGTGATTGTTATTTTGAAATGGCTTTCGCCGCTGCCATCATCACCCGCATGGCCGGCATGCAGGTGACTTTGATTGATAATCTCAAGATATACCGGCGTAAAAGCCCCGGTCAGGATATCATGCATCTTTTGTTGCAAATTGCTCATCATCACGCTCATAAAACTTGTCTGAAAGGCCAGCAATCATCATAATTATAATGATATGCCAAAGATAGAGCTTAAACCCAACTCCGTCGAATATGCCGATGATGCCCCGCAACGGGCCGATCGTTGCTGTGACATGCCCGGATGCGCAGAAACCGCCGATTACAAAGCGCCCAAAGACCGGACACTGGGTAGCCATTACTGGTTTTGCCTTGAGCATGTGCAAGATTACAACCGCGCATGGAATTATTTTTCCGGCATGGGGCAAGCCGATATTGAAGACCACATTATCCGCAGCGCTTTGTGGGATCGCCCGACATGGCGTTACGGGAATTTTCCGAATTTTGAAGAAGAGCTTAAAAACAAGGCGTGGCAGACCTTCCATTTCAGCGATAAACCGGAAAGCGAACCCGAAAGCGAGCAGCAATATTCTTATGATAATCCGTTCATAAAAGGCACGCCGGAACATGAAGCCATGGCGATTATGGGGCTGACGCCGCCGCTGAGACTCGA
The DNA here is from genome assembly GCA_007117665.1 of Alphaproteobacteria bacterium. Lineage (GTDB taxonomy): Bacteria > Pseudomonadota > Alphaproteobacteria > Micavibrionales > Micavibrionaceae > UM-FILTER-47-13. The sequence continues at coordinate 1,053 of SKGD01000110.1, forward strand.
ACGCATCAAAACGCGCTATAAGACGTTGGCCAAAAAATACCACCCTGACATTAACCGCGACAATCCCGACGCCGAAGAGACCCTGAAACGTGTCAATATCGCCTATACCGTATTACGACTGGCCTGCGAGCGTTATGAAGCGCTCGACAAATAAGCTGTTCATGTTAATTTGATAAGGCGTAAACAAAAAGCAGGATCACCCCCTTGAGCGATACATCAGATAAAAGCCCCGCCAAAATGCGCGAAGCCGAAAAAAACAGGCAACTTGCCCCATCGTCTTTTGACATGACACAGCTTGTGGCCAATGCCGGCAAGCACACATCCATCCCCGATATGAAATACGATGCGCGCGACACGTTCGGGCTGGATATTGACTGGCAAATTCCCGGTTTCAGTTTTGAGCAGCCCAATATTCCAGCCATTGACGAGGCCTATCATTTCGATCATGACACCACCATCGCTATTTTGGCGGGGTTCGCCCATAATCGCCGCGTCATGGTGCAGGGTTATCACGGCACCGGAAAATCAACCCATATCGAACAAATCGCCGCACGTTTGAACTGGCCTTGCATCCGAATCAATCTCGACAGCCATGTCAGCCGCATAGACTTGCTCGGCAAAGATATGATCGTGCTGAAAGAAGGCAAGCAGATCACCGAATATAAGCAAGGGCTGTTGCCGTGGGCGCTGCAAAACCCGGTGGCGCTGGTATTTGACGAATATGATGCCGGGCGGCCTGATGTCATGTTTGTGATCCAGCGCGTTCTGGAGGCTGAAGGCCAATTGACCCTGCTGGATCAGAATATGGTGATCCGCCCGCATCCGGCTTTCCGGCTGTTTGCCACCGCCAACACGATCGGGCTGGGCGACACGACAGGGCTGTATCACGGATCGCAACAACTCAACCAGGCACAGCTTGACCGCTGGAACATCGTGACAACGCTTAATTACCTGCCGCATGACGATGAAATTGAAATTATGCTGCTGAAAAACCCCGACATGGATAATGAGGCTGGCCGGGATGATATCGATTCCATGGTAAGGCTGGCCGACATGACCCGTCAGGGCTTTATCAATGGCGATCTGTCAACATTAATGTCACCGCGCACAGTGCTGAGCTGGATCGAAAACACAAAAATATTCAACGACCGCGAACTGGCCTTCCGGCTCAGCTTCCTGAATAAATGTGATGAGGCTGAACGCCCGGTCATCGGTGAATATTATCAACGATGCTTCGGCATATTGCCCGAAAATCTGTAAAAGGCAGTCCGATGTCATCCGAAAAGAAGCCCGATTTTATGGTGATCGCCCTGATTGGCGGCTTTTTTCTGCTGATTTTTCTCCTATTGATTGCCCGCTCGCCCTATGGCGCACAAATACATGCCGTCGGCAGTACACTTTCCGGCATCCCGGCACAGGAAAAACCGCGCAACGACAATCCTTTCGGCAGGCGCACGCCGCCTGATTTCGAGAAAAAAACAGCCGCCATCAAAGGTATTTCCGGCCTGAGAAACTATACTTATTACTGGTTCGCGCCGGATCTGGACGGCGCGCCGGACGATCTTTCATTGCCGTTGGTTCTGGTGCTGCATGGCGGCACAGGCATGTCTTACGCCGCCGGTTTCCTGACGGAAGAAAAAAACAGGCTGGCCTTCCCCGCGTTTATTTTAACGCCCATGCTATCGCGCGGGCGATTATGGGCCTATCCGCAAGATCGTAACAGGCAACCACCCCCCAACCGTTTCGGCCTTGCCGATATTGTCCGGCTTATTGATATGCTCGCCGATCAGCACCCGATCGACCGGTCGCGCATTTACGTCATTGGCTGTTCGGACGGTGGAACTGGCGCTTTTGGTGCCGTACGGTTTTTCCCCGACATCTTCGCCGGCGCGGTCGCGCTGAGCGGCCACTGGCATCCGCCAGACGCGCCAAACATGACATCCGTGCCGCTTTTGGCCGTACACGGGGTTCTGGACACTGTGATCGCGCCGGAAAATGCCGAAGACACCGTCACGCTTATTCGCTCTTATGGCGGGCGGAACGCGCATTATATCGAAATTCCCTATATGAGCCACAATTGCCCGTCATCCGAGCTGTACCAGCCGCTTGTCTGGGAATGGCTGTTCCAGCAGCGCAAGAACAGGGCAGCCCCATGACCGGCGGGCATGACAGGCAGGGAGACAGACGCGAATCCTTCAAAGCGGCCACAGCGGCGGCGCTGCGCGCCCTGTCCCGAAAAAGAGACATCACGGTGCGCTACGCTGCCGATGGCGGCTTGCCTCCCGCGTCCGGGAAGGAACAGGATAAAAGCCAGATCCTGCCCCTGCCCGATCCTGAGCTATCAGCGCAAAGCACAGCTCTCGTCCGTGGAAGCGCCGACACCAAGGCCTTGCGCCTGCGGCATCATAGTGACGATATACATTTTCAAAACGCACCGCTCGACCTGACCGCCAAAGCCGTTTTCGATGCGATGGAACAGGCGCGCTATGAAGCGCTGGGGATTCGCCGGATGAAAGGCGTTGCGCGCAATCTCGGCGATATGCTCGCCGGGAAATGCCAAAAGATGGGGCTGGATCATATCAACAGCCGCGAAAGCACCAATATGGCCGATGCGCTGTATATCCTGACGCGGCTGGAATTAAGCGGCGAAAATCCGCCGGAAACACAAAAGCTCCGGCAAATATGGGAGCCGTGGCTATTCGAAAAACTGGGAAAGAACGGCCTCTCGGCGCTGACGCCCATGATCGGCGACCAGCATGCTTTTGCCGCGCAAGCGCGCGAAATGCTGGTACAAATGGCACTGCTGGCACCGGATGACGGACAAAGAAGCGCCCCGGAAGCAGAGCAGGACACAGCCCCGCCCCCGCCGGATGAGCAACACGGCACGCCCGATGAAAACCGCCCCGACAAACAAAACCCCGCAGACACGCAACAACAGGATCAAAGCGGTGAAGATGATGATGGCGGCACCGATAATGACACGCCATTCATGCCGATGGATGACGATGAACAAGGCGCGTCCGGCCATGATGATGACACGGATGGAGACGAACAAAACCCGCGTGCTGAAAGGCCGGAAGGCTACATACCCGGCCCGGACGATCATTATAAAATCTATACGGCGCTGTTTGACGAGGTGATCCACGCCGAAGATCTGGCCGAACCGGAAGAGCTGGAGCGGCTGCGCAGCATGCTCGACCGGCAATTATCCCACATGCAAAGCATCACGACCAAGCTGGCTAACCGGTTACAACGAAAATTGATGGCGCGCCAGCAACGCTCATGGTCGTTTGATCTGGAAGAAGGCACGCTCGACACAAGCCGCCTTGCCCGGATGATCGCCAACCCTGACATCCCGCTGGTTTATAAGCAGGAACAGGAAATGCCGTTCCGTGACACGGTGGTGTCATTGCTGATTGATAATTCCGGCTCCATGCGCGGACGGCCGATTGCCATCGCCGCCATGTGCACCGATATTCTGGCGCGAACGCTGGAGCGTTGCGGGGTCAAGGTCGAGATTCTGGGCTTCACCACCCGCGCATGGAAAGGCGGCAAGGCACGCGATCTGTGGATACAAAATAATCGCCCTCTATATCCAGGACGGCTGAATGACCTGCGGCATATTATTTATAAATCCGCCGACATGCCGTGGCGCCGGACACGGCGCAATCTGGGGCTGATGCTCAAGGAAGGATTACTGAAGGAAAATATCGACGGCGAAGCATTGGTCTGGGCCTATAACAGGCTGGCCGCAAGGCCGGAGCAACGAAAAATAATCATGGTGATTTCGGATGGCGCACCGGTTGACGATTCAACCCTGTCTGTCAATCCATCGAATATTCTGGAGCATGATTTGCGAACCATCATTGCGTGGATCGAAAATCATTCGCCCGTGGAACTGACTGCCATAGGAATCGGGCATGATGTGACGCGCTACTATGAGAAGGCCACAACGATCGCCGATGCGGATGAGTTGGCCGCCGCCCTGATCGGCAGCATCAGCAACCTGTTTGATGATTCCCCGCAAAAGAAAATTTAGGTACAGGACAATATTGCCAGCGCGGCAATATATGCTAATCTCTGGACATCATGACACAAACAGCCCTCAAGCAAAGCGATATGAGCGAAAAGAAAAAAGCGGTTTACAAGCCGAAACCTGTCAGCGGCTTCCCCGAATGGCTGCCCGAAGAACGGCTGGTGGAACAAAAATGGTTCGATCATATCCGCCGCATATTTGAACGTTACGGTTATTGTTCGATCGAAACGCCGTCCGTCGAGGAACTTGACGTCATCAGCGCCAAAGGCGAAGTCGACAAGGAGATATATGTCCTTGAAAGGCTGCATAAAGACGATGAAGATGACAGCGAAGCACGCCTTGCCCTGCATTTCGACCAGACCGTGCCGCTGGCGCGTTACGTGGCGCAGCATTTCAACGATCTGGTTTTTCCGTTCAAACGATACCAGATGCAGCGCGTCTGGCGCGGCGAAAGGCCGCAGGCCGGACGGTTCCGCGAATTTTATCAATGCGATATTGACGTTATTAATGTCGATAACCTGCCGCTGCATTTCGATGCCGAAATGCCGGCGATCATGTGGGAAATATTGTCCGGCCTGCCGGGAATGGAAAAACAGAATATCCGAATGCGGATCAGCAACCGAAAAATCTTGCTGGGTATATTTGAGAAATACGGTCTTTCTAATTCGTCCGAAATACTTTCGCTAATAGATAAAAAAGAAAAAATTCCGAGTGCTCATTTTCAGAAAAAGCTGCAAACCCTTATCAATGAAGGGGAACTATATAATGAAGACATAGATAGAAAACTCATTCTTAGTATTTTAACAAAACTAACAGAAAAGGAATTCTCTTCCGCAAAAGAGATCAAGGAGCGTATTAAAGAATTTGGTAACAAACTAATCCCAAAAACACGCGAAGGAATCGAAGAGCTTTCTTTTGTCATGGATCAGCTTTCTCACCTCCCCAAGGGCGCTGTTATGGCCGATCTTTCCATCGTGCGGGGGCTGGATTATTACACCGGCACGGTTTATGAAACGGTCTTCCTTGATGATCCGTCTTACGGTTCGATCTGTTCGGGCGGGCGTTATGATGATCTGGCCGGAAGCTATATCAACAAGCATCTGCCGGGCGTTGGTATCTCGATCGGGTTTTCGCGCCTGTTTGACCGGCTGCGTCGTCAGGGTGCTTTTGAGACTACGCGGAAGTCTCCTGCTGATATCCTGATGATTCTGTACACCGAGGAGCGTCGCAGCGAGGCTGCCGCCACCGCGCGTATGCTGCGCGACCGCAATTATAATGTCGAGCTGTATCACGCGCCGCAAAAAATCAAAAAGCAGCTTTCCTATGCCGAACGCAAAGGAATCCCTTATGTCTGGTTTCCGCCTTTCGAGGACGGCCAACCGCATGAAATCAAAAACATGGCCGAAGGCACACAAGCCGAAGCCGACCCGCAAAACTGGGAAAAGGATCAAAAATAATGAAACTGATTGCTCTGGCCGCTTTGTTGTTACTTGCCCTCCCCGCAGCGCAGGCTTCTGCGGAGCAAGACGGCTATGTCTATAGCCCCGAAGGGTGCGATTTTCGCATGACATTGCCGTCCGAACCGCAAAGGACACGGCGCTGTCACCCCTATATGCGCGATAATTGCGCGCTGATGGACGGCTTCACCAAAGTGTATAACATGCAATCCACCATCAATATTTACGTGACATGTGAAAAAACGTCCCGCGACACACGCCGCGACTATACTCAGGATGTCCTGCAAACGCTTTTGCTGGCGCGTCCGGGGATTGATGATCTGGAAACCTACCAACTGACATTCGAGGAAAATGAGCGTGAAACCGTCGGCGCTTTGTTCGGGGCAGGCCCAAGCCCGACAGGTTATGTCGCGCCGATGATTTATGTCGCACAATTCTGGGTCGGGGAGCACTCGATGATGACCATCGAAGCCGAATTGATCGGTGAGAATTACGACCCGGCGGATCAGGCTTTTGCCGCGATCTTACACAGCATCCATCATGTTGATTTCACGCCGGTTCCGATCGAAACATCCGCCCCGGATGAAGCGGATGCTGAATGAAGACCCTTATGCAAGTGCTGCCGCGCCGGTGATCCGGTCAACCATCGCGAAAAAACCGTTCCGGCGGCTGGGGCTGAGATGCCCGGACAGCCCCAGATCGTCAAAGGCCTGACGAATATCAACAGACGCAACGTCCTTTATGGCTTGCCCCTGATAAGCGACCATCAAAATATAGATCAGTCCTTTGACAATTTTTGCGTCACTATCGGCGATAAATCTGAAGCAAGGCTGACCATCTTCTCCTGTGGCCGTTGCTGTCACCATCCACACGCGGGATGTACAGCCCGGCACAATATTATGCGCGGTTTTGAGCGCCTCATCCATCGGGGGCAGGCGCTGCCCCAGATCGATCAGGAAACGATAGCGATCTTCCCAGCCATCAAAAAGGCTGAAACTTTCGATCAGGTCATCAAGTGTCGTATTCATCTGCATAGCCGTATAATTTTGCGCTTTTGGCGGCGTGTTCATGCCGAAGACTAATATATTATCGCGCCAGATCATAGACCCGCGCGCAAAAAACACCGGACAAAAATCACGTCATTGTGGAGAGAAAATACGTTTGATGTTGAAAGGGGCTTGCGCCTTGCCGCTACACTTGGCTACATTAGGGAAGAATGTGATTCTCACTCCACTATAAACAGGACATCCCTTGATGAGTAAATCCGGCGAAAGCGATAGCAAAAACACACTTTATTGCTCTTTTTGCGGCAAAAGCCAGCACGAAGTCCGTAAGCTGATCGCCGGACCGAATGTTTTTATCTGTAACGAATGTGTCGAGCTTTGCATGGATATTATCCGTGAAGAAGACAAGACCTCGATTGTTCGTTCCGGAGAAGGCGTCCCCTCGCCCAGTGAAATCAAAGCCGTCCTGGATGATTATGTGATCGGACAGGCGCGCGCCAAGCGCGTGCTTGCTGTGGCTGTTCACAATCATTACAAGCGCATGGAACATGCCCAAAGCGGTGGCGAGGTTGAGCTATCAAAATCCAACATCCTGCTGGTCGGGCCAACCGGTTGCGGGAAGACTCTTCTGGCGCAGACCCTTGCGCGAATTCTGGACGTTCCCTTCACCATGGCCGATGCGACAACGCTGACTGAAGCCGGTTATGTGGGTGAAGATGTTGAAAACATCGTCCTGAAGCTTTTGCAGTCAAGTGACTATAATGTCGAACGCGCCCAGAGCGGTATTGTCTATATTGACGAGATCGACAAAATCAGCCGCAAATCCGACAACCCTTCGATCACCCGTGATGTGTCAGGCGAAGGCGTCCAGCAAGCCTTGCTGAAGTTGATGGAAGGTACGGTTGCCAGCGTTCCGCCGCAAGGAGGACGCAAACACCCGCAACAGGAATTCTTGCAGGTCGATACGGCAAACATCCTGTTTATCTGCGGCGGCGCGTTTGCCGGGCTGGACAAGATTATAGCCGATCGCGGGCGCGGTACCAACATCGGATTTGGCGCTGACATCAAGGCTGAAGACGATCAGCGGATAGGCGAGTTGTTCCGTGCGCTGGAGCCTGAAGATCTGCTGCGTTACGGCCTGATCCCTGAATTTGTCGGGCGCTTGCCGCTTATTGCGACGCTTGAAGACCTGGACGTGGACGCATTGATCCAGATTCTGACCGAACCGAAAAACGCACTGGTCAAGCAATATCAGCAATTGTTCAAAATGGAAGATGTCGAGCTTCGCTTTACGGATGGTGCGCTGAAAGCCATCGCCAACAAGGCTATTGAACGCAAGACCGGCGCACGCGGCTTGCGCTCGATTATGGAGGTTTTGCTGCTGGAAACCATGTTCGAGCTACCCGATTTAGAAGGGCTGGAAGAAGTCGTTGTCGAAGAAAAAACCGTCAAGGACGAAGCCACGCCAACCTATGTGTATTCGGACAGCAAGAAAAAGAAAAAATCCTCAAAAAAAGCTGAAAAAGAGCCAGAAGCCGCCGCTACCTGATCATTTTCATTGTCCAAAAAGCGGTTTATACATCACGTGAAAAGTAAATATTAATTTTCACGCGATAAGATTGCTTGTGGTTCGAATAAAGCGATAATCAAAACACACGATAAAGGACATGTCATGGCCAGCGAAGCAAAGAAACAGCTCGACCAGAACAAAACCTATCGCTTGATAACCCGTAGCGATATGGATGGTCTTGTCTGTGCGATTATTCTGAAACGTCTGGGGAAGATCGACGAGATATCTTTTGCTCACCCCAAAGACATGCAGGACGGCGCCGTTGATGTCACCGAAAATGATATCGTAACAAACCTGCCCTATGTACCTGGTGTGTATTTATGTTTCGATCATCACGCCAGCGAAGCAAAACGCGTTGGCGATATTCCTGACAACCATGTGATCGACCCCAAAGCGCCGTCGGCAGCAAGGGTTGTGTTTGATTATTTCGGCGGCAGGGACAATCCGGCTCTTGCGGCAATCAGCGACGATATGATGAGCGCCGTGGACAAGGCAGATACGGCCGGTTTTACAAAAGACGATATTTTGAACCCCCAAGGGTGGGAGCTTCTAAGCTTCATTATGGATGCCCGCACCGGCTTGGGGCGTTTTCGTAACTTCAATATTTCCAATTACCAATTAATGATGAAGTTGATTGATTATTGCGCTGAAGAGGACTCAATAGACAAGGTTCTGGCCTTGCCGGACGTCAAAGAGCGCGTTGATTTGTACGAGCAACACAAGCAAAAATGCAAATCACAAATCGAACGCTGTTCCCGTGTTTATAAAAACCTGGTCGTTCTCGATCTGCGTCAGGAAGACACAATCTGGGCGGCAAACCGTTTTATCATTTATGCGCTGTTTCCTCATTGCAATATCTCGATGCATATCTTGTGGGGCAGAAATCAGCAAAACACCGTTTTTGCGGTCGGGAAGTCTATCCTGAACCGTACGAGCAACACCAATATCGGGTCTTTAATGCTTGAATATGGCGGCGGCGGGCATATCGCAGCCGGCACCTGCCAGATTGATAATTTAAAGGCTGACGATGTCAAACAGGAACTCATCGACCGGATCAACGCCGACGGATGACCTCCGGTCATTTTATTTTGATCCGCCCCGGCGACCGGGGCGAATAACCCCTTATGAACCAAGCGCAAAATCCGATTATCGTGTGGCTGCGTCAGGATTTGCGGCTGACCGACAATCCGGCGCTTTACCATGCGGCGCACACCGGCGCGCCTTTGCTCATCATCTATATTCTGGATGATGACTCGGCCGTGCCGTGGCAGGCCGGAGCCGCCAGCCGTTGCTGGCTGCATCACAGCCTTGCGGCATTATCCGACTCGTTACAGGGGCAATTGCTGTTCGCCCGCGGCAAGGCGGATGATATTCTCCCGCGCCTTGCCCGCGAAACCAAAGCACAAGCCATATACTGGAACAGATGTTACGAACCGTGGCGCATTCAGCGCGATAAAGCGATCAAACAAAGGATGCAGGAAGACGACGTCGCCGTTAAAAGCCACAATGCTTCCCTGCTTTGGGAGCCGTGGCAGGCCGTCAAGCCGGACGGCTCACCCTATAAAGTATTCACCCCTTTTTACCGGAAAGGCTGTCTTGAGAGGTGCGGCGAGCCGGAAGCCCCCCTGCCCGCACCGGCGCATATTATGTTTCACCGGCACGGCGCATTACAAAGCGCACAGAACAAAATCGATTCTCTGGCGCTTCTACCGCGGATCAAATGGGATGTGAAAATCATGGCCGGATGGACACCCGGCGAAAAAGGTGCGCGGGACGCGCTGGACCTTTTTGTGCGGGACGGGCTGCGCGGATACAAACAGGATCGTAACCGTCCTGACCTGCCGCATGTTTCGCGCCTGTCTCCTTTTTTACACCGTGGTGACATCTCTCCGCGCACTGTATGGCATGAGATCCGCCGCGCAACGGTTGCCGCCAAGCTTGAGAATGACGGCGATCATTTTTGCAGTGAACTGGGGTGGCGTGAATTCTCCTATAACCTGCTTTATCATTTCCCTTCCCTGCCGTCTTTACCGCTACAGGAAAAATTCTCGGCCTTCCCGTGGCAAGACGACCCGGCCATGCTCGAACAATGGCAAAAAGGCATGACAGGGTATCCGATTGTCGATGCCGGCATGCGGGAATTGTGGGAAACAGGATACATGCATAACCGGGTACGCATGATTGTCGCGTCCTTTTTGGTCAAAGACCTTCTGATCGACTGGCAGCACGGCGCCCGATGGTTCTGGGATTGCCTTGTGGATGCGGATCTCGCCAATAACAGCGCCAGCTGGCAATGGGTGGCAGGATGCGGTGCGGATGCCGCGCCTTATTTCCGTATATTCAACCCCGTCACCCAAGGGCAAAAATTCGACCCTTGCGGCACCTATATCCGCCGATGGGTTCCCGAACTTGCCGCCCTGCCCGATAAATATATTCATGCGCCGTGGGAAACCACGCATAACAGTGTCTATCCCGACCCGATTATTGATCATAAAAAAGCCCGCGACAAAGCATTGTCCTTGTTCTCCGGCCTAAAAAAATCATAAACTCATTCTCATGAATAAAGCACCGTTAAAAGCCCCCGCATTACAAAAAGGCGATATGATCGGGATTATGGCACCGTCATGCTGGGCGGACGCCGCAGAGCTAAAGATCGCCAAAGATTTTCTGGAGGCACAGGGATACGAGGTCTATATCCACCCGCAAAGCGCCGCCATCCGCCACCAGTCTGCGGGAACGCCTCAGGAAAAAGCGCAGGCGCTGAATGAACTGTTCGCGAACCCGGACATCAAAGCCATCATCACCGCCCGCGGCGGTAATCGTGCCATGACAATGCTGCCGCTGCTCGATTATGATTTGATCGCCGCCAATCCTAAAATACTATGCGGCTATAGCGATGTGACGGCCTTGTTGAACGGCATTCATGCCCGTACGGGGCTGGTGACGTTTCATGGCCCGCTGGCACGGGAACTATCCGGCCGTGCGGAAAGCGCCGCCATGCTGGAGATCATGAGCGGACAGAAAAGCGCGATAGATTGTGCCGGCACCCGCATCATCCACGAGGGTGAAGCCAATGGCAGGCTGATGGGCGGCAATCTGAGCGTCATGCATGCCCTGAGCGGCACCGGATATATGCCCGATATGACCGGCGCGCTGCTGTTTTTAGAAGATACAAGCGATCATCTGAGCCGTTATGACCGGATGTTATGCAGCCTGCGTCTGGCCGGTGTCTTCAACATGATCTCCGGGCTCGTCATGGGACGATTCAGCAAAACATGCGATGATGAGTCCAACCCGTTCGGCTTTACGCTGGAAGACATCGTCCGCGAACATCTTGCCAATGCCGGCATCCCTGTCGTCATGGATATGAATTTCGGCCATCACGGCCTTTTACCGACCTATCCGGTTGGTGCCGAGGCCACGCTAACGGCAAAGGAAGCTGTTACATTGCGCTTGAACGAGCCTGTCGTGGGGTAATGTTCAAACGCAAATGCAGGCTGGAAACAAACCGCATTTTATGCCATAACCATCCTCGCTGAACGGAGTATATCATATGACCTTTGTTGTGACGGATGTTTGTATAAAGTGTAAATACACGGATTGCGTGGAAGTGTGTCCGGTGGACTGCTTTTACGAAGGCGAGAATATGCTGGTCATTCATCCCGACGAATGTATTGATTGCGGCGTATGCGAACCGGAATGCCCGATCGAAGCCATCATCCCCGATATTGACGAACGCGCTGAAAAATTTCTGGAGCTTAACCGCGAATATTCCGAGAAGTGGCCGAACCTGACCCGCCGGAAAGACCCTCTCCCCGACGCAGAAAAATATAAAGACAAGCCCGAAAAATACCCTGCGGAGTTCAGCGAGGCGCCCGGTGAAGGCGATTAAAAAAGGCAAGTAAATTACATTAAATCTACCGATCACAGCGTTGATAAATAACGATTTAACACCCCGCAGCCCTCCAAAAATATGTTAAATGCCAAAAATAAAAGTTGAATTTTTACGAAAATTTAACTATATTCTCCTGATGCGAATTAAAACGTTTTAAGGGGTGTCCCCCTTTGGGGATCTGTGCGGTAGAAAATCGCTTTCTGGGAAAACCGTTTTTTGTCAGCGTCGGGCGTCCGGCTCACATTTTGTGAATTGGTGTCGCTATGGTTTTGGATGTGTAAACTTCAGACTCGGATAAAGGTGAATTGAATGACCAACGACAATATTATTGACTTCAACGCAGGTGATTACGTTGTTTACCCCGCCCACGGTGTCGGACAGATCAAAGGGATCGAAACCCAGAATATCGCCGGTTGTGAAATCAGGCTTTACAATATTTCTTTTGAAAAAGACCGTATGCGCCTGAAAGTTCCGGTCATGAAGGCCAGCAGCGCCGGCCTGCGCAAACTTTGCACGGAAGACCGCCTGAAAGACGCGCTTAAAACCCTGAAAGGGAAGTCAAAAGTCCGCCGCACCATGTGGAGCCGTCGCGCACAGGAATATGAAACAAAAATCAATTCCGGCGACCCTGTCTCCATTGCGGAAGTTCTGCGCGATCTCAAGCGCAGCAATGATGACACCGAGCAATCTTACAGCGAGCGCCAGATTTATCAATCAGCGCTGGAGCGTCTGGCACGTGAAGTCGCCGCGATCGAACATATTTCCGAACATCAGGCCACCGAGCAACTCGAAGTCATGCTTGGCAAAGACCTGAACAAGGATGATGTGACCAAAGAGGCCGCCTGATAAACGGCGCCCTGACGGGCACAATATTATTTTTTCACTCCAAATTGCCCTTGCCCTGTCGGCGAGGGCTTTTTTTTTTGCTTATCCGTA
>SKGD01000090.1 GCA_007117665.1 Alphaproteobacteria bacterium
CAGCAACGCCCATACTTTGTCTGAAATGTCGTGTCGTCTGTGGGATGGTTTCATATCAGCCTCCTTGCTTGCTGACATGATTCTCTCACATTTCGATTCTCGTGACTACACTATCTAGAGCTTTTCTCTTTCAATCGCCCTGGATGCCCGCACGCATTGCGACGGCTTTTCTGGATCCCCGCTGATAAGCGCGGCCTCTGCCGCGCCGCGGGGATGACAGCTAAAGAAAATCGGGGATCTGTCTCTCCAGCCTCAGGCTGCTTTGCGATTCGCCGCGGCCTGATCACCCTGCATCAAAGCCTCACGCAGCGCTGCACGCCTGTCATATGCCTTCACCAGATTATCTTCCTTCACAGGCCCGTATCCGCGAATATCATCCGGCACGGCCAGTAACGAAGCGCACGTTTCAAGCGTATTTTTCGACAGGCTTTCCATCACCAGCGTCAGATCAGCTTCGTAATCGGCAATCAACCGGCGTTCCGCCCGGCGGTCACGGTGATAGCCAAAAATGTCAAATGGCGTCCCGCGCAAGATTTTCAACCGCGCTAAAATGCCGAACGCAGGCAGCATCCACGCACCAAATTCGCGTTTTTTCGGACGTCCTGTGGCGGGATCCTGTTGCTCCATAACCGGCGGCGCCAGATTAAAGCGTATTTTATAATCCCCTTGAAATGTCGATTTTAGCTCCCTGATAAAGCGCCCGTCGGAAAATAGCCGCGCCACTTCATACTCATCTTTATAGGCCAGCACCTTGTGATAGTAACGGGCAGCAGCCTCAGTGACAGGCAAAGCAACGCCTTCCGGCACTTCGCCGCCATTTTCCAGACCATGCACGGCCATCTCGGCAATTTGAAGGCTGGCTATTTTTTCGGCATAGCGCCGGGCATATTTTTCATCCTGATAAGCGGTCAGATAAGATGTCCGGTCGCGGATAATGTCTTTTAACGTGCTGTTGAACGTCTCTTGTGCGGAGTCTCCTTGCGCGGCGGCCAGAATCGCCGCGATTTTATCAGGATCATGCGCGGCAATCCGTCCATAGGAAAATGCTTTTTTATTGGCTTCGACCGCCACGGCGTTCAGTTCAATCGCGCGTTCGATGCTCTGACGGTGAAGCGGTATTAACCCCCTCTGCCACGCATAGCCCAGCATGAAAATATTGGTGGCGATCTCATCCCCCATCAACCCCAGCGCATAGGAGGTCGCCGGCACGAAATATTGATGATCCTTCAGGGTTGAGGACAAAATTTCATCACGGATCTGTTCATTGTGGAAATCAATGCCGTTATTAATCACAAATTCGGCAACCGGCGTGTTGTTGGTATTGATAATAGCCTTTGTCCGCACGGGGTTGAGCGTTTCATGCGCGGTTTTTCCGACCGCCGCGACCATGTCGCAGGCCAAAAGCAAATCCGCCCCGCCGGTGGTGATGTGGCCGGTCCGCATTTCGTCCCGGCTGGTGGCCAGCCGTACGTGAGACAGCACTTCACCGCCTTTTTGCGCAAGGCCTGTCTGATCCAGCACCCGGCAATGTTTGTCTTCGAGATGCGCCGCCATCCCCAGCAAAGCGCCAACCGTCAATACGCCTGTGCCGCCAATGCCGGTGACCATGATATTACAGGCATGATCACCCATATCCGGCACGACCGGTTCCGGCAGGGATGAAAACTCATCCCCGTCACCCTGCGCTTTGGTCTTGCGCGGCTCACCGCCCAAAACCGTCACAAAAGACGGGCAAAACCCTTTCAGGCAGCTAAAATCCTTGTTGCACATAGACTGGTTGATCTTGCGCTTGCGGCCATATTCCGTTTCAACGGGCTGGACAGCCATACAGTTTGACTGGACGCTGCAATCGCCGCAGCCTTCGCACACGGCCTTATTGATAAAAACCCTCTTGGCCGGGTCGGGATATTGGCCTCGCTTCCGGCGGCGACGCTTTTCAGCGGCACATGTCTGGTCATAGATAATAATCGTCGTGCCTTTTGTCTCCCGCGCTTCTTTTTGGATATTATCCATCCATTTCCGATGCAACACCGGCACATCATCGGGGATATTCCGGCGCTCTTTGTAAAGAGCGGGGTTTTCCGTCACAATCCAGCATTTCGACACGCCTTCGGCGATACATTGCTGGGCGACCCGGTAAACCGGCATCTCGCCGTCCACGGCCTGACCGCCGGTCATCGCCACAGCGTCATTATAAAGGATTTTATAGGTAATATTGACCTTCGCCGCCACAGCCTGCCGGATGGCCAGCGTGCCGGAATGGAAATAGGTACCATCCCCCAGATTGGCGAAAATATGGTCTGTCTCGCTGAACGGCGCCGCCCCGACCCATGGCACGCCCTCGCCGCCCATATGGGTACATAAGGACGAGTTCCGATCCATCCATTGCACCATGTAATGGCATCCGATCCCGACCATCGCAAAGCTGCCGTCCGGGACTTTGGTCGATGTGTTATGCGGGCATCCGGCGCAATAATAAGGCTTCCGCAAGGATGGCGGCATATAGTTTTTCTCGCGCACCGCGAAATCATCATAAAATTTCAGGGCGCGATCAACCTTGTCATTGTGGTAAAAGCGTTTGACTCTTCTTGCGATAACATGCGTCACCATCCCGACAGTATGATCATTTTCCAGCGGCAGCAAATGCGCGCCTTTTTCATCATATTTCCCGACAATCACCGGTGGGCGGCGGCCTTCTTCCCAGTTATAAACATATTGCTTGAGCTGATATTCGATAAATTCGCGCTTTTCCTCAACGATCAGGATTTCCTCCAACCCCTCGACAAAGGCACGGATTCCCTGCGGCTCGACCGGCCATGTCATGCCGACCTTGTAAACCCGCAAGCCGATATCGCGCGCGACATCATCCGTAATGCCAAGATCAATCAAGGCCTGACGCACATCCCCATAAGATTTTCCTGCCGTGATAATGCCGAAACGCGGCTTGGGGGAATCCATGACAACACGGTCAATCTTGTTCTTGCGCGCAAAGGCGTGACAGGCGAACAATTTGTAATTTTGAAGCCGCCAGTCAATATCGCGCGGCGTATCGTGCATGCGGATATTCACCCCGCCCGGCGGCATGGTGAAATCATCACCACCAGGCATGATAATCGGCCGGTTTTCGCGCGAAAGATCAACCGTTCCCGATGTTTCCACCGTTGCCGTTGTGACTTTCATCGCCGTCCAGCACCCTGAATAACGGCTCATGGAGATACCCAGCAGGCCATATTCAACAAATTCCAGCAAGCTGGCGGGATAAAGAGTCGGGATCTGCATGGCATAAAGCGCATGATCGCTTTGACAGGATAAGGTCGATGATTTACAGCCATGATCGTCCCCGACCAGCGCCAGAACCCCGCCCAGCGGCGCCGTTCCGTTGGCGTTGGCGTGCCGCATCACATCGCCGCTGCGATCGACCCCCGGCGCCTTACCGTACCAAATACCGAACACGCCATCTTTTTTGGCGCCGGGCAACAACCCGACCTGTTGCGTGCCCCATACCGCCGTGGCGGCGAGATCTTCATTAACGCCGGGCATAAAAGTGACATCCAGATCTTTATAATAACGATTGGCGCGCGCCAGTTCACGATCCAGCGCGCCCAGCGGCGAGCCGCGATAACCGGAAATAAACCCGCCCGTATTCAGTCCCGCCGCAAGATCCCGGCGGCGCTGGACGATGGCAATGCGCGCCAGCGCCTGCAAGCCGGACATATAGGCCTGTCCGTCATCCAGCGTAAATTTATCGTCGAGGGAAACATTTTTTAATTTTAATGCGGCCTGCGCCATAATAAAGCCCCTGTTCGTCCCTGTTTAAAGCTCCCCCAAAATAGACAGTTTTACAACAGATTGCCATCCTCTTCACCGCTGCAACGCAAAAAATCCGGCGCGG
>SKGD01000016.1 GCA_007117665.1 Alphaproteobacteria bacterium
CGGGATAAAATCACCGCCACGGGGCGGCAAACCTACACGCTGACCCCGCTCAACGAGGCCGATCTGCACGATCAGGATCAGGCCGGAGAGGCCGATGCGTGGATTATGCCCGCCAGCCTGTTTGAAAAACGTACCAAAGCAACGCCTGAGCAGATCCGCATCGTCACGGTGCAAGGAGACAGCATGGCACCGGATTTTCCGGGCGGCGATCATGTTCTGGTTGATTTATCCGATCGAAATCCGTCTCCGGCCGGGGTTTTTCTGGTATCGGACGGGGTCGGGCAAATGATCCGGCAATGCGAACATATCCCCCACGCCGTCCCGCCGACTTTACGCATATCAGCGCGCAATGAAAAATATGCGCCTTACGAGATTGCGCACGACAAGGCCGCCATATTGGGGCGCGTCATCGCCAAGCTGGAATGGCTATAAACAAACAATGTAACCATACCCTGATATCCGCAATAAAAAAGGCGCTGAAAAACAGCGCCCTTTCGGAAATGATTACCAGACAGCAAATTACTTCTTCGCGGGCGGCAGCTTTTTCTCTTCAAACATGACATGGCATCCGACTTTGCCGGTTTCTTCATTAACGGCACGCGGGTCATATTTGCGGAATTTCATTTTTTCCGTCGCGTTTTTGCCTTTTTTCACATAGTAAGTAAAGCCCGTCAGGTTTCCCTTAACGTTCTTGCCGGTGCTTACCAGACGCACTTTTTGTGCTACGCCTTTTTTCGCCATAATCCTGTTTCCTGCTTGTTTTCAGCAAATTTTCGGTTGTTCAGGCGCGCAATTTAAGGGATTTGACGGGAAAGTCAAGAAAATCATTTTCTGCCGCGCGGTTTTTTAAAGTTTTTCTTCTTTCCACCGCCTTTACGGCTTTTTCCCGCCTGTTTTTTCGCGGCATTGCCTGCGCCCGGCTTTTTGATCGTCAATCCCGGAATATCGGCGTCGCCTTCGCTGGTCAGTTCCAGCAAAGTACTGCCCGTCAGCCCGTCCGCTTCGCGCAGCCTGACCGTCACACGCGCGCCCATCCGGTAAACGCGCCCCGTCCGGCGTCCGATCAGGGCGTGTTGCTGTTCGTCATGCACGTAAAAATCATTGGGAAGCGTGCGGATCGGCACCAGCCCGTCCGCCCCGGTTTCAGACAGTGCGACAAACAGCCCGAACCGCGACACGCCGGAGATCCGGCCATCAAACTCCGCGCCGACATGCGCGGCCAGATAAGCCGCCGTAAAACGGTCGGTCGCGTTGCGTTCGGCTTCCATCGACAAACGTTCGGTCTTGGAAATATGGTCGGCTTTTTCGGCCAGCGTCACATGCTCTTCTTCGCTCAACGCGCCCGGCCCCAGCCGATACACGCCGATCAGGCTACGGTGAACCAGCAAATCCGCATAACGCCGGATGGGTGAGGTAAAATGCGCGTAACGTTCCAGCGCCAACCCGAAATGACCGATATTTTCGGGGCTGTACACGGCCTGCGCCTGCGCCCGCAAGACAACCTGACTGACCAGATGCGCGTAAGGCAATCCTTCGGCATGGCGCAATACCTCGTTAATCTGGCGCGACCGCACAAGCTGCCCTTTTGGCAAGGACAAGCCAAACCCCCGGATAAATTCGCGCACGCTATCAAGCTTTTCCGGCTTCGGCGTATCGTGAATCCGGTAAACACAAGGCGCTTTTTTGGCTTCCAGCGCCTTGGCAGCAGCCACATTGGCCAAAATCATAAATTCTTCGATCAGCTTATGACTATCCAGTCTTTCGCGCTGCCGGACGCCGGTCATCCGGCCATTTTCATCGATAATGATTTGCCGCTCCGGCATGTCCAGATCCAGCGCCCCGCGCCGGATGCGCGCTGCCTGCAAAACCTCAAACGCCGCATAGAGCGGCTTGAGAACCGGGTCAATCAATGGCGCCGTATCGTCATCGGTGATGCCGTCCATAGCAGCCTGTACCTGTTCATAGGTCAGCCGCGCCGCCGATCGCATCAAGCCGCGCATGAATTTAAAACCGGTCAGAGCGCCCTCTTCATCAATCCACATATGCACTGCCACACAAGCGCGATTTTCATGCGGGCGCAACGAGCATAAGTCATTTGACAGTTTTTCCGGCAGCATCGGAATAACCCGATCCGGAAAATAAGTCGAATTGCCGCGCGCAAATGCTTCGCGGTCAAGGGCGCTGTCCGGACGCACGTAATAAGCGACATCGGCAATGGCCACCGTCAGACGAAACCCGTCATGGGTTTTTTCGGCATGAACCGCATCGTCAAAATCACGCGCATCAGCGCCGTCAATCGTGACCAACGGTACATTCCGCAAATCCTCGCGCCCTTTCAGGTCAGGCACGATCATATTTTTTGTTTCGGTTATGACCGCCGCCGGGAACGTCTCGCGCAAGCCCATCTCATGGGCGCTGAGTCGGCTGATCGCCTTGGGGTCGGCTTCATGGCCGATCACCTCGACAATCCGTACTTTCTTGTTTTTCAGGCCACGGCCAGGCTGTATTTCGCCAATCGCCAGATCACCTTCCCCGGCATCCCCCAGATCAACCTGCGCGACATCAAAATCGAATTTTGCTTTCTTGTCGGCGGGTTGCAACACCCAGCCTTTTTTCTGACGCCGGATTAACCCTATGACCCGTCCTTTGGGCGTATCCAGCCGGCGGATCGTATGCGCTTCATAGGTTCCGTCATCCTGCCGGACGAGCCGCGCCAAAACCCGGTCGCCAACCGTCAGGGACGGATGACCTTTTCGGTCGGGCATGATCTCGATCCGTGGCGGGTCACCTTGCAAATCGTCATCCCAGTCCGGTATTTTGGCCAGAACATCACCGTCAATATCAATATCGCACACCTCAATCACCGTCACGGTCGGGAGCGCATCCGGTACGCTGTAAGCGCCGCCCGGCTGCCGGACGATCACGCCGTCTTTTTCAAGGTCGCGCAGGGTTTTCTTTAATATGACGCGCTTTTCGCTGCCCTTGATGCCAAAAGCCTGCACGATCTCGCGCTTGGTGAGTGGCTGCGGGCTGGCTGCCAAAAACCGGACGATATCTTCTGGATATTCTGGTTCCGAGTCGCTCATCCGGCTTTTGTCTTAGATGACGATGATGATTTTCCGGCAGAAGATTTTGATCCGGCAGTTTTTTTCGTCGTTTTTGTCTTTTTGCTTCCGGTACTTTTCGCGCTTTTGGACGATTTAGCGCCTTTTGCGGCCTTCGGGCCTTTCTCCGCGCGCGCCGCTTTCTTCTCCGCAGCCTCGGCAATCACGACAACGGCACGGTTCAGCCCGACCTGCAACACATCATCATCCTTCGGCAGAGAGCTAAACTGCCCGTCATGCTTCAGATAAGGTCCAAAACGGCCAATACCGGCCTGAATCATTTTTCCGGTTTCAGGATGCGACCCGACATCGCGGGGTAAAGCCAGCAATTTAAGCGCCGCCCCCAGATCAACATCCGCCGGGTTCGTCCCGCGTGGAATGCCCTGACGCTTGGGCTTGTCTTTCGATCCTTCCGGCGGGTCGATCTGGACGTAAGGGCCATAAGGGCCGCGCCGCAATGATACGCTTCGGCTCGTATCTGGGTCGTTACCTAGTATTTTCGGCTCATTCGCTAATTTTGCCGTTTCATCCTGTCCGGCGCTGTCGTCGCCTTCCTGAACAATAAGCGGCCTTGTAAAGCGGCACTCCGGATAATGCGAACATCCGATAAACGCGCCGAACTTGCCGAGCTTCAAAGACAACACGCCCCCCTCACAGGCCGGACAAGCGCGCGGGTCGGTTTTATCATCCTTCGGCGGGAAGAAATGCGCGCCCAAAGAATCGTTGAGATGATCAATCACTTCCGTAATCGTCAGCCCCTTGGTTTCCGCGACAGCTTTGGAAAAATCAGTCCAGAATTGCCGCAGCGAATCTTTCCAGTGCAACTGGCCGCTGGCGATCACATCCAGCTCTTCTTCCATATTGGCCGTAAAATCATAATCGACATAACGGCTAAAGAATTTCATCAAAAAGGCAGTGACGATCCGGCCGCGATCTTCGGGCGCAAAGCGCCTTTTGTCGAACGTCACATAATTCCGGTCGCGCAGAACCTGTAAAATCGAGGCATAAGTCGATGGCCGCCCGATACCCAGCTCCTCCATCCGCTTGACGAGAGACGCCTCACTATAGCGCGGCGGCGGCTGGGTGAAATGCTGGTGGGGGGTGACATCGACAAGACGGGTCACATCGCCTTGTTCCAGCGGCGGCAAACGGCGATCCTGCTCATTGACCGCGTCATCATCTTCGCCAGCGCTTTCCTGATACAGGGTCAAGAACCCGTCAAAGGCGATGGTCGAGCCTGTCGCCCGCAAGATCGCATCATCCGTCCCGTCGGAAATATCGGCCTTGACCTGATCCATCACCGCATTTTCCATCTGTGACGCCATGGTGCGCTTCCAGATCAACTCATAAAGCCGTGCCTGCTGATCATCCAGCATTTTCGCGACTTTATCCGGCGTCAGGGACAAGTTGGTCGGGCGAATCGCCTCGTGGGCTTCCTGGGCGTTTTTGGCCTTGGACTTATAAAGGCGCGGCGCCGCCGGCAGATAATCATCGCCATACATGCTTTTGATCCGGTCACGGCACTGATTCACCGCATCCTGTGAAAGCGTCGTACCGTCCGTCCGCATATAGGTAATCAGCCCGACCGTTTCCCCGTCAATATCCACCCCTTCATACAGGCGTTGCGCCACGCGCATGGTTTGCGAAGCCGAAAAGCCAAGCTTGCGTGATGCTTCTTGTTGCAAGGTCGAGGTAATAAAGGGCGGTGCCGGATTACGGCGCACCTGTTTTTTCTCAACCAGTTGCACCGAAAGATTTTTATTCCGGATGCGGGACACGGCATTTTCCGCATCGGGCTGTGTTTTGATATCCAGCTTATCCAGCTTGTTGCCGGCCAGATGGGTCAAACGCGCTGTAAAGGGCACGCCATCGGGATTTTTCAGTCGCGCTTCGATCGACCAGTATTCCTGCGCCCGAAAGGCCTCGATCTCCGCTTCGCGCTCGCAAATCAGCCGCAACGCCACCGACTGCACACGTCCCGCCGACCGCGAACCGGGCAACTTACGCCACAGGACGGGCGAGATATTAAACCCGACCAGATAATCCAGCGCCCGCCGTGCCAGATAGGCTTCGATCAGATGCGTGTCCAGATCCCGCGCATTATCAAAGGCTTCCTGCACCGCATTTTTGGTAATTTCGTTAAATGTCACACGGTAAAGCTGGCGATCATCCAGCAATTTATCCTCGTTCAGCAATTCCTTGATATGCCACGAAATCGCCTCTCCTTCGCGATCCGGGTCAGTCGCCAGATAAACGGCCTTGGCCTTTTTGGCCGCTTTTTTCAAATCACGGATCGTCTTTTCCGAGCGCTCTCCGGCTTCCCAGCGCATAGCGAAATCTTCGTCCGGCTGCACCGACCCGTCTTTTGACGGCAAATCCCGCACATGGCCGTAAGACGCTATCACGTCAAAATCAGACCCCAGATATTTATTAATAGTCTTGGCCTTGGCAGGCGATTCAACAATGACCAGATTGGATGCGCTCAACGGCTT
Source organism: Alphaproteobacteria bacterium (assembly GCA_007117665.1). Classification (GTDB taxonomy): domain Bacteria; phylum Pseudomonadota; class Alphaproteobacteria; order Micavibrionales; family Micavibrionaceae; genus UM-FILTER-47-13. The sequence goes on from SKGD01000016.1 coordinate 5,597, forward strand.
TCAACTCCCGATTTTATCAGTTCTAACCCTAGCAATTCGCACGGATCACGGATTTCGTCAACCGTTAAAGACGCCTACCCTTCGGCCTGCATCCGCATTTCTTCCAGCTCCAGCCAGCGGTTTTCAGCCTCTGCCAGCATCTCTTCAGCCTGTGGAAGACGGCGCGACAAATCATGAAACAGATCCGCATCGCGCCCGTAAAGATCAGGATCGGACAGGGATTCTTTCAAGGTGGCGAGTTCCTGCTCCAGCGCCGCGATTTTATCCGGCAACTGCTCCAGTTCATATTTCAGCTTATATGTCATCCGGATCGGCTCTTTGTCTTTTTCGCCGGCGGCCTGCGGCTTTGTGGACGCGTTTTTCCCGGACGGTGGCGCGACATCATCCTGCGCCGCTTCCATGCCCTGCTTTTCCTTATAAATCAGGTAATCGCTGTAATTCCCTATAATGCCTTCTATTTGTCCCTGCCCTTCAAATACCAGCAATTTCTCAACCGTCCGGTCGAGAAAGTCACGATCATGAGACACGATAAACAACGTGCCTTCATAAGCGTTCAGGACATCTTCGAGCATATCCAGCGTATCCATATCCAGATCATTGGTCGGTTCGTCCAAAATCAGGAATGTCCCCGGATCAGCCAGCACCCGCGCCAGCATCAACCGATTTTGCTGGCCGCCTGACAAGGTCGAAGCCTTGCGCCATGCATCCTGCGGATCAAACAGAAAATCTTTCAGATAACCGCACACATGGCGCATTTTACCACGCACATTGAGATGATCCGCCCCCGGCGGGCATAGATTTTCCTGCAGCGTCTTGTCGGGATCAAGCGCTGTGCGTGCCTGATCGAAATAAGCAAAATGCTGTTCCTTGTTGCGCTTGACCTTGCCGGAATCCGGCGCCATCTCGCCGGTCAACATTTTCAAAAACGTGCTTTTGCCTGACCCGTTTCGTCCCATAATCCCGAAACGGTCGCCCCGCCGGATCCGCATGTTAAACCGATCCAGAACAACCAGATCCCTGCCGGTTTTGGGGTCATGAAACGATTTTCCCGCATTGATAAATTCCGCAATATTTTGCGATGATTCTTCTTTTGTCGGCGGCGGCAAACTCACACGTGACGTGATACGGCGAAAGGCCGCCTTGTCTTTTTCAAGCAGGGCAGCGGCTTCACGCGCCTGACTGACCCGCCGGACATTGCGTTTCACGCGCGCCTTGACGCCGCGATTCGCCCAGGCAAGCTCCTGCCCGACTTTAACTTCCCGGTTTCGCAAAGCGCGCGCTTCTTGTTCCAGCATCTCGCGCGACCAGTTTTCAAAATCGGCAAAGCCCTTGGGCGAAACGCGCAAAGATCCGCGATCCAGCCAGAAAACCCGGTCAGTCATCGCCGCCAGAAATGCCCGGTCATGCGACACGCAAACCACCGCGCCCGGATAGTTTTTCAGGTAATTTTCAAGCCAGCGGATAATCTCCAGATCCATATGGTTGGTCGGCTCGTCGAGCAGCAATATATCAGGTTCTTCGACCAATGCCCGCGCCAGCGCCGCCCGGCGCATCTGCCCGCCGGACAACACATCCATCCGGTCGGTTATGGTCAGATCCAAAGGCTCCAGCACCATTTCAACCTTATAGGTTTTTTCCCATTCTTCGAGCGCCCGCCCCATGCCGGAAAAGACGAAATCCAGCACGGTCTGGCCGGGCAGCGGGGTGATTTGCTGTTGCATATAACCGATCTTCACCCCCGCCAGCGTCCAGCGCGTGCCGCCATCCAGGTCGCGCGCGCCGGTGATCACATTCATCAATGTCGTTTTTCCGGCACCATTTCGCCCCACCAGCGCAATTTTTGCGCCGCTATGGATGTGGAAGGTCAGATCTTCAAATAACGGCTTGCCGCCAATCGTGATATCCGCTTCCTCGACACTCAGGATAAGATCTGACATTTACACTCTTTTAGGGTCAAAGCTAACAGTTTTCATCCATTCTGCGCGAGGCAAATTTTCAGAGGATGTTTGTAAAAAGCGCGCAGAGCATAGCCGTAGCTATGGTCAAGCGGTTTGAGCAAACAGACACGAAAATTTGCCGCGCCCTTTCGGGTGACAAAACAAAAAGAAATTAGCATCACTTTTCCCGCTTGAATATGCTTTGGCATGTCCCGCGCGTGAAAAATTTGCTCCTTTCTTTTTGTTTTGTCACAGAATTGCATGAAAACTGTGAGTTTTGACCCTAAGAACCGTGGTTTTAAAGTTTTGTATACTCATATATGATAGGCTGAAACCTTGAAATAAAAACATTACATCAGAAGGATTCTGATGGTTGTAGGTGTAGGAAACATTCTGAACGCGGTTCAGCAACGCCAGCTGATCGCCTTGCAGTCCACTGCCACGGCTTTGGATAATGTTCAGCTACGCCTCGCCAGCGGTAAAAAAGTCCTCTCAGCGCTCGATCAGCCACAAAATTTTTTCGCATCCCGCAGCCTGACTTTCAGAGCCGGCGACCTGATACGCCTGCTGGACGGGATCGGCCAGAATCTACAGGTTATTAAAACCGCCCAACACGGCATTGAAGCCATCAACCGCCTGCTGGACGGGGCGGACAGCTTCCTGACTGAGCTGGAAAAAGACGTTATGAGCGGCCTTTTTGACGGGCTTGTCTTTTCCGAGATGACGGAAACCGCCCCGCCTGCCATTCCTCCCGCTCCTCCCTTCGACCCTGCCGCGGCGCTCCAGGCCGCTGTCGACGATATTCTGGCTGCCAACCCCGAAGCCATCCATCTGGGCGGCGGATGGATCGTGCATCAATTTACCGCTGTCGGCGCGACCAGCTTTACTGTCCCTGACGGCGCCGATCAGATCGACTATCTGGTGGTTGGCGGCGGCGGGTCGGGCGGCACCAGCCTGTCCTTTTCCAATGCCGGCGGCGGCGGCGGCGGCGCGGGTGGTGTCGTCACCGGAACCATGAACGTCACCAGCGGCACCACGTTCAATGTCACGGTCGGGGCGGGCGGCAATCCGGCAATGACCGGAAATACGACCGGCCAGAGTGGCCAGAATTCTTCTTTCGGTTCGATTACTGCCCTTGGCGGCGGGGCGGGGATCGGCGGCAACGGGAACGGCCAGCCCGGCGGGTCGGGCGGTGGCGGACGCGGCGGCACAGGCGGCGCAGGACAACAGCCGGGCAGTGCGTCAGGCGGCTTAGGCAGCGCCGGCGGCGGCGGTGATTCTCCGGCCGGACATGGCGGCGGCGGCGGGGGTGGTGCGACCGGAACCGGCGGTATTGCCGCAGCAACAGGTGGCGGGGCGGGCGGAACCGGAATCATGTCGGATATTACCGGTGCCAATATGTTTTATGGCGGCGGCGGCGGGGGTGGCGGCGCCCAGAATGACCCGGGCGGAACCGGTGGCACGGGCGGCGGTGGAACCGGCGCGAATAACGACACAGCAGCAACCGCCGGGGCAGCCAATACGGGCGGCGGCGGCGGCGGCGGCAATAATAACCGCGTCGGTGCCGCAGGCGGCAGTGGAGTCGTCATTGTCAGCTATGAAATTGAACAACCGGTAGCCCCGCCACCACCACCGCCACCTCCTCCACCGCCGGATGATGATACTGATATTTCACTGTTGCCGCAGGAACTGGAGGAAAAATACCGCGCCATACTGGAACAGATTGATCTGCTGGCGCTTGATGCATCTTATCGCGGAACGAACCTGCTGGACGGCGATATCATGACGACATTCTTCAACGAACACCGCACCAGCAAAATCGAAACCACCGGCATTTATGCGTCATCAGCCGGGCTGGGGTTAAATTTCCGGGGCTTTCGCTCGCTTGAGGATATTCAGGAAAAAATCGCGGATGTCCGCGAGGCACGCACAACCATCAGGGCATTTTCTTCATCCCTGACCAATGATCTGAACGTCATCCACACCCGTGAGGAAACCGCCAAAACCATGATTAATGTCCTGCGGGAAGGCAGTGACAAGCTGACGCTGGCCGACCAGAATGAAGAAGGGGCTAAAATGCTGGCGCTTCAGACCCGGCAATTGATCCAGTTCAGCGCTTTTTCCGCCCGGCTTGCCAATATTGCCGATTTTCTGGTATAGCCCTTGCTTGCACGAAGCGGAAAAAGGGTGGCCGGCCATGAAAAAACTGAAACGCAATATCATAAAAGCCTGTCCGATTATTGTCCTTTTATGGGCGTTCGCGGCAGGCGCACCGGCACAGGCCGAAGATGTCTTAATCCTGAAAAACGGTGACCGCATAAGCGGCTCTTATATCGGCACAAGCCCGCGTGACATGATGCGGTTTCAAACGCCTTACGGCATTTTGGAATTTCCGCTGGACGATATCAGAAGCCTGAACCGTGCCGGAGACATCACCCCGCCGCCGGAACGCGCTCCTTATATGTCACCGGTCGCGCAAGCACGGGTTATGCGCGCCGTCACCGCGCCCGCCGCATCACAAGACACCATCGCGCCACAGGCCGTACCGGCAGCGCAGCCTATAGAAACAACACCGGATGCGCCGGAAAAACCGTCACTGATGGGGGCGCAATGGTCCGGCCACATCAATTTCGGCGCCAGCATGCAGACCGGCAATACGGACAAGAAAAGCCTGAGCAGCGACATGATGCTGCGTGCCGTCCGGGACAAGCACCGCGTCACGATGAAAGGCGATTATAATCTCGCCAAAGATAGTGGCGAAAAAACCATCGATAACCGTTCGGTCGAAGGGCTGTATGACTATTTTTACACCGATAAATGGTTTATCAACACCAATCTGGGGTTTGAGCAGGACACGATCCGCGAGCTTGCCCTGCGGAGCGTTGTTGGTGCCGGTATCGGTCATCAGGCCTTTCAGGGTGACGATTTGAACCTGCAATATATTGCCGGTCTTAATTATCTGCGTGAGAATTTCAAAAACGCCCCAACTGAAAACGATATTGCCTTGCGCTGGTCGCTGGATTACGACCAGCGTTTCTTTGACGGATTGTTCGGGATTTTTCACGAGCACCGGATCCTGGCGCCGGCTGACGAGATAAGCGCCTGGCAACTTCGCAGCAAAACCGGCACACGCATTCCCATTCGTGACGGGCTGACCGGTACAGCGAAAATTGACTATCGCCGAGACAATGATCCACCGCCCGATACGACCAAAAGCGACACGATCTATAAGCTGATGATCGGGTATCAGTGGTAATTTTCTTTCCTTTTTCCCCCGGACAGTATACAACAGCCCGGCAATTAACCTGCCGTTGTTGGATAAGGCCCCCATGACACAAAAAAATCTGCGTAATATCGCCATTATCGCCCATGTTGACCATGGCAAAACGACATTAATCGATTCGATCCTGCGGCAAAGCGGCATGTTCCGCGACAACCAGCACATCGCAGAGAGGCTGATGGATTCCGGCGATCTTGAAAAAGAGCGCGGCATTACCATTTTGGCGAAATGTACGTCTGTCAAATGGGACGACACCCGCATCAATATCATCGACACGCCCGGCCACGCCGATTTTGGCGGCGAGGTAGAGCGGGTATTGGGCATGGCGGATGGCGTGATTTTGCTGACCGATGCCGCCGAAGGCCCGATGCCGCAAACCAAGTTTGTCTTGGGGAAAGCCTTGAAACAAGGCCTGCGCCCGATTGTCGTGATCAATAAAATCGATCGCCCTGACGGCCGCCCTGAATCTGTCGTGGATGAAGTATTCGACTTGTTTGTTTCGCTCGATGCCAATGACGACCAGCTTGATTTCCCTATCTTATATGCATCGGGGCGTGATGGCTGGTGCGTTGCGGATCTGTCCGACCCGCGGGATAATCTTTCGCCGCTGATGGAGAAAGTGATCGCTCATGTCCCCCCGCCACAGGTCGATGAAGGCAAGCCCTTTGCCATGCTGGCGACGTTGCTGAGCCATGATCCTTATATGGGACGTTGTCTGACCGGACGTGTCATCCATGGCAGCGCCAAAGTCAATGAACAGGTCAAGGCCATTAATCTGGACGGTACACAGGTCGAAACCGGACGACTGACCAAGCTGTTTACTTTTGAAGGCACTGAAAAAGTACCGGTATCCGAAGTGCATGCCGGGGATATTATCTGCATCGCCGGCCTGACGGAAACATCCGTATCGGACACGATTTGTGCCCCGTCCGTGAGTGTGCCGCTGCAATCGACACCGATCGACCCGCCGACCATGGCCGTGACGATTTCGGTCAATGATTCCCCCTTTGCCGGACGGGAAGGCAAAAAAGTGACCTCAACCATGATCCGCGAGCGTTTGCTGGCCGAAGCCGAAACCAATGTCGCCATTACGTTTAGCGAAAGCACGAACAAAGACACGTTCGAGATTGGCGGGCGCGGTGAACTACAGCTTGGCGTTTTGATCGAAACCATGCGGCGCGAAGGGTTTGAACTGACCGTCTCGCGCCCGCGCGTGCTGTTTCAGGAAGAGGAAAGCGGTGACAGGCTGGAACCGATCGAGGAAGTCATCATCGATGTGGATGAGGAATATGCCAGCGCCGTGATCGAACAGCTTAACCGCCGCAAGGCTGAAATGGTTGATATGCGCAGCTCCGGCGCGGGCAAGACACGGCTTTTGTTCCATGCGCCGTCACGTGGGCTGATCGGGTATCAAAGCCGGTTTTTGAGCGATACGCGCGGCACGGGGGTCATAAACCGCCTGTTTCATGCCTATGCTCCTTACAAGGGTGATATCCCTCAGCGCCGTCAGGGTGCATTGATTTCAACCGATACCGGCACAGCCGTGGCATACGCGCTTTTCAACCTGCAGGATCGTGGCGTTATGTTTATCGAACATCAAACCCCGGTCTATCAGGGCATGATTGTCGGGGAACATAGCCGCGATAATGATCTTGAGATCAATGTGCTGAAAGGCAAGAAACTGACCAATGTGCGCGCATCGGGCAGTGATGAGGCTGTGATCCTGACGCCGCCGCGCCGTATGTCGCTGGAGGAAATGATGGCTTACATTAATGATGATGAGCTGGTCGAGGTCACACCGCAAAATCTGCGCCTGCGGAAAAAATATCTGTGTCCGCATGAACGCAAACGGTTTGATCGCGAGCGGAAATCAGCCTGATTTTTGCCGGTTCCATGGCGCTTTGGCCAGTAACAGCGCCATGCCGCACCAATCGGTCAGGCCTGCGAACACAAGCCCTGCGCCGACAAAAAGTGCCAGAAGGTACAGGACAGGGCTGATAAAAAATCCGCCTAAAATGCCTGCCACCACCAGCGCGCCGGCGGCGATCCTGACCTGACGCTCCAGCGACATGACCGCGCCTGCATCTGCCCCGGAAGCCAAAGGCTCGTTGCAGCTTTCGCACGCCATAATCCCGCCATCAACCACATGAATATTGGTAAATCCCGCATCGGCGAACATTTGCGCGGCTTTTCCGGCGCGCGGGCCGGCCTTGCACAAGATATAAAGCGGGTCGTCCTGTCCGATACCGCGCGCCGCCGCATAAGACACCGGATCGAGCCTGTCTAGCGGCACAAGATCATGCGGCCTTTTCAAATGTTTTTCAGCATGTTCAGGCGCAGTGCGAACATCCAGTATCCGGCATGAATCAGGAGCCAATCCCGCCAGATCAACAGCTTTGATTGATGCAATCGCCATAATATTCTCCTTATATGAAGTCTCGTTATGAAGTCTCGTTATAAAATCTCAGCGGCAGGCGGGACATTGCCCGTGAATCTCCATATTCCAGCGCGACAGCGCAAAGCCGGTATCATCAATACGTTTTTGCAATGGCGCAGGCAGGCTGCACAGATGAACTTCCTGCACCGTGCCGCAGGAATCGCACACCATAAATTGCGATCCGTCATGACTATGTCCGGCATGGCACGGAACATAGGCATTCAGGCTTTCAATCCGGTGAATAAACGCATGGCTTTGCAGGAACTCAATCGCCCGGTAAATAGTGGTCGGTTTGGGGTTCGGGACGGTGCGCGCCATCTCGGCGAGGATATCATAAGCCCCGACCGGCTTTTCACTGCGGACGATGATCTCCAGCACCATCTGGCGTTGCGGCGTAAAGCGCACACCATTGCGGATACACCATTCGCGCACCACAGCAACCATTTCTTTGACATCACGCTCTTTGCTCATGACGCCAGGGTCAAAACTCACAGCTTTCATCCATTCTGCGCGAGTCAAATTTTCAGGGGATGTTTGTAAAAAGCGCGCAGAGCATAGCCGTCGCTATGGTCAAGCGGTTTGAGCAAACAGACACGAAA
>SKGD01000022.1 GCA_007117665.1 Alphaproteobacteria bacterium
CCCAGACCGATTTCCTTGGCCAGCTTACTGCGGCGCTTGGCGTAATTCGGCGCAACCATCGGATAATCCGCAGGCAACCCCCAGCGCTCACGATATTCTTCAGGGCTCATATTATAAGCGGTTTTCAGATGACGCTTGAGCATTTTAAGCTGCTTGCCGTCTTCCAGACAGACAATATAGTCGGGCGTGACCGATTTTTTGATCGGCACGGCGGGCTGTGGGCGTTCAGCCATCGACAATGTATCGCCGGAAACATGCGCCAGCGTTTTATATACTTTTTGAATAATTGCCGGAATTTCTTCGGCTGCGACCTGATTATTTGCCAAATGCGCCGAGACAATATCCGTCGTCAGAGCCAGCAAGTCACTATGTTCAACTGTTTCAGCCATATCTCTCTCTTTTCTGTTTTTAGAAAGCGCTAAATATTACCCAAAGTAATAAGCATAGAAATAAGACATAAGGCAAGATTCTTTTTTGGCTTATATTGTCAGATTATTTGCCGGCCTTGTCTTTTCGGGGCGCTGACATCGGCATCACGCAAATATAAAGGCTCCGGCGCGAGATGAGAATCCGCGCAATATAAGCGCCGCCCTTCCCGCGCCATGATACGCGGATCGATCAGATCAAACCCTTCGCACACTGTAAACCGGTCATCATCATGATCCGCCTGGAACCGCGCAAGCGCATCACCGATCAATAATATTTTCTCCCCCGCCGAACGGGCGACAATATCCGCACCGGGCAATGCCTGCACATCTCCATCCGGCGTGCCATCCGGGGTATAAAAGCGCACATAGAAATCCTGTCTTTTGGTTTCCAGCAACACTGCCAGCCTGTCAGCCTGCATACCCTGTCCCGATGCGAAAAAGGCGGCGGCGATCATATCCGCCGTGCAAAGTCCGGCCACAGGCACATCCAGCGCCACCCCCAGCGCCCGCGCTGTTGACAGGCCAATCCGCAGCCCCGTAAAAGCCCCCGGCCCCACCGTTGTCACGATCAGGTCGATCCTGTCCATAGATTGTCCGGCATCTGCGTGAATAATATCGTCAATCATCGGCACGAGGGCTTCGGCCTGTCCGCGCACCATCGGCGTACACCGCCCGTGCATCACGTCTTTTTCAGCATCCCAGAACGCCACCCCGCATGCGGAAAGCGCCGTATCAAAAGCCAGAATGCCGCGCGGCACGGACTGATCCCCGGCGGAACGCGCCATGGCTCAGACAATCCTGCAAATATCATCAAAATCAAAGCGAGGCGAGCGGTCATACAGGCTTTTCGGATCGCCGTAACCGATATTACAGATGAAATTCACTTCGGCATCCTCATCGGCGAAGAATGCGTCTTTGACCCCGGCTGCGTCAAAGCCCGACATCGGCCCGCAATCCAGCCCCAGCGCCCGCGCCGCCAGCATCAGGTAAGCGCCTTGCAGCGATCCGTTCCGGCGCGCCGTATCGGCAATATAATCGGGCTTGCCCGTGAACCAGCTTTTGGCGTCAGTATGCGGGAACAAGCGCGGCAGGTGATCGTAAAACTTCATGTCATGGGCGATCAGAACCGTCACCGGTGCTGTCATGGTCTTGTCAAGATTGCCTTCCATCAGATGCGGTTTCAAGCGCTCTTTTGCCTCCGGCGTCCTGACAAAGACAAAGCGCGCCGGGCTGCAATTCGCGCTGGTCGCGCCCCATTTCGCCAGATCGTAAACAGCCCGTAACAACACATCCGGAACATCTTTATCATGCCAGCCATTATAAGTGCGCGCCGTACGAAAAAGCTGGTCGAGGGCGGCGTCGTCCAGCATTGTGCCTTGGTGATGGGTCATGGTGATATCCTTTTCCGGTTGTTAGGGTCAAAACTCACAGTTTTGACCCTAGCTTGTTTATCGCTGATTGAATGTAGCTGATCGCCGTCAAAAATCAATGGACGGCAGGAGCGGGGATTTATCTGGCCTTTTTGCGAATCGGCGTTATATTGCTCGGCATGGGGTATTACAGACGGCATATCATACTGGTCACGGCATTGCTGTTGTGCGGGGTTTTTGCAACGGCGACAAATAGCCGCGCGCAGGATGTCGAAAGCTATGATAATCGCTCTGCCGTTATTTTATCCTATCACCGGATCGGCGAGGATCGCTTTCCCGAAACCAGCATCCGCGTCAGCCAGTTTCAGGAACATATCGGGGAGCTGGTCAATGAGGTTTATTCCCTTAGAAGCCTCGACCGGTTGGTCAGCGACTTCAAAAATGAAGAGCCGATCATGGCGCGCGCCGTATCCCTGACATTCGATGGCGGGCATAAATCCTTTCTGGAGCATGCATGGCCGTTGCTCAAGGAATATATGATCCCGGCGACAATTTTTATTTCAACAGACCTGATCGACCGGCAAAGCGAGGAGTATCTGAGCTGGAGCGATCTGCGGATGCTCAAACGGCATCACCTGATTACAATCGGAATTCATCCGGCTGGCTATACGCGGCTGCACGATCATTCGCCACAGGACATACGCTATCAGATCAACAAGGCGCTGGGTCGTTACCGTGAGGAGTTGAAAAGCGATCCTGATTTTTTCGCTTATCCGTTCGGCGAGATGAGCCATCAATATTATGAGATTGTCCGCGCATACGACTTTGCTGCGGCTTTGGGACAAAATTCGGGCGCAGCGCATTTCCACAGCGACCTTTACAACCTGCCGCGCTTTGTCATGACCGAAAATTACGGCAATCTCGATCGTTTCCGGCAGGCGATCCAATCGCGCCCCCTGCCTGTTACGGATATATCCCCCGCCGATATGCTGGTGGATAGCGACACAACACCGCGCATCGGCTTTACACTGGCGCAGTCTTTGGCCGATAAAGCCGACCAGCTATCCTGCTTTATTTCAGGACAAACCCCGCCACATATTGAAAGGCTGGGCGGCGGCCGGGTCGAGATCCGACCTCAAGCACCGTTTAATGCCGACCGTACCCGCATGAATTGTACGATTCCGGTACAAACGACCCAACCCGGCGAAGACCCCGCATGGCGGTGGTTCGGGATGCTGTTTGTCACAAATGAAAGATAAAAACGGCAAACAAGACACGATGATACAGGTAAGATCACAAAACCGCAGATAACAGCGCCTCAGGATGCCGCCTCGACCCTGATCACTTCCGGCACGTAATGTTTGAGAAGCCCCTCAATGCCTTGCTTCAATGTCGCGCTCGCGCTGGGGCATCCTGCGCAGGCTCCTTCCAGCCTTAAGTAAACAACACCGTCATCAAAACGGACATATTCGATATTGCCGCCATCCATAGCCACAGCAGGCTTGATGTGAGACTCCAGAATATCGCGCACCTGCCGCCCGATTTCACTGTCATCTTCGGGTGTGTCCTGTGCCGCATCGGCATGAACAACCGGTAGTCCGGCGGACAGATGCTCCATCATCACCGCCATGATGCGGGCTTTCATCTCGTCCCAGTCGCGGCTTTCGCTCTTGCTGACCGATACAAAATCCCGCGCCACAAACACGTTGGTCACGCCATCAATCTCGAAAAGCCGTGCTGCCAGCGGGGCGCTTTCGGCTTCCTCACGATTTTTGAACTCAGCCGTGCCGTGATCCATCAGAACCCGGCCGGGCAGGAACTTCAAACTGTGCGGATTGGGTGTTTCTTCATATTCTATAAACATGAGACTGATATAGGCCGGAATGAAGAAAGATGCAAGATCTTGACGCACACGCACCCCGCAAAGCGGAACGCGCAGCCATAGTTTTTCTTTTCATCAGGCTTTTAATAAAGAATACGGCTGTTTTTTGTCGTGCCGTCAAAAATAATCCGTTCCTCGCCCAGGAAGTTCCGGTAATGACCGGTCATGGTTTCATGGCCTGCCTTGCGGTAATTCACCGACCCGGCAATGCTCAGGAATAAATCCTGCCACTGGTCGAACCCGTCACGATGCGCCGAACATTCCAGAATATGTACACGGTTATCATATAGCCCGATAAAAACCAGCGCCTTGCGCGGCATGTAAGGCCCCTGAACCGCGCCTTCATAAGACACGATGGCATAAGACGCATAACCGCGCCCCAGCCCCGCGCCGTTACGCATGACCAGCACTTCGGACTCATCATACTCGCCCAGATAAGCGGCCATATAGTCGTAGCTGTAACCAACCTGCTGGATCGCCGCATCATAATGGGGCGGATAAATTTCAAAGCGGCGATCATCCCGCGCCCGCATGCGGCATGCGGCATGCGCCCGCCCGGACGGCGCCATGACCGTCACAAGATCATCGGGGCTTTTATTGCTGACGATTTTCCATGTATCGGGAAAGGTCAGGGAGACGCCGGTCTTCGCGCTTTGCCACACGAAATAATCCGCCAGCGCCGTGCCGGACACCGAAAAACAAAGGATAACAGCCAGTAAGCAGGTTTTGATAATCTTCATGAAAAAATACCGTGAGAAGAGTTAAGTTTCCCCATCTATAGTGCCATCATGCCGGGCAAAAGAAAAGAAGAGGTTAAGAAAAAACCGCCGCCGCGCTTATCAGCGCCAAAAACCCATGATTTTATATGTTTCATCAACCATTGGCGCGGCCATTTCATTGGCTTTGTCCGCCCCGCGGCGCAGGATATTGTCAATTTCCGACACATCCCCCAGCAAATCATTCATGCGGGCGGTGATCGGCGCCAGATGCGCGACCGCCAGATCAACCAGCGCCGGTTTGAAGACCGAAAACTCCTTGCCGCCAAACGCTTGTAACACAGCGTCTTTCGACTGGCCGGAAAGTGCCGCGTAAATCGTCACCAGATTGGCCGCTTCGGGGCGTCCTTCAAGGCCAGCAGTCGTTTCGGGAAGCGATGCCGGGTCGGTTTTGGCCTTACGGATTTTTTTGGCGATCATATCGGCATCGTCTATCAGGTTAATACGGCTCATGTCCGATTCCGCCGATTTGCTCATTTTTTGAGTCCCGTCACGCAAGCTCATCACCCGTGTTGCCGCCCCCATAATATATGGATCGGGCTGGATAAAATGTTCGGTGCCATAACGCGTATTGAACGTTGCGGCAATATCACGGGATAGCTCCAGATGCTGTTTCTGGTCGTCCCCGACCGGCACATGGGTCGCGTTGTAAATAAGGATATCCGCGGCCATCAGCACCGGATAGGCAAACAGCCCCAGCCCGGCACGTTCTTTGTCTTTTCCGGCTTTATCCTTGAACTGGGTCATGCGCTCCAGCTTGCCCATCTGGGTCATGGTCGCCAGCAACCACATGAGCTGGGAATGCCCCGGCACTGCAGACTGGACAAAGATCGATGATTTCGCCGGATCGACCCCGGCCGCAATATAAGCCGCAGCAATCTCGCGCGTGGCCTGTGCCAGACGATCCGCATCATAAGCAACAGTCACAGCATGCAAATCGACCACGCAATACAGGCATTCGCTGCCTTCTTCCTGAAGCGTCACCCAGTTTTTCAACGCCCCCAGATAATTGCCCAGATGTAACTGGGATGTTGGTTGCATGCCGGAAAGAATGCGTTTTGTCGTCATGGTCTTATCTATCCTGCCGTTTTATAAATTTTTTCAACTCGCTGATCTTAATCGCGCCGGTCGCCAGAGCCGAAACGCCGTAAAGCGCCGCACCGCCCCCGACGATCACCCCCAGATAAAAGGCCTTTGACGCCACAGATGCCCCGTCATAATAAACATCCATCGTCAGTTGTTTCATCACCCACAAAAACGCCGCCAACAATATACAGCAGAAAAAGATTTTCAAGCCCGTACTTTTAAACCGCGCATCAAGCTGCGTTTCCGCATGGGCTTTGAGGCCGCGCGACAATAGCGCAATCTGAAGCCATCCCGCCAAAGACGTTGCCGCCGCGATCCCGGTAACACCCAGCCCGGCATAAAGCGCCAGATAAAGGCTCAGCCCGATATTGAAAATTGTTGCCGCCACCGCGGCCTTGACCGGCGTTAACGTATCCTGATTAGCCCAATAAGCCGTGGCATAGACCTTCACCAGAATATAAGCCGGAATGCCGACCGCATAAGCCGCCAGCACCGATGATGTCACGGCAGCATCCGCGATCGTGAACGCGCCGTGCTGGAATAATGTGACAATGATCGGCGATGCCGCAAAAAACAGCCCGACCGCCGCCGGCAAGGCCAGAAACAGGCATATTTCCAGCGCACGATTGAACAAATGCCGTGCTTCTTCGGCATTTGCCGCCGCCAGCGCCCGCGAAAGCATCGGCAATAACGCCGTCCCCACCGCGATCCCGACCATGCCTAAGGGGAGCTGGTTCAGGCGATCCGCGTAATAAAGATAAGAAATCGACCCGGCAGCCAGAAAAGACGCGATAATCAGATCGGCCAGCAGGTTAATATGCATCACCCCCGCCCCGACCACGCCCGGCCCCATCAGCTTTAACAATCTTTGGACACGCGGCGTCAGGCGCGGCCGGACGAGCTTCAGGCTAATTCCGGCACGCCGCGCGCATATATATAACAAACCGAATTGCAGCAAGCCGGCAACCAGTACCCCCCACGCCATCGCATGACCGGCAGTTTCAAACCAGCCCGCCGCCAACAAAGCCGCAATCAATGACAGGTTAAACAGCACCGGCGCAAAGGCAAAAGGCGCAAACCGGTTATGCGCGTTCAAAATCCCGCCCAGCAACGCCGCCAAAGACATCAGCAGCAAATAAGGAAAGGTGATGCGCGCCATTTCCGTCGCCAGCCCGTGACGCACATCCCCGCCGGCAAAACCCGGCGCAATCACATGAACAACCCACGGCATCGCCAGCATCGCCAGCAATGTCAGAACCAGCAAAGACCAGAGCATAACAGCGAAAGCATCACTGGCGAAGGAATCAGCTTCGTTTTGTCCGTCTTTTTTAAGCGATTCCGCATAAAGCGGTACAAAAGAAACACTGAAAGCGCCTTCGGCCGTGATCCGCCGAAACAGGTTCGGCAGCTTGAGCGCCACAAAAAACGCATCCGCCACCGGCCCCGCCCCCATAATAATCGCCGTCATGATATCGCGGATAAATCCGGCGATCCGCGACAGGCCGGTCAGTCCGGCAACGGTGGCCATGGCTTTGAAAAGTTTCATATATATCTATTAGCCCCCCCGCCGCCGCAACACAATTAAAAATCCCCTGGCCTCATGCGGCAAAAATCATGTGACTTTACGGCGCGATCATATAAATTACCCTTCATGACAAAAAATCCCGAAAGCAAATGGTTCGGCACAAAACAGGTCGAAGAAGACGAAAAAACCCGGCTGGTGCGGGGGGTTTTCGATTCCGTGGCGCCGCGCTATGACCTGATGAATGACCTGATGTCGGGCGGCGTGCATCGCCTGTGGAAAGACCGGCTGATCCGCGCTATTCGCCCGCGCACGGGGTTGCATTATCTGGATGTTGCCGGCGGCACCGGCGATATTGCCTTCCGCATCCGCAAAAAAGTCGGGCCGGATTGCCGGATCACGCTATGCGATCTGGATGAAGCCATGCTGAGTGTCGGGCGTGACCGCGCAATAGATCGCGGATGGCTGGATGATTTCGACTGGGTGACCGGTAACGCTGAGACACTGCCACTGCCGGATCAAAGCGTCGATGTCTATACGATTTCGTTCGGGTTGCGGAACGTCACGCGCATTGATACGGCGCTGGCCGAAGCAATGCGGGTTCTCAAACCCGGCGGGCGGTTTTTCTGCCTTGAATTTTCTCATGTCGAAGAACCGTTTTTGGCAAAGCTTTATGATCGTTATTCCTATCATATCATCCCGCATATCGGGGAGCGCATCGCCAAAGACCGCGACAGCTATCAATATCTGGTCGAAAGCATCCGCCGCTTTCCTTCGCAAAGGCAGTTCTTAAAACGTATGGAACAAGCCGGATTAACGCTCTGTCGCTACACGGACTTAAGCTTTGGGATTGCCGCCATCCATCAGGGCGTCAAAGCCTGACCCGCCGCGCAGGCCGACAAAAAGTTATATGGTAAAAAAGACTCTTGCATTTCCCGGCGAATCTGTCCTTATATGTCTGACAGTCAACGTGAATTTTCAAATTTCTGAAAGGGCTAAAATCATGGCTATCAAAGGTATCATCAAAACCGTCATGCCGTCTTTCGTCGTTATGGCGATGGGTGTCGGCGGCGCTTACTTCGTCTATAATAACTATTTCAGCAGCGATGTCGCCGGTACGTTCGCAGGCATCGAGCCGGCCGCCGGTGAGGATAACGCCCATGGCAATGAAGGTGTTTACGGCGACAGCCCCGTATACACAACCGAAGATGCCGAACAAGCTGTCGAAGAAGGCGCTGAATGGATTGAAGACTCCTATGAAGACGCCGCCGAATGGCTGGATGAAACGGCTGATGACGTGGAAGATGAAGTAAGCAAAATCCTCGACGATGCCGAAGAAGAAACACACGATCACGGCGACGACGAATAATCGTCACCTCACCGAAACGGATTTAAAGCCCTGCCGCATTCACGGCGGGGCTTTTTCTTGTGACGGAAATCGTCCCGTGCCGGACATTTTCTGGACATTGCGGACAATTTTGTGAAATATGCAGCTATGACAAGCTTATCCTTGGAAGGTAAATCGATCCTGCTGGTTATTTCCGGCGGGATTGCCGCTTATAAAGCGCTGGATCTGGTACGGCTTTTGAAAAAAGCAGGTGCTGAGCTGCGCTGTATCCTGACGGCGGGCGGCGCGCAATTCATTACGCCGCTGGCCGTATCCGCCCTCAGCGGCACCGAGACTTACACAGATCTTTGGTCTCTGAAAGACGAGACCGAGATGGGGCATATCCGGCTGAGCCGCGAAGCGGATCTGATTGTCGTCGCCCCGGCCAGCGCCAATATGATGGCAAAAATGGCGCACGGGCTGGCGGATGATCTGGCGACCACGACTATTTTAGCATCCGACAAGCCGGTGATGATCGCCCCGGCCATGAACCCGATCATGTGGCAAAACCCGGCAACACAGGATAATCTCGCCATCCTTGAGCAGCGCGGCTTTTTAAGAATCGGCCCGGATCGCGGCGAAATGGCATGCGGCGAGCATGGCGAAGGCCGCATGGCCGAACCGGCGGAAATATTCGGCGCCATCGCCGCGACATTGCTTCGGGAACAGCCGTTACGGGGGCGCAAGGCGCTGGTCACCAGCGGCCCGACCTATGAACCGCTGGATCCCGTGCGTTTTATCGGCAACCGGTCTTCCGGCAAGCAAGGACACGCGATTGCCTGCGCCCTGCGCGATGCGGGCGCGGAAGTCACGCTGGTCAGCGGCCCTGTTGCCCTGCCCGACCCGCCCGGCATGAACGTTATTCACGTTGAAACCGCCATCGCCATGTTAAATGCCTGTCAGGACTCCCTTCCGGCCGATATTGCCGTCTGCGCCGCCGCGGTCAGCGACTGGTCAGCCACCGCGATCATGAAGCAAAAAATAAAGAAGCGGCAAAACGCCATGCCGCCCGCGCTCAGCCTTAAAGAAAACCCCGATATTCTCGCCATGCTGGCGCGCCCTTCACCGCGCAGGCCGTCTTTGGTGATCGGCTTTGCCGCCGAAACGGACGATCTTATCGCCAAAGCACAGGAAAAGCTGGCGCGCAAAGGCTGCGACTTTTTGCTGGCCAATCAGGTCGGGCCAACCGAAAACGGCGACGAAAAAGTGTTCGGACAGGACGAGAATCATGTTTATCTGGTCGCACGGGATGGCCATCAGGACTGGGGGCATGCGCCCAAAGACATGATCGCCCGTAAATTGTGCCGGGAAATCGCCAAACGGATGGAGGAAAATCATGACCAACAACGACAACGCGCTTGAGATTAAAATCACCCGCGCCGATCACGCGCGCGACATGGATCTGCCGTCTTATGCCACGGCACAATCCGCCGGGATGGATCTGGCTGCGGCGATCGAGTCCCCTGTCACGATCAAAGCCGGCGGGATTGCGATTATTCCGACCGGCATCGCGATTGCCCTGCCTGCCGGGTTTGAGGCGCAAATCAGGCCACGCTCCGGCCTTGCTGCCAAGCACGGCATAACGGTTTTAAACGCGCCCGGCACAATCGACGCCGATTATCGCGGCGAGATCAAGGCTATTTTGATTAATCACGGCACTGATGACATCACGATCGAACGCGGCATGCGGATTGCCCAGATGGTCATTGCCCGTTACCAGCCCGTTCGCTGGAGCGCCGTTGAAACACTGGATGAAACCGCACGCGGCGCAGGCGGGTTCGGCTCAACCGGCACGCATTCCTGATACTGAAGCACGGCGGCGGCAAGGCTGGGCAGTCTTGCCGCAGGCAGGCTGCGCCGTTTCAGCGCCGCGGATCTCCGCCCCGTACGGTTCGCACCGAATCACCTCGTCTTCCGCGATGCCTGTGGCCGCCAGCGTTTTGTCATCAAGCAGGTCAGACGGCTTAAAGAAAACCGGCGCATCGCTTACATTGAACACGCATAACATTGTCTGGCTGTCGCATTCCCGGACGATTGCGACCAGCGGGGGAAGTGTCTCCAGCACCCGCGCCGCGCCGTTCTGAAGCGCCGGCTGGGACTTGCGCCAGGTAATCAGATGTTTCATGAAATGCAGCATCGAACCGGGATCCTGCATCTGCTTGTTCACCGCCCGGTGGTAATGATCGTCCGGCACGGGCAGATACGGCGTGTCGCTGTTTGAAAAACCGGCATTCTTACGTGCCGAATCCCATGGAACGGGCGTCCGTGCACCATCCCGGCAATGCTCATATCCCTTGGTCGCCGCAACAGGATCCCTGACCTTATCATGGGGGATATCATCAGGAACACGGGCATCAGGCAGCCCCAGCTCCTCGCCCTGATAGATCGACAAACTGCCCGGCAGAACCGTCAGAATTTTCAGGAGCTGCTTCAATGCCGTCCGGCGCGCCAGTTCCGGAATGTGGTCGATCTCGCGCGAGGCGATTCGCGGACTGTCATGATTCCCGATCGCGTTGCAATGCTGGCCGTGCGGAAAATGGCGGATAATGCCATTTATCGCGTCTTTCATATAAGACGGGCCAGCCTGATGGCTGATGGCGCGAAACACATCTGTATAGCACATCGTCAGGCCGGACTCAGGGTCAACATAATCCGCGGCAACCTCCATCGGATTTCGACCGCCATCACGCCCGCAAATAACTTCGCCCAATGTCGTCCGCGGCGGGCTATACGAATCGGTCAACTGTCTGATCCGCGAGACAAAATCAACAGTCTGCGGCTGGCAATGGCTGCGGCTGAAATATTGCTGATCCCATGCCCCGCCGCCGTCATTGTCGCGAAAATGCGGGTCGTAATGTGCATAACAAATAGAATCCAGACGAAATCCGTCAACGCCCATATCCAGCCAGAATTTCATATCATCAAGCACGGCATCCTGAACTTTTTCACTGTTAAGATTCAGCGCCGGCTGGCTTGTCAGGAAATGGTGAAAATAATATTGCCGGCGCGTATCGTCCCATTCCCATGCCCCGCCACCAAACACGGACAGCCAGTTATTAGGGGGCTGCCGGTTGCCGTCATGATCGGCCACGCCGTCATGCCATACATAAAAATCATCAAACGGGGCGCGGCGTTCGCGGCTGGCCTGAAACCACTCATGATCGTCGGACGTATGCGGGGTAACATCGTCCATATAGACCTTCAGGCCGCGCTTGTGCGCTTGGGCGATTAACTGCTTCATATCGTCAAGACAGCCATAGCGCGGATCAATATCCCGCCGGTTGGTCACCGCATAACCGCCATCCCCTTCCGGGCCTTCGGGCGAAGGATAAACCGGCGACAGCCACAGCGCATCTACCCCCAGATAGGCCAGATGATCGAGCTTGCTGATAATCCCCTGTAAATCGCCATGCCCGTCACCATTCGAATCGCAAAAGCTGGCCGGATATATCTGGTAAATCACCTCCGAACGCCGTGCGGATGCCTCGGCCTGACGTCCTTTACCCTGAGAATCGGGCAGTGTCATAAACGCTCTCCTGCTTACATTTTTTATTCTTTTATATCCAAAAGTGCCATGTTTATGGAATTTTTGGCAAGCTCAAAAGATGTTGCGCTGCAACGACAAATCCGGAATTAATCAGATTGTGCCCCTAATACCCTTGAAAGCGTCCCATGTCCGTTGTAGGACTTTTATCATGGGACAAAATACTGCGATGACTCTTAAATCCGCCGAGGATTTTCTGGCTGACGGCCATACGCCGATGATGGCGCAATATCACGCGATCAAGGAGGCACATCCGGATTGCCTTTTATTTTATCGCATGGGCGATTTTTACGAGCTGTTCTTTGACGATGCTGTCAAAGCGTCGGCAGTGCTGGACATCACCTTAACCCATCGCGGCAAGGCACAGGGCGACAACATCCCGATGGCCGGTGTCCCGTTTCATGCCTATGAGCCTTATCTGGCCAAATTGATCCGCGCCGGATTCAAGGTCGCCATCTGCGAACAGACCGAAACGCCTGACCAGGCCAAAGCGCGCGCCAAACGGGAAGGAAAGCCGGCATCCAAGGCGCTGGTAAATCGTGATGTCATCCGCATCGTGACGCAAGGGACGCTGACCGAGGATAACCTGCTCGATGCGCGCAGCAGCAATTATCTGGCCGCGACATGCGACATTGGCGGCCAGTCGGGGCTGGCATGGCTTGAAATATCAACCGGTGATTTTTGTGTGCGCGCCCTGAAGAATGATGCTGTGGCCGGGGCGTTGCAACGGCTTGCCCCCGGCGAAATCCTGATCCCCGACCGGCTTTATGAACAAGCGGATTTCCGGCAGAACAACACCTTGCCGGAGGCGCTTTACACAAGCCAGCCTGCCAGCTTGTTCGACAGCCAAAATGCACGAAAAAGACTCGAAACACTTTTCGGGGTGGGCACTCTGGATGCGTTTGGCGGGTTTTCACGCGCCGAAATTGCCGCCGCCGGTGCCCTGATTGATTATGTCGATCGCACCCAAAAAGGGAAAATCCCTTATATCAGCCGCCCGCGCCAGATCCATAACGGCGATATCATGGAGATCGACGCCGCGACCATGCGCAATCTCGAGATACTGAACACGCTGGGCGGCACGCGGCAGGGATCGCTGTTACATGCGATCGACCGCACCCTGACGGCAGCAGGCGCGAGATTGCTGCACGCCCGGCTTGCCGCGCCCTTGACCAATGTGACGTCGATCAGCCAAAGGCTGGACGAGGTCGGGGTTTTTCACGATGATTCCGGCCTTCGGGACACAATCAGAGATGAAATACGAAACGTACCGGATATAGAGCGCGCCCTTGCCCGTCTTTCTGCCGACCGTGGCGGACCACGCGATCTGGGACAGATCAGAAACGGCCTGACGCGGGCAGAGACAATCCGGGTTTTGCTGAAGGAGCAAAACAAGGACAATCCCGTTATCGCGCATTTTGCAGACGGGCTGGCGCAACAACCCGCCGTTCAAGCACTGTCTGACCGGCTAAAAAACGCGCTTAAGGACGATTTACCCATGCTGGCGCGGGATGGCGGTTTTATCGCCAAAGGCTACAGCCAAAAGCTCGATGATTTGCGCATTATGCGGGATGAAAGCCGTCGCCTGATTGCGGCCTTACAGGAAAAATACCGCAAGACAACCAGTATCGAATCCCTGAAAATAACCTATAACAATGTATTGGGCTATTTTATTGAAGTGCCAGCAAAGCGTGCTGATGCGCTCATGGTCAGGGCTGGCGAAGATCATCCGGCGGATAATCCCTTTATCCACCGCCAGACCATGGCCAACGCGGTGCGCTTCACAACGCCTGAGCTGGCCGAGCTGGAGCGCGATATTTCACAGGCCGCCGAACGGGCGCTGGC
>SKGD01000112.1 GCA_007117665.1 Alphaproteobacteria bacterium
AACTCAAGGACTGGCGTAGGATTGCCATGCGCTATGACCGATGTGCCCATACTTTCTTCTCGGCGATCTGTATCGCTGCAACCGTTATTTTTTATCTCAATTAATGAGTCCTGAGCCTAGTTTTACATGAACTAAAGTCATGCGCTCATACATGGTTCTCCATGATGGCTATGATGGTTTTGTCGCGCCTGCTGCGGCGCGGATTTTCAAAATACTGTGACGTGTCTGTCTATAGCGCCATTCATTCCAATTTGCGTGAAGCCACGCACCGCGTTCTGGCACCTGTAACCTTGGCAGCGCCACTCTTCAACTACTTCTTTTGGGGGAAAGGAAGCACATTTGCTTTGCTGGGGGAGGGGTCTTGCCTGAACATGCTCGTGTTGGACTCAGGGGGCTCGCTGGGGGCTGTGTAGACTTTATTGGTGCGTATGGGGGCGGATAAAGTTTAGGCCACTCAGTGACTCTTAAAATGCAAAGCTTGCCCTATTGACAAAAAGTGAGATATGGGTGAGACATAAGGGTGGAACATATTAACTAGGCTCGCTTTCAAAGTGCAGAGTTTACAAGCCTTTTAGGTTATGGTGGCGTATCCGGCTAGGCTCACCATCTTTTTCTGAAAAATATTTGACTTTTTCTCTGAAATCCTTATATTGCGCGCTATTCCCGAAAAGCGGGGCATGTTGCCCCCGTTGGTGGATTATTTCACCAATACAATTGGATATCGGGACAAGAATGATAAAGAAAAGGAATGTCACATGAGTGAGAAGAAGCGCCCGAGCGCCAAATATAAGATCGACCGCCGTTTGGGTTGTAACCTGTGGGGTCGTCCGAAATCTCCCTATAACAAGCGCCAGACAGGCCCCGGCCAGCACGGCCAGCGCCGCGGCAAAATGTCCGATTACGGTCTGCAGTTGATGGCCAAGCAAAAGCTGAAAGGCCATTATGGTTCGATCGGTGAGCGCCAGTTCCGTCGTTATTTCGCCGAAGCCAACCGTTTGCGCGGCGATACGGGTCAGAATCTGGTCGGCCTTTTGGAGCGCCGCCTTGATGCGGTTATTTATCGCGCCAAATTCGTCCCGACGATTTTCGCGGCACGTCAGTTCGTCAACCACAAACATATTCTGGTGAACGGCAAGACCGTCAATATCCCGTCCTATCAGGTTAAGGAAGGCGATATTATTGAGGTGCGCGAAGATTCTAGACAATTGGCGCTGGTACAGCAGGCCGAAGAAGATCCGTCACGCGATGTGCCGGAATATCTTCAGGTTGATGCCAAGGCGCGCAAGGCAACGTTCTTGCGGATACCGCGCCTTGAAGACATTCCATACGCGACCCAGATGGAACCGCAACTGATTGTCGAATTCTACAGCCGTTAAGACCGGCGCAACGTATAAAATGAACAAGAAAAGGCTTCCGCACAGGGAGCCTTTTTTATTTATGGTGTTTTCTTGCCGGTCAGGGCGCTGATAATGCCGTGAAATGTGCGGATTTCCTGATCGGTCATTTCGGCGCGCGCCATCATATTTTTCAGGTTTCGCAGGATGGAGGGCTTCATGTCCGGCGACCTGAAGAAACCGTTTTGCGCCAACTCGTCTTCAAGGCGGCGCATCAGGCCGAGATATTCACCATGCGTGGCGGGGGCGCTGTCGCCGGTGGGAAGCTGCGCGGCGGGGATCGCCTGCTGCGCCTCAAGTGCCTGATACCATTCATACGCCACCAGCAAGACGCATTGCGCCAGATTTAGTGACGAAAAACCCGGATTGAGAGGAATGGTGATAACGGCATGGGCAAGTGCCACATCATCGTTGCTCAGGCCGCTGCGCTCTGGCCCGAACAAGATAGCGGTTTTACTGTGCGCGGTGTGGCGTTTATGGATATCGGCGGCTGCGCCGCGCGCTGTCAGAACTGGCTTGACCATATCGCGCGGGCGGGCGGTTGTGGCGTATATGTAATGATAGGGCGCGATAGCCTCAGCCGCGCTCTGGCACACACGCACCGGCGGCATCCGTTCCAGCGCGCCGGACGACATGGCGTCTGCTGCCGCGTTCGGCCACCCGTCCCGCGGATTGACAATGACAAGCTTGGCCATGCCACAATTCAGCATTGCCCGCGCACAGGCACCGATATTTTCGCCCATTTGCGGTTCGATCAGGATAATGTCCGGCGCGTCCGCATCGGCCGGTTTCAATGATTTGTCTGTTCCGGTCATGCATGGCTATGTACCGCTTTTTCGGGTGCAGGGGAATGAAAAGTTGGCGATAAAAGCGATTTTATAGTATCTATGAGGGCAATAATAAAAATAAAGGGATGGTTTTGGCGAAGTATACATCACATAAAATGACTGATGCGGAGATCAGGGGCGCGTTGAAGCTTGCGCTTGAAGGACGCGTTCAGGAAAGCGGCGTGACGGTTGATAAACCGGACAGCGCTTTTTTGGACGATGCGTTCGATATCCGCCAAAAAGTCGGTGGTGGCTGGCGGGTCAAAATCAGTATTGCCGATGTTGCGGCGATGGTGCCGTCCGGCAGCCAGATGGATCAAGTGGCAGAGCGGTACGCCCAAAACAACCAGCGACGCCTGTTTCAAAGAGATTTTGTCATAAAGGGCGTCAGCCTTTTGGCAGGGAAAACCCGGCCGGCCATTACCTATGCGATTGACGTTGATGCCCAAGGCGGGGTTGAGTCATATGATATATATCGCTCAGCCTTTCGGAATAGACGCCGCTATAGCTATAAAGATCTGGACAGGCCGTTTGTGGCGGCGGGGGATGACTTACACGATGCGCTGCGTTTTCTTCAGCGCCGCCGGGAAAAAAGCGCCTCTGTTCTCTGGCAGGGATTAACCCGCGCTTTTAACCGGGTGGCGCCGTTAGTATCCGCCCGTGATTTACAGACACCTCCTGTGGACAGTTTCCCCCAGTCTTTAATCTCTACGTTGAAAGTGCTGCTGGCTGAGGTGAATGCGGATTTTTTACGGCGGCACGATATGCCTGCTTATTACCATCCGCTTAAAACGTTGGCAGTCAACAAGGACGGCAATGGAAACCGTAATACGCAGGAATGTGAAAGGGCTTTGGATGATATTATTTGTCTGATGGCAACGGATCGCGAACTGTCAGGTGTTGACGCATCGGCACCAATCCGCCGTTATGATGATTTGATGATGCAAAGGCAAGTGGTCGCAGCGCTGGAGGGGCGCGCGCCGGTCTATAGCGAATCCATGCTGGAGGTAATGCTCGAATCAAGTCGTTGGCAGGGTCTTGACCACCTTATCTTTGCGCCTTCTATGTTTCGTGATGAAGATGACCGGACAGATACCACTTCCTTGCCGTCTCCGCTTTATCCGGGTGCGCTGCCATTACATTTCAGGCAAGCCACCCAGAATCTGCGTGATCTGGGCAATGATTCACCATCACTTGCCACAGGCAATATTACATTCGGCGGCCGGGATATGACGCTTTTCTTTGCGTCTGTCGAGCAGAATGGCAAACATTGCATGGCCGGAGGGAAAACGTCTCGCGATGCGGCATCTGTCGCGGCTCACCGTTTTTTGAACGGCGATAGGGGCACGCATGCGCGGGTTGCTTGACTTTCCATTCCTTTGAACCGATAGTGCATCGGTGATGAGCAGAAAATTTCATGCCGAGATCGTTGAAGAAGTCCTGCGGGCGCGGGAGCGTATCTATCATGTCAACGGCGCAACGCCGTTTCAGAAATTTCGTGTTGATACGATTGATGCTGATATTTTTCTCAAGCGGGAAGATTTATCCGCGATCAATGCTTATAAATGGCGCGGCGCCTATAATGCAATGGCGGTTTTGAGCGCGGCCGAGAAAAAGCGCCCGATTATTGCGGCTTCAGCCGGGAACCATGCTCAGGGCGTAGCGCTGGCCGCTCGGCGGCAAGGATTGAAAGCGCATATTTACATGCCGTTATCGGCACCGAAAATGAAACAGGATATGGTGCGGAAACATGGTGGTGATCATGTTGATATTATCCTGACCGGGGATGCCTATAACGATGCAGCCGAAGCGGCTCTGGTGGCGGCGAAAAAGGAAAAAGCCGCCTTTATTCATCCCTTTGACAGCCTTTATACGATTGCCGGGCAAGCGACCATTGCCGATGAGATTGTCCTGTCGGGGCAGGGGCCTTTTGATTATGCCTTTGTCCAGATTGGCGGTGGCGGGCTGGCCGCCGGCGTTGCGACATGGCTGAAAATTCACTATCCGAACATTAAGGTGATCGGCGTTGAGGGCGAAAATCAGGCAAGCATGAAAGCCTCGATCGAGGCCGGACGTCTTATGACCTTGTCCGAAATTGACACGTTCTGTGACGGGACGGCGGTCAAAACGCCGGGTAAGCTGACTTATAAAATCTGCCGGGATGTTCTGGATGAGGTTATTACTGTCTCAAACGAAGAAGTTTGCGCCGCGATTGAAATGGCATGGTCTTTGGACAGGTTCGTGCCGGAGCCGTCCGGCGCGCTGGGGCTGGCGGGGCTGGTGAAATATGCCGCCAGCCATGAAAAACAGGTTAAAGGACGCAAGCTTATCTCATTGATTTGCGGTGCCAATATGGATTTCAGCAAGTTACGCCTGATCTCCGCGCATTCAAGCGTTGGTGCCCAGCGTCAGAAATATTTGCGGTTTGAGATCGGCGAGCAAAAAGGAACCTTGCTGGGGCTGTTGGAAGATAACTTCGCCGATGTCAGCGTCAGCGCCTTTTCTTACGGCAAAGTCAGCCACACACAGGCATGGCCGGTGATCGCCTTTGAGGCCGGACCGGAGACGCTTGATGCGCTGACGGCGCGACTGAAAAAAAGCGGCATTGCCTATGAAGATATTTCGCAGGCACCGGATATTCGTTACCGGGCAATCAATTATGATCCGCGCCTGTGCCGCGATCCTTTCTTGCTGCATGTTCACTTTCCTGAACGAAAAGGGGCGCTGCGCGATCTTTTGAAGCGCATATCGGGGCGGGCGAATATCTGTTATTTTAACTATGTCTATACGGGTGAAGAAATCGGCCGTGCCCTGATGGCGTTTGAAATTGAACAAAATGTTTCGAAACAGGACTTCGTCCGGTTGGTTGAGCAGGCCGGGGTGACAAGCCGTCCGGTCGATAAGGCAACAGCGCAGCGCATGTTTTATGTATCCGACATTAAAGCATAAATATCCCTAAAATTTTCAATAAGATAAACCCCGCGTTAGCGATTCCCGGCTATAATGAAAGGCTGGGAATTTTGCGGTTGGAAAAGAATGTTAGGCAGAGATATATTCCGCAATCATAACGGATCGGCGGCGATGGAATTCAGCCTGCTGGCGCTACCTTTTGCGCTGGCGGTTGTCTGCATTATCGAGCTTGGTTTGTATTTTTCGAATGCCTTTTTGCTGGAGGCGTCGGTGACTGATGCTTCGCGCAGTATTAAAACAGGCTCACTGCAATCCGCGCCGCTAGATGATCAGGAAGATGCGTTCCGGCAGGCACTGTGCAATCATGTCGGGATTGTCGCCAATTGCGCGGCTTTGCAATATGAGGTACGAAAACTGGAAAGCTTTACGACACCGATTGCGCCGGTTTTTGACGAAGACGGCAATCTCGAAGAGCCGGTCTTTGATGCATCTGCCGTAACGGCAGGCTGTGTCGCTCTGGTACGTGCGGCATATCGTTATCAGTTTGTCACACCCTTTTTCGGGCATTTATTCGGGGCGCAGGACAATACAAGATTGTTAATGGCGACAACCATATTCCGTACCGAGCCATATGATCTGGACGAGCAGGAGGGCTGCCAGATATGAGACAGTCGGATATGAAACACATGACAAGCCGCCTGATTGTTTCATACCGGGATGATTGCCGCGGGGTGGTCGCGAATGAATTTATATTGGTTTTTCCGGTGCTGCTGATCATTATTTTCGGCATGTGGGATGTTGGAAACGGGCTGTGGGCGGGGCAGAAAACAATTAAATCATCGCATATTATCGCCGACCTTTTGGCACGGGAATCTTTTGTGGATGATGACCGGCTGGCGCAGGCTGTCGAGGCCGGAAGGCATGCTTTCGCGCCTTTCGCAGCGGATAGTTACACGGTTGAGGTTCTGCATGTCACCTATGACGAGGAAGGCCTGCCCGAAGAGCTATGGAACCATACTCATAATACGGTTTTGGATCCGGATCTGATCCATAATGCGACCGGGCTTGGCGGGCAGGGAGACGGCACATTGATCGTACGGGTTGGTTTTCGTTATGTGCCGGCTTTTTCGTCGGTGATACTTAATGATATAAGCATCACCGAAACCGCCTATACCAGAGGTAGAAAAGCGCCGATTATACAGCGCCTTGACCATTAAAAAGACAGGAAAACGGGAATGACATCTTGGCTTGGGAAATATTGTGCGGCGATTGGTGGCGGGATTGCGGTGGCATTTGCCGTGATGTTGCCGGTGATTTTCGCGGCGGCGGGTATGGCGATTGATGTCGGGGAATCAAACCATGTCCGCCAGCGTTTGTGCCATGCGCTGGATGCGGCGGCACTGGCCGGTGCTAGCGCGTCAGCCGAACAACATATCATCACCGACTATGCGACAAATTTCTTCAACCGTAATTATCCCGAAGACTCTGTAGGCGATATCGAATTATTTGAGGTCGATGTGACGGATGATGAGGTCATCGCCCGCGTCCGGGCGCATTACCGGACAAATTTCATGCGCGTGATCGGGCGCGACCAGATTGCCATCGAATGCCAGACGGCGGTACGCCGCATTATTCAAGGGCTGGAAGTGTCTATGATTCTCGATATTACCGGATCCATGGCCGGGCAGCGCATTGTCGAGTTGCGCCAGTCTGCCAAGGCGCTGGTTGATATTGTGATTTCCGAAACCCATATGCCGCACGAAGAAAGCTATGTAAAGGTTGCGATGGTGCCTTATTCGATGGGGGTTAATGTCGGCAGCTATGCCAACCAGATCCGCGGGCCGGTATCGGGCGGGACCTGCACAAGCCCGGGATGTGCCAGTTTCCGTTTTCGTAATGCCTGGAACGGTAACTGGACGACCTTGCCCGGCAGCACATGCGTGTCCGAACGGGTCGGGCCTTTGGCCTATACGGACGACCCGCCCAGCCTGCAATATATGGGCTATAATTATACTGCCCCGAATAATCCCTGCATCCCGAACCAGATTGTGCCGTTGACGAATGACAAGGATTTTTTACACGCTCAGATCGACGCGCTTGTGGCGGGGGGATCAACGGCGGCGCATGTCGGTGTTGCATGGGGGTGGTATTTATTATCGCCGCGCTGGGGGTATTTATGGCCGGAGGAAAACAGGCCGGCGCCTTATGATGATGATCGTATCAAAAAAGTCGCCGTATTGATGACGGACGGCGAATTTAACAGCCCCTATTGCAACGGGGTGATCAGCCAGGATTCTACGCCGGGCAGCGGGTCGCCGCTTTATCATATTAATTGTAATGCGCCGAACGGCTCCTCTTATCTGCAGGCTGAAAATCTGTGCGCATCGATGAAAGAGGCCGGTGTTATTGTCTATACAGTCGGCTTTCATATATATGACATGCCCGAAGCAACACAAGTCATGCATGAATGCGCGACTGATCCGTCTCATGTTTACCTGACCGGCAGCGGTGAAGAGCTGGATGCGGCGTTTCGTGACATTGCCCGCAAAATCAGCACATTGCATATTTCACAATAGGACACAGTGGGCACGCTATTGCTGCTGTTTTTCCCGGATGCCCGCATCCTCCTACGCCAAGGCTTGGAAGGACAGGCAAGGCGGGCATGACTATTGAGGTTTTCTTGTCATCCCCGCGGCACGCTGTCAGGCGGGCTTAAACAGCGGGGATCCATCACATCATATTTCCACCACTTTCCCGGATGCCCGCTCAAGGCGGGCATGACAAAGTCAGGCAGCTTTTTTATGGCGTATCAGGCGATTTTTGGCTTTTTCCGACCCGATCAGCGGCAGCAAGGTGGCAAGCTCAGGCCCGTGCGCCATACCGCTCAGCGCAAGGCGCAGCGGCATAAACAGATCCTTACCCTTACGCCCGGTCTGTTCCTTGATCCGGTCCGTCCATAATTTCCATGTCTGGTCGTCCCATGGCTCGGGCGGCAACAAGGTTGCGGCTTGCTCGGCATAGGATGGGTCTTCAACGACTGGTTCGACAGGGCCGTTGGCAACGCGCCACCATTCCAGAACGTCCTCCAGCTTGGTCAGGTTTGGCCGCACCGCATTCCAGAATGATTCGTCCAGATCCGGCACGCCCATTTGCGCCAGCCGGACAGTAACATCGTCAAAGCTTGTCTGGTGGATGATTTTTTCATTCAGCCGCAATAATTCATCCATATCGAATTTCGGCGAGCCTTTGGAAAATTTCGATATATCAAAAGACTCAACCAACGGTGCCAGCGACGTGAATGGGGCGATCGGGTCGGCGCTGCCCAGCCGTGCCAGCAAGCTGACGATGGCCATGGGTTCCAGCTTTTCCGTGTCACGAAAATCACGGGCGCTCATCGAGCCAAGCCGTTTCGACAGCTTGCCGCCATCTTTGTCCGAGATCATCGGCAGATGCGCGAAGAGCGGCGGCACAACACCGAGCGCCTCGAACATCTGGATGTGAGCGGCTGTATTCGAAACATGATCTTCGCCGCGAACGACATGGGTGATGTGATAATCCATATCGTCAATCACCGAACATAAATGATAAAGTGGCGAGCCGTCTTCACGCAGCAGGACAGGGTCGCTGAGATCCTGCCCCTGAAACTGTACCGGGCCGCGGACGAGATCATCCCACTGGATGGGCGCATGATCCAGCTTAAAGCGCCAATGCGGCTTGCGCCCCTGACTTTCATATTTTTCGCGTTGCTCATCGCTCATGCCCAGCGCAGCACGGTCGTAAATGGGCGGCAAGCCCCGCGCCAGTAAAGTCTTGCGCTTGAGCGCCAGTTCTTCCGGCGTTTCATAGCAAGGATAAAGCCGCCCGTCATCTTTAAGCTTTTGAATCAGTTCCTGATAACGATCCATCCGGTCGCGCTGGCGGGCTTTTTCATCCCAGTCCAGGCCCAGCCATATCAGGCTGCTTTCAATATCTTCTTCATACTCGGTTTTTGATCTTTCCGTGTCCGTATCATCAATCCGCAACAGGTAATGCCCGTCTTGATTGCGGGCAAAAAGCCATGTAATCAATGCTGTGCGTACGTTTCCGGCATGCAGGTATCCGGTGGGGGATGGCGCGAATCTGACTTTGACAGACATGAGATCTTGTTTCTTTCTTTTCTGTGTAAGCCTTATTTGATAATGCGTTGCGCCTTATTTTTCAATCATTTTTATGAATCGATTGGTGATCGGATAACGGCGGTCGCGTCCGAAAGCGCGGGCGGTGATCTTGACGCCGGGCGGTGCCTGACGGCGTTTATATTCGGCGCGGTCCAGCATTTTCCAGATGCTTGTCACCAGCGCTGCATCATAGCCGCGCGTTGCAAGGTCATCGAGAGATTCCTCCCGTTCGATCAGCCCGTCCAGAATATCATCCAGCACGTCATAAGGCGGCAGGCTGTCCTGATCTGTCTGGTTTTCCCGCAGCTCTGCAGTCGGGGCTTTGTCGATGATATTGACGGGGATAACGTCACGCGCATCACACAGCCCGCCCACGGGAATATTTTGGTTCCGCCAGCGCGCGAGCGCATAAAGGCGGCTTTTATAAATATCCTTCACCGGGTTGAAGCCGCCGCACATATCGCCGTAAAGCGTGGCATAGCCGACCGCCATTTCAGATTTATTGCCGGTTGAAACGACCATGCTGCCCCCGGCGTTGGAGAGCGCCATTAACAGCGCCCCGCGGCAGCGTGACTGGATGTTTTCAAATGTTTCGGACGGTGCGTCTTTATCCAGAAACGGCGCAAGCGTATCATCAAAGGCCGCGACAAGGCCGGTGATCGGGATTGTGTCATAAGCCGCGCCCAGCGCCTTGGCGCATGATTCCGCATCGTGCAGGCTGTCCGGCGATGTAAAGCGCGAGGGCATCATCACGCACTGGACGGCTTTTGCCCCCAGCGCGTCAACGGCAATCGCCGCGCACAGGGCGCTGTCGATTCCGCCCGATAACCCGATCAGAGCGCCCGGAAAGCCGTTTTTATGCACATAATCACGCAGCCCGCATATAAGCGCGCCATAGATCATAGCATGCTCATCTGGCAGCGATGGCGGCGGCGATGCGGCATCGTCCGGCAAGGGCCATTGCAGCATCCGGTGATGGTCGGCAAAAGCCGGGCTTTGGCAGGAAACAGCCCCGGCAGCGTTCATGGAAAAGGAGACGCCGTCAAAGACCAGTTCATCCTGACCGCCCCATAAATTGACATAGACCAGCGCAAGCCCTGTTTCGGCGCATCGCGCCCGCGCGTGCGTCAGGCGATCCTGATATTTTGTCGTGGTAAAAGGGCTGGCATTGACGCTGATCAACAATTCCGCGCCTTGTTCCTTCAGATGCGCCGCAATGTCGGGAAACCACATATCCTCGCAAATCATCAACCCGATTTTGTGGCCTTTGACGGTGACAGGCGCGGGCAGGGCGCCGGCGGTAAACAGCCTTTGTTCGTCAAACACCCCGTAATTAGGCAGGTGATGCTTGCATGTGACGGATATGATTTCGCCGCCTTCGATCAGCAGCGCGGCATTGTACAGCCGCCCTTCGATCTGCCACGGAACGGGCAGGATGATGGCAGGAAAATCTTTAAGCTCTTTCGCAAGATAGGCTGAAATGTCTTTGATTTTATTTACAAAAGATGGCTTTAGAATAAGGTCTTCTGGGGGGTATCCGCAGAGCACCATTTCAGGAAAAACAATCAGGTCACATGCGGGGGGTGAGCCTCGAACGATGTTTTTGATTATGGCTGCATTCGCGCCCAGATCCCCCATGACGGGGTTTATCTGGGCGCTGAGTATATGCAGGCCTAATTTTGTGCTCATTCTGCGGCGGCGGGTGTCTGCGCTGCCCGGCGATTATGAGCGTAGGCGTTTCGTAACTCGTCCGCGACAAGAAACGCCAGTTCCAGCGCCTGATTGGCGTTCAGGCGCGGATCGCAATGCGTGTGATAGCGGCTTGATAAATCCTGATCGCCGATATTTTCCGCGCCGCCCGTGCATTCGGTGACATTCTGGCCGGTCAACTCCAGATGGATGCCGCCCGGATGCGTGCCTTCGGCGCTATGAACTTCAAAAAAGCCTTTAATTTCGTTCATTACATTGTTGAATTTACGAGTTTTATAACCATTCCCGGCTTTTTCAGTATTGCCGTGCATCGGGTCGCAAGACCAGACAACATGACGGCCTTCGCGCTTGACCGCACGCACCAGCGGCGCAAGCTTGTCTGTGACCTTATCATGCCCCATGCGGGCAATCAGGGTCAGGCGTCCGGCCTCATTATCGGGGTTTAATGTATCAATCAGGCGAAGCAATGTTTCCGGGTCGAGATCCGGCGAGCATTTCAGGCCGATCGGGTTTTTAATGCCGCGTACAAACTCGATCTGCGCGCCGTCAAGCTGGTGCGTACGTGCACCAATCCATAGAAAGTGCGCGGAACAATCATACCATTCGCCGGTGGTGCTATCGATACGGGTCAGCGATTCTTCATAGGGCAGAAGCAGCGCTTCATGACAGGTGTAAAACTCGGTTTTACGGATCAGTTCCGGCGTTTTCTTATTACTGATACCGCAGGCCGACATGAAAGACAGTGATTTATCAATTTCCGAGGCAAGCTCTTCGTAACGGTCGGTGAGAGGGCTGTCCTTGACGAATTCAAGATTCCAGCCATGAACGCGGGTCAGGTCGGCATAGCCGCCATGCGCGAAGGCGCGGAGCAGGTTAAGCGTCGCTGCCGACTGGTAATAAGACTGGATCATGCGGGCAGGGTCGGGCTTCCGGGATTTTTCAGTAAATTCAAACCCGTTAATAATATCGCCGCGATAGCTGGGCAGGGTCACGCCGTCAATGGTTTCATCATCGCTGGAGCGCGGCTTGGCGAATTGTCCGGCCATGCGCCCCATCTTGACGACCGGCATTGACCCGGCAAAAGTCATGACAACAGCCATCTGCAACAGCACCCGAAACGTGTCGCGGATTTTATCTGCTCCGAATTCGGCAAAGCTCTCCGCGCAATCGCCGCCCTGAAGCAAAAAAGCCCGGCCATGAGCAACATCGGCAAGATGTCTTTTCAGGTCGCGCGCTTCACCGGCAAAAACCAGCGGCGGCAATTTCGAGAGCTGCTCTTCCGTCTTTTTCAGGGCAAGAGGATCCTGATAGTCGGGCAATTGCTTTGCGGGTTTTTCTCTCCAGCTTTGCGGGCTCCAGTTACTTTGCGTCATGTTTGCGATCCTTGTGTGCGATCCGTGCCCTTCGGATTATTAATCGTGGCAAGCCTCGTATGACTTGCGGGCATTTTCCTCCTAATGATTTATGCAATTCAGGCCGTCGATGCAAGCTTTTGAAACGCTCAAGGCTTATTTTAGGCTTTTATCCTGATGATTATTCGGGAATAATGGTTTTAGATATTGGTCTGATGCGCTCGAACGGGAGGATATTTTCGTGCCCGAATTGCAAAATGAAGCGGTGTTAATGGAAAAAACCGAAACAAATACTCTTTTTTCGGAGGTTTGCGATATTATACGCAGCGTTCCGGTCGCGCCTGATTCTTTTCTGGATATCGACGTGATGCTGGACAGGCTGGATGAGATCGCTCGAACCTATGATCGTGATTTTGAACGCGTCCGTGAGCTCGAAGATCTGATGCTTGGCGAGCATGATGATGCGTTCGGTGCGCGCCTGACCGATATTTTCGTGCAATGGGAATCGGGTGGCGGCGGGCCTTCATTGCCTGCGCTGTTGTTTTTCGCGTTGGAAAAATTCGAGATTGATATGTCTCCGGCGGGGGCGCAATCAGCCTTCTTGGCGGCGGCACTGGCCGAATATCCGAATGATATGCAATATCACGGGAACGAGCATTACCGCAAAGTCCTGTTTCACGCTATTCGCCTGATCGCCACCCATAACCGGATTCATCAGGGAACCGACCGGATTCTGGATGAAAGCCAGATTTTTGTCCTGCTGGTGGCATCATGCATTCATGATCTTGGTCATACGGGCGGCGATAACCTGCGTGACGGGGTTTATGCGCCGGGCAAGCTGGAACAGCATTCCTTTGATCTCGCGCGGCCTTATCTGGAAGCAGTCGGGCTGGATGAAGAAACGCTGGGCGATATTGAAACCATTGTCTTTTGCACCGATATCACGTTTTTTGCCGGTGATAACAGCCCGTGCGTCAGGATGAAGAAAATTTACCGCTATTATTTCTGGCAGGATGAGCGTGAGGACGTCTCCATGATGATGATGGGCAAATTGCGCCGTTTTGAAGATCACCCCGCCCTTGTTTTGATGGCGATGATCCTCCACGAAGCCGATATTGCGACATCAGCGGGGCTGAGCTACGAGCAGACCATCAGGGAAACCGTGAATATTATGGAAGAGCGCGGCATTACCAATGCCGGTCCGGCAACGGTTCTTGCCTTTTTGCGCGAACAGTTGGGCGAAACGATGTATACCGAAGCCGCACGGCAGCTTTACGGCAAGGTTATGACAGATGTTATTCACCGCGCCGAACAGGACATCGCGCAAGGCCGTGACACCTTCGCCTGATCCTAGAGCTTTTCTCTTTCAATCGTGACTGTGTTGCTTCGTCGCTCATGTACGGGTTTGTACATTTCGCTTCTCGCGCCTGATCACGATTAAAAGCGATTTGCTCTAG
>SKGD01000035.1 GCA_007117665.1 Alphaproteobacteria bacterium
GCATCAAGCCCCAGTGCTTTTGCAAGCCCTGCCTTGGTTTTGTCAGGATTAATCCTGAATTGCGATTTCAGCCAGTCACTATCCACAAATTGATTATGGCGCAAGACCACAACCGTAAATATTGCTTTTAAGGAAATAAATTGGTTGTATATTTCTATATTGGAAATTATTTTATATTTTTGGTTATAAACGGGAAAGAGAATAATGCAAAAAAAGAGCGGAAGACCGTCAATATCCCCCACAGACCGCATCATTGCGGCGAATGTGTGTTTGTTGCGGAAATTATCCGGCTATAGCCGCGCCGATCTCGCCGGTTTTCTGGGGGTCAGCTATCAGCAAATTCATAAATATGAAACCGGCGTTAATCGCCTGCCTGCCTCCAAGCTTTATATATTACAGGGTTTGTTTAATGTGCCTTATGAAACATTTTTCCACGGGGTGCGGCGCGGTGCGGGCATGCCGGCGCGTAAAGCAGGAGGCCATGACCAACTGGCATTCGAGGTCATTGCCCGCCTGAAAGACATTGATAGCCGGACGCAAAAGCACAAAATTCTCGCCGTCATGGATATTCTTGCCTCATAAAGGCTTGATTTGTTTTTGTAATAGCCTATCTCTGTGGCTTGTTTAGTGATTTCTTGCACAGAGGGAGCGGCGATGGCGTTGCATTATTCAAGGGTTGTTGCTGTTCTTCTCGCCTGTTTTTTCTTTTCGACGCCGGTCTTTGCCCAGAATGCAACGAAGGTGGTTGTTGCCCCGGTTGAACAAAGTGACTTTTCTGATCCTGTTGATTCTCTGGGAACATTGCGCGCGAATGAGTCTGTGATGATTACGGCGAATGTGTCCGATGTGATTACCGCCATTCATTTCACCGATAACCAGAATGTCGAAAAAGGTGATGTTCTGGTGGAAATGGCTAATCTGGAAGAAGCTGCTCTGTTGGAAGAAGCACGCTCGAATCTGGAAGAAGCCGCCCAACAGCTTGAACGTGTCAGGCCGCTGGTCGAACGGGGCATTTCTTCTCAATCTGTGCTGGATGAACGCCGCCGCGATTATCGCAGCGCGCAGGCACGGTTGCGGGCGGTTGAATCACGGCTTGCGGATCGTCTGATCACCGCGCCTTTTTCCGGGGCAACGGGGTTGCGTAATATCAGCGTTGGCGCTTTGGTGACGCCGGGAACGCCGATCACGACATTGGATGATTTGTCACACATGAAAATGGATTTTGACGTACCGGAACGATTTTTGGATAGTCTGGTGCCGGGCCTGGCTGTGCGGGCGGTTGCTGCAGCCTACCCCGAGCAGGTCTTTGAAGGCGAGATAGCGAGCATTGATAGCCGGGTTGATCCTGTGACCCGTGCGGTCAGGGTGCGGGCGCTGTTGAATAATGACGATCATTTGTTGCGGCCGGGTATGTTGATGCGGGTCAGTGTCGCCCGGAATCCTCGTGAGACTTTGGTTATCCCGGAAATAGCCGTAACGATGGAAGGCGAAGATCATTTTGTTTTTGTCGTCAGCCAGGATGAAGCGGGCGATAACATTGTGCAACGTCGTCAAATCGAGGTTGGCAGCCGCCGGCAGGGAGACATAGAAGTCCTGGCCGGGTTGTCTGCCGGGGATCTGGTAATCACGCACGGAACGATGAAGGTTCGCCACGGCAGTCAGGTCGTCATCGGGGATGCAGAAAACGGGTCAAAGGACTAAACCGCCATGATTTTGTCTGACATATCGGTCAAGCGCCCTGTTTTTGCTTCAGTTTTGTCGTTGTTGCTGATTGTATTTGGTCTGGTTTCTTTCGACCGGTTACCGTTACGGCAATATCCGGATATTGATTCTCCGGTCGTGTCGATCACGACTGATTATCCGGGGGCGGCGGCCAATGTTGTCGAAAATCGTATTACCGAAGTAATCGAACAGCGCATTGCCGGTATTGAAGGAATCAAATTTATTGAATCCTCGTCTGAAGACGGCCGGTCACGCATTACTGTCGAGTTTAATATCGACATTGATATTGATGCGGCGGCGAATGATATCCGGGATCGCGTTGCCCGTGTTGCCCGTATTTTGCCGGATGAAGCCGATCCGCCCGAGGTTCAGAAAGTTGACGCCAACGAAGATGTTATTTTATGGATGAATCTGGCCGGTGACGGGATGAGCGTGCCTGCGCTGAGCGATTATGCACGGCGTTATCTGGTGGATCGTTTTTCTGTGGTGAATGGTGTCGCCCGCGTCCAGATCGGTGGCGGACAGACTTACGCCATGCGTATCTGGCTGGATCGGACGGAAATGGCGGCGCGGGGCTTGACGGTTCCCGATGTTGAAAATGCCTTACGGTCGGAAAATATAGAATTGCCCGCCGGCAGCATTGAGTCGACCGACAAGCAATTCACGGTCCGGGTTCAACGCGCATTCCGTGAAGCGGACGATTTCCAGCGTATTGTTTTGCGTCAGGGCGACGATAATGGCTATTTGATCCGGCTTGGCGATATTGCACGGGTTGAGCGCGGTACCGAGGAAGACCGGATATTATTTCGTGGGAACGGCATGCCCATGGTGGGGCTGGGGATTGTCAAACAATCGACAGCAAACACGATTGATGTTGCGCGTGGCGTTAAGGCCGAAGCAGAGCGTTTGAATAGAACCCTGCCGGCAGGCATGGAAATTCGTCAGAGCTACGATTCATCGGTTTTCATCGAAAATGCCATTTTGGAAGTTTATAAAACCCTGTTTATTGCGATCGGGCTTGTGATCTTGGCAATCTTTATTTTTCTGGGGAATATCAGGGCGATGATGATCCCGGCAATTACCGTGCCGATCTCATTAATGGCGACTTTTATTGCCCTTTACGCGTTTGGCTTTTCAATCAATCTTCTTACGTTGCTGGCGTTGGTTCTGGCGATCGGGCTGGTGGTTGATGATTCAATTGTCATGTTGGAAAATATTTATCGCCGGATCGAAGAAAATGGTGAAACGCCTTTGGTCGCGGCATATAACGGCGCGAAACAGGTCGGGTTTGCGATTGTGGCAACAACGATCGTCCTGATCTCGGTGTTTGTCCCGATTACGTTTTTGGAAGGTGATCTGGGGCGTCTGTTTGCTGAGTTTGCCATGACGATGGCTGCAGCTGTGGGTTTTTCAAGTCTGGTTGCGCTGAGCCTGTCACCGATGCTGGCCTCAAAAATCCTGAAAGGGCAGGAGAAAAAAGGGACGATGCTGTCTGCTGTTGAGGCCGGTTTTAAAAAGCTGCGTTACGGATATCGCCGTAGTCTGGGTTTTTTAATTCGCCGTCCGGCAATCGTTGCGGCGGTTTTTGTTACCATTATGGGCGGCAGCTTTTTTATGCTGAATAAAATCCCTGCCGAATATGCGCCACAGGAAGATCGCGGCGCTTTCTTTATATTGGTGAACGGGCCGGAAGGCGCTTCTTATTCTTATATGCTTGATTATATGGATGAGATTGAACGCCGTTTGATGCCTTACGTTGAAAATGAGGAAATATCGCGGATGCTGGTGCGTGCGCCGCGCGCTTTTGGCAATATTGAGAATTTCAATAGCGGGATCGTGATTAATGTTCTCAATGATTGGGGACAGCGTCGCGATGCCTGGACTATCATGAATGAGATTCGCCATTCTTTAAGTGATCTTCCCGGTGTGCGGGCGTTTCCGGTCATGCGTCAGGGGTTTGGTGGCGGTGTCAGCAAGCCCGTGCAATTTGTCATCGGGGGCGGCAGCTCTTATGAAGAGCTAGATAGCGTAGTCACGAGATTTTTGCCCAAAGAGCGATACAACGGATTTGGACGGCAGCGAGGAATGAAGCGGTGTTTTTTGCATATCGTGTAGCAATGCCGCGCCATCGCTTGAGA
>SKGD01000138.1 GCA_007117665.1 Alphaproteobacteria bacterium
ACTTGTTGCTGCCATTTTTCTGGATGCCCGCTCAAGGCGGGCATGACAGATGGGGGGAACGGGCATGACAGTTTTTTTGGGGGAGCGGAGTTAATCATCCTTCCGCGCCGCCATAAAAAAGCCCCCGCAAGTTTCTCTTACGGGGGCGGAGGTGGTTGGTCAGGGTGGGTAAATTTATCCCGGATATGCGATGATCCTAGAAGGGGAACAGGATATCGTAAATCTGCTGGCCGTATCGTGGCTGCTGGACATCGGTCAGGTGACCTTCGCCGCCATAAATGATACGGGCTTCGGCGATCTGGTCGTGCTTGATCGTATTGTTGATCGACACGTCTTCGGGGCGGATTACCCCGGCGATTTGCAGAACACGCTTTTCAAAATTGACGCGCACTTCCTGTGATCCGGTGATAACCATATTGCCGTTGGGCAGGATCTGCGTCACCACAGCCGCCATGCGGATCTGGATATCTTCTTCGCGCTCGGTAATGCCGGAACCGGCATTGGTCGAGGTCGAGCCGAACTCGGTCAGGCTGCCGGGGTTGACCGCTTCGGGCAGGATGCGGTCAAGGCTTGCTTCATAGCCGAGAAAGCCCGGAAGACCGGCATTTTCATTGCCGCTGCGGGAGCGGTTTGTACGGTTTTCCATACCGGCTTCATCCTTGATGTCGATCAGGACAGTCAGGATATCACCGACAGAACCGGCGCGCTGATCTTTGAAAAAGTTGCGGCGGTTGGATGCCCACAGGGAGTTTGGCTCTCTGGCGGTGCTTTCCGGCGCGGGCATCGGCATGCTGACGGGGCGGTAATCGGCACGGGTCTGGGGGTTTTCGACCGGGGTCATTTCCGGCGGTTTGCCGACATTGGCGAGGCGCTCTCCCGCACCGCATCCGGTTAAGCCGGCCAGCCCGATCACAAGGGCAAGCGCCCATAATGTGTGTTTGATTGTTGCTGTGTGTGTCATTTTACCCATCTCCTTTTTTAAGGTTTTTTATTTTAAGCGTCTTAAGGCGTGACCGTGACGATGCTTTGATCACGCACGAAGGCATCAATCGACCGGTTGCTGGCCAGATTGACCACCCGCACCATGTCGCCTTTGGAGCCGTGCTGCATCACACGGCCTTTGGCGGTCAGGTTCAAAGGCCCGTCATTATATAAAATCGTGACGGTGTCGCCGCGTGAAACCAGACGCGGACGCTCCAGATCCTGATCGCGCAAGGGACGACCGGCAACCGCCATGCGGCGCGGCGTCATCCCGACCAGATCTTCGGCGCGGGTTACAAAACCGTCCTGAAGCTGGCTGACTTTCATTTCCGTCCAGTCCAGATCGCGGGAGCTGATAATATCGCCGCGCTGGACATTACCGCGCAGGACGGGAACCGATACCAGATGCTCAACCGTGCCGCGCAATGTTGCTTCGTAAAGCGGGTTGCTGCGGGACGGGGCGGCGATTTTTGCGGTGAAGCTGCCATTATGCGGGCTGTAATCCAGCGTTATAATCTCGATGGTTGCCGGCTGGTCGCCCGGCAGGACGATCTCCGGAGCTTCGCCACCCTGAAAGGACAGATCAAAGCGGCCATCCAGCCCTTGATCATACAAAGCAGGCAGGATTTTATTACGTACCATATTGGCGCTGACGGTGGTGGCGGAACGGCGGATAACGGCCTGTTCGGCGCTGCTGGCCGGACGCCACGGCAGATCCATCGCAATGGCCACGCGCATCAGCGTGCGGGCGTTTAAAACCATTTCCTGACCCGGTTGCGGCGCGGGGCCAAGAACCCGTGTTGCCATCTCTTCGGGGATACCGGCGAACAGGTCACCCACCGTCAGGACATTGTGCGTCAGGGTAATGTGCGGCTTCAGGCTGGCGGCGCGGGCGTGGGTCGCACCGAACAGGATAAAGGAAGCGCCGATTGTAAGGGCAAAAACCAGAACCGCAATCCTGAAAGCAAGATCAAATGCCTGATATATATTTCTCATTTTATCCTCCTGAGCCTGTAAGCCGGGTTTTATCATTTATCGTAACTGTGAAACGACCTGCATCATGTCGTCGCTGGTGCGGATGATGTTGGAATTCATTTCATAGGCGCGTTGGGCGGTGATCAGGGTCGTAATTTCCTCAACCACGTTGACGTTGGAGTTTTCCAGCGCGCCCTGACGGATCAAACCGGCATTATTGACCCCCGGGTTATTAACCTGCGGGTTGCCGGATGCTTCTGTTTCAAGGAACAGATTATCGCCGATGGATTCCAGTCCGGCCGGGTTGATGAAATTAGCCAGCGTGATCTGCCCCAGATTTTGCAGGGCGACCTGACCGGGGAGGTCGGCAAAAACCTCGCCATTTTGGTTGATCTCGATCGAAAGCGCATTTTGCGGGACAACGATATTTGGCTCAATGCGGAACCCTTGTGTGGTTACGATTTCGCCATTGTCATTGACCTGAAAAATGCCGGAACGTGTATAAGCCGTTTCGCCGTTAGGCAGCTCGACCTGAAAAAGACCGCGGCCGGTGATGGCAAGATCAAGCGGGTTTTCGGTCAGTTGCAGCGCTCCTTGCTCGTGGATTTTGTAAACCGAGCCGATCTTCACCCCAAGGCCAAGCTGAAGCCCCGAAGGCAGGATGGTGCTGATGTCCGAGGACTGAGCGCCGGGCTTGTTGATGTTCTGATAGATCAGATCCTTGAAATCAACGCGCTGGCGTTTGAAGCCGGTCGTTGTCATGTTGGCGATATTATTCGATATGACATCGACATTCATCTGCTGGGCGAGCATCCCTGTTGCACCGATATCTA
Source organism: Alphaproteobacteria bacterium (assembly GCA_007117665.1). Classification (GTDB taxonomy): domain Bacteria; phylum Pseudomonadota; class Alphaproteobacteria; order Micavibrionales; family Micavibrionaceae; genus UM-FILTER-47-13. The sequence goes on from SKGD01000138.1 coordinate 2,790, forward strand.
ATGAACGCATTGTTTTTCTCCTTTGTCGGTCTTATTCAGTTTCGGTTAGTTCGACCCGCGCGACAGGCGCTGGATCATCGTCCGCAGACGGTTATTTTCGCTTTCCAGCATGCGCTGGGTCTGTTCATAGGCGCGTGATACTTCGATCATGCGCGTCATTTCCAGAACGGGCTTGACGTTTGATCCTTCGACCATGCCCTGTACAACGTTGGTGTTTTCAGCCTCAATACCTTCTTCTTCGGTGATATAGATGCCGTCGCCGCGTGCCTGAAGATCCTGAAGATTATCGAATTCACGCACCATCAGGCGGCCAATCCGGCCTTCCTCGGTGGCGACAAAGCCATCTGATGTGACCCGGATATCTGTGGCGCCGGCGGGAACGGTAATAATGCCGCCGCCTTCATCCAGAACGTAATTGCCGCGCGATGTGACCAACTCGCCATTGACATTGACCTGAAAATTACCGGCGCGCGTATAGCCGGTTTCTTCATTTTCGATCCGCACCCCGAAATAGCCCGGCCCTTGCAACGCCATATCCAGCGGATTGCCGGTTTGTTTCAGGGGGCCGGATTCGGTGTTTTTATAATTGCCGTAATCGAGAACCATCGAAACAGGATCGTGACGGCGCAGCGATTCATGACGGCCTTCGGGTTGGACAACATATTCCTTGAAGACCATGTTCTGGCCGCGATAGCCCGGCGTTGACATATTTGCCACGTTATTGGCGATCAGATCCATGTGGGATCGCAGAGCAACCTGCCGTGATAAACCTATGTAAATCGGATTTTCCATTGTTCTTTAACCCGTTTTATTGTGTTTTATGTTCTTGCGAACAGTGACCTGCCCCCTTCGTTGCATGTGGCGTGCCAGTTTTTATTTTTGTTTTGTTTCAGTTGCTTGTGGTTGTTTTTGGGGGCTGTGACAGGGCAGGAAGGCGCGGCTTTTTACCAAAATTTCCCTGTGGCGGAAAAAAATTCCCTGTGTATGGATTGCTGGTTGCCGGACACGGGATTTAAAAACGGCAAGCATTTTGCTAATATTATAACTAAAATTAACCGCTTGGCGTTTTATCTGTGCTACGCTTTTACTGTTTTCAGGAGAAAAACCGATGTCTGACGATGACCTGCAGGATGAGGTAAAAAATCGCGATGGCGATGATGGCGCAGAAGGTGACGCCGAAGGCGGTGGCTTTAACGCGAAAAAAATCATTCTGATTGTGGTTTTGCCGCTTTTTATTCTTGCGGGGGTCGGTGGCGGGCTTTATTTCACTGGCACGCTGGATGGCTTTTTCGCCGGGGAGGATGTTGAGGAAGGCGCCACGGAAGTGCGCCGTCGCGCGGAACCGTCAAAAGCCTATTTCCTTGAGATCCCCAATATGATTGTCAATCTGAGCGCCGATGACGGCCAGACCCGTTATTTGCGCCTGAGCGTGCAGCTTGAATTACGGAGCCAGGAAGATGTAACGGCGGTGGAAACGGTAATGCCGCGGGTGATCGACCAGTTCCAGACTTATTTGCGGGAATTGCGTGTGCGCGACTTGCGCGGGTCGCAAGGTATATACAGACTCCAGATGGAGCTTTTGACCCGCGTCAATACGGCGGCATATCCGGTTGAGGTTAAGGATGTGCTGTTTCAGGAAATACTGATACAATGAGACAGATAAAAAGCAGGCGGGAGCTTGATGCATGAGCGATACGGATACCAACCAGCTTGAAGAAATGAGCGAAGAAGAGAAGCAGATGGCCGAGGATTTCGACCGTGACGACGCTGCTGCTGTTTCGGCTGATGCAACTCCTGACTTTGACGAAGAAGATGAAGACGGCAGCGCCCGCATTCTGAATCAGGAAGAAATCGACAGTTTGCTGGGGTTCGATGAGGACGAAGTATCGGATGATGAAACATCCGGTGTGATGGCGCTGATAAACTCGGCGATGGTTAATTACGAACGCCTGCCGATGCTGGATATTGTTTTTGACCGGTTGGTGCGGTTGATGTCGACATCGCTGCGTAACCTGACGTCAGACAATGTCGAGGTCAGTCTGGATCAGGTTTCCACAGTGCGCTTTGGCGATTATATGAACTCGATTCCCCTGCCGGCGATGCTGTCGGTTTTTAAAGCCGAAGAATGGGATAATCACGGGCTTTTGGTCACGGACAGCGCGCTGATTTACTCGGTTGTTGATGTGCTGTTGGGGGGGCGTAAAGGGACGCCCGCCATTCGCGTTGAAGGGCGTCCTTATACAACGATCGAAACCAAGCTGGTTGAACGGATGGTCGGGGTTGCGCTCAGCGATCTTTCTTCGGCGTTTGACCCGCTCGCGCCGGTCAGTTTTTCTCTGGATCGTATGGAAACAAACCCGCGCTTTGCGACCATTACACAGGGCGGAAATGCTTGTGTTCTGGCGCGGTTGCGGGTGGATATGGGTGATCGGGGCGGCCGGGTCGAGGTGTTGATCCCTTATGCGACGCTGGAGCCGATCCGCGAATTATTGCTCCAGATGTTCATGGGTGAAAAATTCGGACGGGACTCGATCTGGGAAAATCACCTGACGCAGGAACTTTATAAAACCGATGTACAGCTTCAGGCCGTGCTGGGCGAGAAAACGGTTCCGCTGCATGATATGCTGAACTGGAAGGTCGGAACGCGCGTGATGTTTAACACAACGACTGATGACGAGCTGGAATTGCGTTGCGGTCATTTTCCGATGTTCAAGGGGCCGGTCGGCCAGCGTCAGGGTAATATCGCCGTGCGGATTGAAAGCTATATTCCGCCGGCGGAGGAGGAAGAGTAGCAGGGATGGATACCGGCATCGTGCAGATCATATTCGACACGCTTATCATCGTCCTGCTGGCCGGGACGATTTTTGTCGCGGCGCGCTTGTCCCTGCACCTCAAGACATTTCGCGACAGCCGCAAGGATTTCGAGAAAATCATGGCGGATATGGGACGTCATATCGAGAAGGCTGAAAAATCCGTGCAAGGGTTGCGCGCGGCGGCAGATGAAGCCGGCAAAGTCCTGCAGGACCGGATTCGTGAAGCGCAGGATTTGTCCGGCGAGCTGGAGATTATGACCCAGTCCGCCGATCGTCTGGGGGAAAGGCTCGAAAAACTGACCACCAACGGACGTGCCGTTGCCAGAGAGAAAGAGCAGGAGCCCCCTCCGGCCGCGAAAACGCAGGAAAGAGGCGGCAGAAAAACAGCCCGCGCCAAACCCAAACCGTTTGCCTTTGCGATACGCGACCCCGAAATTGAAGGTGACTATGACTGTGCGGCGGATGAAGCCGGTTTGCTGCCCGGTGATTATGATGATGACGGTGACGAGGAAAGCCGGAAGTTCCAGACTAGCGCCGAGCGTGACTTGTATGAAGCCTTGCGCCAGCGCGGTAAAACCGGTGCGGGAGGGGTCGGATAGTGACGTTTCACCGTGTGCGTATATTGCCTTTGCTGGTTCTGGTGGCGTTTTTGGCGTTGACGGTGCGCGCCGGGGAGTTTGTTACAGGCGTCAAAACCGGTATCAGCGCCCGCGCCCAGCAGGAGGTCGAGACCGCCCCGCCGCCTTTGACATTGGCGCAGGTCGGCGATGACACGGCGGACGCCTTGCCTTATCCGGTTGAGGGTAATACCGATGATGAACCGACCGCATGGCGCGACGCCAGCGAGACTGAATTTTATTATTCGCCGATCCGTCAGGAGTTATACGAAGACCTCTCCAGACGGCGTCAGGAAATTGAAGAAAAAGAGCGCGCGCTTGTTACACGGGAGGCGTTGTTAACGGCGGCAGAGCGCGAGCTGGATCAAAAATTGCGGGAGTTGACAGCCGTGCGCAATGAGATCAGAAGCCTGCTGGATCAGCAATCCGAAGAGGAAAATGAACGGATCACAAGCCTCGTCAGAATTTACGAAGGCATGAAAGCCAAGGATGCTGCGCGTATTTTCAATACGCTGGATATGGATGTGCTGATTGCCGTGATGTCACGCATGTCGGAGCGTCGTTCCTCACCGATTTTGGCTGAAATGACCCCCGACCGCGCCCGCGCCGTAACAATTTTGCTGGCGCAGCAAAAACAGCTTCCGACTATTCCGCAATAATCACCCCCGCAAAACTCCAATGACCCAGGGTTTAATGAAACATCGTCGCCGCAAAGTCAGCACAGGCACAGCCAGGTCGGTGGGGGGGCAGATTCTGGCATTATCCCTGTTTATCATGTTGTTGGCGTTTTTTATCATTTTGAATGCGATCTCGACATTGGAGGAAACGCGCGTTGATCCGGTGATGCGAAGCCTGAGCGAGGCTTTTGCAACGCGCGTGGATCAAACGGATTTGCGCGATAGCCCTTCAGACCTTGAAACGCCTGAGAAATCCATTCATCACGGCTCGGTCTTCGAGCGGATTGATGCGTTGTTTTCGGCGCAAATGCCGTCTTATCAGGTGCATATTGACGAACGGAACGGTGAAATGTATGTGCGGGTGCCTTATCGCGTATTTGAAAGCGCCGTTCTGGCAACATTACAGGGAAATGCACTGGAAATGGAAGGCGAGCAGGCTGCTTTCCTGCCGGGCTTTTTTGCGCCGACTTTGGTCGCGCTGATGCAGGGCGACGCCGATCAGGATCGCCCTGTCTATCGTATGGATATGATTTTGAATATTCGGGGGAATCCGTCTCATTTGCGCAACCAAAATCCGCAACGGTTGGCGGGGCATATTGGCCGTATTACAGATCTTTCCGACAGGCTCGAAGAGGCCGGGTTGCAGGAAAATCTGATGTCGGCAGGTTTAATGGACGGGGAAAGCGACATGATGGATTTGTTGTTCCGGCGGCATGTGCCTTACAGCCCGGTTGATGAAAGGGAAAGTCGCAGATGAGCACTCGTTCAGGACAAAACATAAAGAAAGAGGGATCTCATACGCCGATCGATACGCCGTTAACAGGCCGACGTTATGCGCGCCGTGCCGGTGATATCAGGCAGCCGGAGGCAAGCTCCAGCATATGGCTGGTTTCCTTTACGGATGTGATGGCGTTGATGCTGACATTTTTTGTGTTGTTATTCTCGATGACCGAACCGGCCAAGCAGGACTGGTCGGAGATGACGGCAGCCCTTCATAGCGAATTTAAGCGTTTCCACGGTGCGGCGCAGGATCGCGGCACGGTTGATGAGATTAATATTGACCGGATTAATTTTGATCAGGCGCTGAGCATTCCTTATTTGCACATGCTAATGGAAAGAATTGTGCAGGAGAGTCGTTTTTTGCAACAGGCTTCGCTGATATCCATGAATGATCGCCTTGTTATATCCTTGCCGCAGGATGTGCTGTTCGAGGTTGGCGAAGCGGGGATCAGGGAAGAAGGCGCACGGGCGCTTTATGCGCTGGGCGGTGTCTTGACCCGCGTGCGAAACAAGGTTGAGGTTGTCGGTCATGCCGATCCGCGTCCGTTTCGTGGTGACGACGGGGCGTTTCGTTCCAACTGGGATTTATCACTGGCGCGTGCCGCGACGGTGGCGGGAATTCTCGAAAGTGTCGGTTACAGCCGTGATGTTACATTGCGGGGCGCATCAAGCGGACGTTATCGGGATTTGTCGGGGATCGCAGACGAAGACAGGCGTATGGATCTTTCTCGCCGGGTGGATGTCGTGATCCTGAACCATGACGGGCGGCGGCAAAATGTGGCCTTCGGTAATTTCCAAAATTAGCGTATAATGGGGAAAGCGGATATTTGTTTCCCACCTCACGCGCTTTTGCTTTTGATCATTTTATCTATGAAACGTAACGAAACAAGGTACAGCAGATATATAACGGCCTTTTGCGGGGCGGTTGTTGCGGTGCTGTGTGTCCTTGTTCTCGAGGCACAGTCACCGGCGCAGGCGCAGGCGCAGGATCATGTCAATGTCCGTTCGGCCGTGCATCCCGATTATACGCGCGCTGTTTTTGACTGGTCTTCCACGGTGAGCTATGCGGTTGAGAGGCTTGATGAAACACGCCTCCAGGTCTCATTTGAACGAGTCGGAACGCCGGACTATGGCGACATGCAGCATCATGAGCGCAGCGGCATTACCGGCATTGAGGCAATATCCGGCAGCGGTGCGCCTTTGCGCATGACAATCACAACCCCGGCCGGGGTCGAGTTCAGGCATTTCGCGATTGGTGGCCGCGTGGTTGTCGATGTGCTTTATCGTTCCGGCAGCGCGCCTTCGCCGCCTTCTTCTGCGCCGCCTTCCACACCACCGCAGGCACAGCGCTCCCCGCCACCGGCGCCGCCATCAACGCCGGATCGTGTGTCATCCGCGCCGTCTCCTGCTTCAGCGCCAGCGCCGACTGTCGAACCGCCGGAAACTGTGCCGCCTCCGGCACCTTTGCAGCATTATATGGATGCGCTGGAGGCGCATGTGATAACGCTTTCAACGACGGAAACGCTGGGGCTTGCCGTTTTCCGGCGCGGGGATGATTTATGGCTGGTGGCGGACAGACCCGGCCTGCGGGTGGCGCCACGGGTTTCAGGGCCGCAAAGCGAAAAATTTCCTGCCTTTGATCGCATGGAAATACAGGGAGGCACAGCTTTTCGTATGCGCTTGCCGGCAGAAGCCCGCAATCATTTTATATTTACGGAGGGCGGCGGGCTTGTCTGGCGGGTTGTTTTGACACAGCAGGAAAGAGAGACTCGTCCGGTACCGTTGAGCAGGACATTTTCTTCGACCTATGAGGGGCGCGGCGGCACATTGCATTGGGATATGGGGCATGTCGGGCGGCAATTGACGTTGACGGACACGAAGGCCGGCGATGTGATCAAGGTCGTTACTGTGGGGCAGGCTGACCAATATGGCGGCGCGGCGCGGAAAATGGTCGATCTTGAGGTTTTTGAGAGCGCTGCCGGGATCGCTCTTCGCCCGGTTGCCGATGATCTGGAAGTTGTGGCCGACCAGATGGGAGTCCATGTCAGGCGTCCCGGTGGCCTTGCTTTGTCGCGTGCCTCTGATGTTGCAGGGCGTGAGATTGATCGGGCGATCGGGCCACTTTCCCTGTCGCCACCCGCGCAGGATGATCAGCAAGGCATGACGCCTATTTTTGATTTTGATCGCTGGATGATGGGTGGTTTACAGGCATTGAGCGAAAATCAGCGTATTTTGATGTCCGGCATGGGAAACCGTGATCGGCAGGGACGGGTGCAAAATCTTTTGACGCTGGCGAAAATGAATATCGCGAACGGGCGCGGTCAGGAAGCACTCGGTTTCTTGAGTTTTGCTGAAAATGATATGGCTGAGATTGCGGCCAGTCAGGAATTTCAGGCTTTGCGCGGGGCGGCTTCCGCATTGGCCGGACGGTATGAAGCGGCCTTTCTTGATTTGTCCGCAAGCGAACTGGAGCCGTATGACGAGCTTGATTACTGGCGCGCTTATGCGCTGGCATCTTTGGAAGACTGGCAGCAAGCCATCGCAACGATGCCTTCTGATCTTGCTGTTTTGTTTGGCTATCCGCCGCGTTTGCTTGAGCAGATCGGGATCAAGCTTGCCGAGATTTTCCTGCGCGACGGTAATGTGGTGCAGGCGGAGAGAATTCTGTCGGTTTTGCAGGGTCACAGCCATACATTCAATCGCCGGACGTTGGCGGCGATTGATTATCTGAAAGGTGAAGCGCACAGGCAAAGTGATGAAATTGAAGCCGTTTACAATTTATGGCGGCCATTGGGCGCCGGGCGGGATGATATGTACCGGGTGCGCAGCAATCTGGCGCTGACAATGCTGGAGCTGGATCAGGGCGGTATTACTTTGACGCAGGCAATCGACAGGCTTGAGCGCCTGCGTTACGCGTGGCGCGGTGACGAGATTGAAGCGCGGGTGAATTTTATGCTGGGGCGGCTTTATCTGGAAAGTGGCGATTATCTCAAAGGGCTGGCAATTTTACGTGACGCGGCAACGATGAGCCCCGATTCAGAAATCGGGCGCGAGATCACATATTTCATGCAGTCCGAGTTTCAGGATGTATTGATGCATGATCAGGACATAACGCCATTTGATGCTGTGCATGTTTATCAGGAATTTATAGAGCTGACCCCGCCCGGCGATGCGGGGAATAACCTTGCCCAGCGTCTGGCCGAACGGCTTGTTGAGGCCGATTTATTGGGGCGGGCGGCGGCGATCTTGAAGCATCAGGTTGATTACCGTTTGGAAGGGGAAGAAAAGGCTCGGGTTGCGGCTCGTTTGGGGTCTGTTTATTTGTTAAATCGTCAGGCTGAAGAAGCGCTTGATTATCTTGATATCGCCAAAAATCTTTATGAGACACATGCTCAGGATGATGCGGATAATACGAAAATACGGGATATTGATATGATGCGGGCGCGCGGCTTGTCGCGCACCGGAAAGACGGAAGAAGCACTTACGTTGCTCAATGCTTTCCCGCTTGATCCTGACGTTAATCGCCTGCGCGCCGATATCGCGTGGCAGGCAGGGCTATGGGAGGATGCCGCAGACGCACTACATGACATGATGATTGATGATGATATTTCTCCGCAAGAAAGACTGACGGACAGGCAGGCCGGTCTTATTCTCAATCGTGCTGTTGCCTTGAATTTGTCAGGCGACCGGGTGGCGCTGTCAAATATGCGCCGTCTTTATGGCGATGCGATGCGATCGACGTCACGGGCGCGCTTGTTTGAAATTGTCACGCGGGAGAGACAAACAACGATTATGGCTGACCGTGATACGATCGAACAGATTGTCAGTGAAGTCGATATGTTTGAAGAGTTTTTAAAAAATTATGATGGCAGCGCGTTTTGATCGCCGGGAGAGAGAACTCACGGCTTTCAGTAAGCCTGAAATCATAGTAAGCTGGATGTTCCAAACAAGGCGCGCCATTGTCTGTGCGCCTTATCTGCAAGAATAACTGTCAAAGGCGACTTGTCCGATGTCTACGGAAATGAAAGATAATGCTGTGGAAGAAAGCGCGCCGGTCGCACCTTCGGAACAAGCAGCAGCTTCGGAAAAAGAGGAGCGATCCGCCGGCACGGCATCGGCGCCTGTTCCCTCCGGGGTGGCGGCTGCCGTTTTAAATGGCGAGGTCGAGATTTTTCCCGACCGGCGCTTGCCGCATCTGGATCGTGGAACGGTCAAGGCGTATGCCGCACAAAAATCCGGCCAGCCACAGGATCCTTATTTTGCATTGATCTGTGAGAAAGATATGATCCCGCGCACGACCATGTCCGGAAAATGTGCCGGGATTAACAGCCCTTATTTTGTCAGGCTTTTTGCATCGGGTGTCGTCAAATGGCCTTTGGATGGCGGCGGAGAACGTTATGTCTTTGTCTATGAGAATAATATTGGCCGTCCGTTAATGGCTCCCGGTCAGGCATCTTTGGGGTGGAAGCCTGATAAAGTGATCGAGGTTTTTATCAAGCCGATGGTATCGGCCTTGATGGATTTGCGGGATGCCGGTTTGCCGCATGGCTGTATCAATCCGTTCAATATATTCGATGGCGGCAGTAAAGAAAACACGACGCGGGTTGTGCTGGGTGAGTGCTTATCCTCTCCCCCCGGTTTTTTGCAGCCGGCACTATTTGAGCCGGTCGAACGCGCGATGACGGATCCTCTGGGGCGGGGGCGCGGCACGGAATTGGAAGATATGTATGCGTTTGGCGTATCTTTAGCGATGGTTTTGCGCTCGAAGGATCATCTGGCCGGGATGAGTGACGAAGAGATCCTGATTGAAAAAATTGAAAAAGGCAGTTACGCGACCCTGACCGGTAGCGAACGTTATACGGGCGCTTTGCTGGAACTTTTGCGGGGTCTGTTATATGACGACCCGGCGCAGCGCTGGAAGAGCGATGATATTATGGCATGGATGGACGGGCAGCGCTTGTCTCCGAAGCAGAGTTTGAAAAAAAACAAAGCGTCCCGGCCGATTATTTTTAACGATGAAAAACATTTGATCCCTTCAGTCCTCGCCATGCATATGAGCGATGCCCCTGAAGAGGCTATTCGTATGGTTGAAAATAAAGCGCTGGAGCAATGGATTAAGCGGTCTTTAGAGGATAAGCTGACCAAAACACGCTATGAAGAAGCGACCGAGCATAGTTATGATCAGGGGCGCGGGCAGGAGCTTTTACTGGCCAAGCTTTCGATCGCTCTGGATCCGGCGGCGCCTGTCCGGTTTCGCGGTTTGCGTTTCCATCCGGACGGCTTCCCTTTCTTGATGGCGCATACGATTATCAATAAAAAAGACCTGCAGCCTTATCTGGATGTTTTGAATGGCACTGTCGTTATGTTTTGGCTGAATGCGCAGACGGATGTGCGTGTCGACGTTGGATCCGTCGTGTCCCGTTATGATAGTTGTCGGGCTTTTCTGCGGCAGGCAACAATGGGGTACGGGTATGAGCGATGCCTTTATTTTATGGTTCCGGAATGTCACTGCCTGAGCGATATCCTGAAAGATTACTATGTGCGCAGCCCCGAGGATTTTTTACGCGCGCTGGATGATATTGCCGCCCACAAAAAGCGTCCTGACAGCCTGTTTATTGATCGTCACAGCGCGGCGTTCCTGTCTGTCAAGGATCGCCGTATGATAGACCCTTATATGGGGGATTTGAACGCCTCTGAATATCACCGCAAAATTATGGGGAATATAAAGGTTCTGGCAACGATTCAAAAAAGGTCGAAAATGGAGGATTTCCCGGCTTTATCGGGGTGGGTCGCTGATATTTTGACGCCCGTTTATGAGAATTATCACGATCGTGAATTAAGGGACGTTCTGAAAAAACAGGTTAATAAGCTGAAAGATAAGGGCAATCTCGCCAAGATGATTGTCATTTTGGATAATAATGACACATGGCAGGATGATTTCATAAACTTCAGAAAAGCTATGAAGGAATATAGCGATTTGCGTGAAGAACACGCCAAGCTGGCTCGCAAGATGGAAAAACCCGAAACGTTCGGTCAGGATACCGGGCGAGAGGTTGCAGCGGTAGTGTCCGGCATATTGGCGTGCGTTTTAATTCTGGCGATCGCATTTTTTCACTTTA
>SKGD01000109.1 GCA_007117665.1 Alphaproteobacteria bacterium
TATCATATTTTCTGTCATCTTTGCTCCCGTCATCCCCGCCCCCGTGCGAGGATCTATACGCGTTGCTGCCACTTTCCCGGATGCAAGCTGTTTAAATTCGCCTGACGGCTCACCGCGGGCATGACTGTTGGAGGGCAGGTTTTCCCCCGGCCTGTTTACTTTTTTTCGTACAGTGTTTATCCTGACACGCAAAGGCGTTTATAAGCGCCGATAAAAATAAAAAAACAGGGAAATATCTGCATGGGGATGCGGTCTTCTTTTCGGCGCGCTGCCGTGCCGGTCATTTTGGCTGGGATGCTGGGGTTTAGCCCGCCAATCTCAAATGATGACTGGCTTCACAAAGCACAGCCATTTAATACAGAAAATGTCAAAAATGCGTTCAATCATCGTGCTTTTGCCCGGCAATATGCTTTGTCTTGTGGTCAGGCAACATGGCAGAGAGGACTTATGGTTGTGACGCCCCATCCAAACCGAACGACGTTTGATTTTCGTGGCGATGGTTATGGTCTTGCTGTTTTTTCTCCACATTTGAACGACGCCCAAAAAGCACAGGCTGAGCGAATGATCCGTGAGATGCCGCCGCATATATATGATATATTTTATAATCGTGGCGGCGTGTTTGTTTTTACCAAAAAATCGCTGATCGAGGCCTTGCCGCATATGAAAGGCACGACCGATCACAAGGCCGATAACCCGTATTATTCACGGTATATCGGATTGTATCAGACAAATTTACGGCGCGCCTATATTACGTTCGGGGTGATGGATGTCCGACAGCAGGGTGATGGAACGGAAACTCTGCATCATCGTCTGCTTTTCGGTTCGCAGGAACATACGTTTTATCATGAAATAGGCCATTTTATGGATCGCAAACTTGGCCGTATAGGGCGTCCGTTAAGTTCTTTTAGCCCGAACAGGCGTTTCTCAGGCAGCGAGGCTTTTGTGGATGCGATTGAACGCGATATGGCGGCATTTATGGAGGCTCAGCGCCCGAAATGGCTGATCGACAGGTTGTCTCATTATCTGCCGGCACATTATAAAGGCAGGGAGGTCGGTGGTGGCCATGACCGTCTTGAGTCTTTTCAGGGTGAAGTTTTTGCTGAATTATGGGCGGAGTTACACGGTCACTCGCGGCGCAATTTGCGTTCCCATTTCCCGCATGCCTTTGCGATTGTCCAGGAAGTAGATCGTATCCTTCAGGAAACTTATGAGTCCCGGCCTGCGCGCGATTCCTGTAAGCCCGCGCCGGTGCCTGTGTCCTAGGATTTTCTCTCCGTTATCGTCTTTTTGCAAAAGGCTCTGGTCGTTGTGCGGCGCTTGACGTATGATAGGCGCGGATATGTTAAGGGTGTTTGAAAAATGAGCATACAGCAGCAAGAAGACAAGCCGGACTCAGTCAAAGCCAGTCTGTTTAACGAGGAAGAGAGCTATCAGGCCAGCCTCCCCAGCCGTCTGCGCGCTTATTTTTTGGCCGGGATTTTGGTGACGGCACCAATCGGGATCACGGTTTATCTGACATGGCTGTTTCTGAGCTTTATCGACAAGCGCGTGTCGGCGATTATCCCGGAATCCTATAACCCGTTTACTTATCTACCCTTGTCCGTGCCGGGGATCGAGTTGATCAAGGCGGTGATCTCGCTGATTATCGTTATTTTCTTTTTTGTGCTGGTCGGGTGGTTTGCCCGTAATTTTCTGGGCAAGCTTTTATATCAGGTTTCCGAGTATGTGTTGCACCAGATGCCTGTCGTAAACACGCTTTACAAGGCGATCAAACAGGTTTTTGAAACGATCATGACCAGCCAGTCCAAGGCTTTCCGCGAGGTTGTTATGCTGGAATATCCGCGCAAGGGAACGTGGGCGCTGGGGTTCGTCAGCAGCCGTACCGAAGGCGTCATCCAGCGCGTGACCGATGAAGAAACAATGGCTGTTTTCGTGCCGACAACCCCGAACCCGACATCGGGTTTTTTGCTGTTTGTGCCGTCCAAGGAGCTGTATTTTATGGATCTGACGGTCGAAGAGGCCGCAAAGCTTGTTGTTTCGGCGGGGATTATTGTGCCGCCCGATCGTGGGTTGGTTCACGCAAAAGGTAAAAGACCGGAGAAAAAAGAGTCTCCTAAAATGGTCGCCAAAGAGAGCAAAGCCGACAAAGCGGGAAAATCGCTGGCCAAGAAAACAGTGCCCAAAAAAGCAGTGTCAGAGAAAAAGACGAAAAAAAGCCCAAAGAAAAATTAAGGGCTTTTATACCAAGCCGTTGTCAAGGCGTAGCCGCGCCGCCGGGGGCAGACACCAGAACCTTACGCCCCTTGCCGGGCACGTTCTCTGTAATGCCTTCCTTATCGAGCGTTTTCAGCATTTCCCCGATGTTGTGCTTGCTGACATCTTCAAATGAATCGAGCAAAGTCTGGCGCTTCGCTGTTCCGTTCTCAATGACAAAACGGCGCAGCTCTTTGTAATCATCCTGAGAGATATCAAGTGCATCAAGACGCTGTGCGATGTTTTCGGGCAGGCTTTCAAGATTGAATGTGTCGCTGATATGCTCACTATCTTCGACAATATCGATCAGCGCTTGCTCTTGCGCTTCCTGCTCCTGCGCGGGCGAATCATCTTCGGCGGCGTCTTCGGCTGCCTCGAATCCTGTTGTTATCGCCGGGGCTGTTTCTATACCGGATTTTTCCAGAAATGCCGTCCATTCCGCGCTCATCTCTGCGGCGATCGCGGCTTTGAATTCAGGGTCGATGTCGGGTGCGCCGGCTACCTTCAGGCCGGCAATTTCGGCTGCCAGAACCAAAATGGTTGCCTCATATTTATCTTTTGCGTTTACGACCACGCCTTGTTCGCGCATCACTTTACAGCTTTTGACGAGCAGAGCCATGGCAAACACCTTGTCATAGGCTGCTTGCCGTGATTCTTCGGAGTTTGCATCAAGATTGAGCGTGCCTTCAACAGACTTGCCGGAAACGTGAATATCATCCAGACACACATTGCCACAGGGAAGAGACAGGACAAGCTCCGCAATGCCGTTCCCGCTTTCGTCAGGACATGCCTGATAAGCGAATAAATCCAGCCACGCCGCGTCATTTTTCTTGCGTCCGGTGATCGGGCAAAGGCAATCCTCAACGCTCTGTCCATAGATCAAAGCCAGTAAATCCTGCAATCTTTGGGCTTGCGCCGCTTCGGCTTCCAGAGACGCGTCATCGCCGGACGCAGCTGCGTCCCGAGTTGTGTTTGTTTGTTCCAACGTGGGTTCGTCAGAGTCCAGCGCGGGGTCAGTAACAGGATCCTGTAAAGCTTCAAAACCAGCCATGTGCGACACACCTTTAAAATATTATTCAATCGTTATTTAAAACAGGATTGTAGCAAAGTCAGGCACAAAATTCAAGTAAATATGAAAAACAAAAGCCGAATTTTGTTCACCCCGATTGCAGAAATTTAATCGCCTGATCCCTTTCAAACAGATATAACAGCACCCGCAGTGCTGCCCCGCGTGAAGTGTTTAAATGCGGATCTTTTTGAATAATCAGGCGGGCATCATCACGCGCGGCGGCCAGTAAGTCACTATGGGCGGGCAGGGTTGCCAGCTTGAATCCGGGCATGCCGCTTTGCCGGGTCCCCAAAATTTCACCCGCTCCGCGCAGCTCCAGATCTTTCTCGGCGATCCTGAATCCGTCCTCGGTTTCCCGCATGACCTTCAGCCGTTGCCGCGCCGTCGCCGTCAGGTTCTTGCCATACACCAAAAAGCAATATGACTGTGTGCCGCCGCGTCCGACCCGCCCGCGCAACTGGTGCAGTTGCGACAGGCCGAAACGCTCGGCATGTTCAATAATCATAATCGTCGCGGCAGGAACATCAACGCCGACTTCAATCACGGTCGTGGCAACTAGAATATCAATATCTCCGGCGGAAAATTGCGCCATGACACGGTCTTTGTCTTCGGGTTTCATCCGCCCATGCACCAGCCCGACCCGGTCGCCAAAGCGCGCTTGCAGGATTTCATACCGTTCCGTTGCGGCGGCGACATCCATCAATTCGGATTCCTCGACCAAGGGACAAACCCAGTAAATGCGCGCGCCGGAAGCGATCTGGCGTTGCAGCCCGTCAATCATCGGTTCGATATGTTCGTTCGAAATCAGGCGTGTATCAATGGGCTTGCGACCGGGGGGCTTTTCATCCAGGCGGCTGACATCCATATCGCCATAGGCGGTCAGGGTCAATGTACGCGGGATGGGGGTGGCCGTCATGACCAGCACATCAACGCCCTTGCCCTTGGCAGCCAGCATTAATCGTTGATGAACGCCAAAACGGTGCTGTTCGTCGATCACCGCCATGCCAAGGTCGGCAAAGGCGATTGTGTCCTGAAACAAGGCATGGGTGCCGATGACGATTTGCGCTGTGCCGTCGGCAATCTGCGTCATTAGCGCTTCGCGCCCTTTGCCTTTATCGCGCCCCGTCAAAACCACGCATGAAACGCCGCAGGCTTCAAACAGGGGTTTGAGATTATCGGCATGCTGGCGGGCGAGAATTTCAGTCGGCGCCATCAAGGTCGCCTGCGCCCCGTTTTCAACCGCATTCAGCATCGCCAGCGCCGCAATGACTGTTTTGCCCGCTCCGACATCACCTTGTAAAAGGCGCAACATACGCATGGGGGCTTGCATATCCATGTCAATTTCGGCAATGGATCGTTGCTGGGCGCCGGTCAGGGCAAAAGGCAGAGAGTCCAGCAATGCTTTTCGCATAGCACCACCAGTCTGATAAGCCCGCCCCTGACGTTTTTGCTGGTGATACCGCACCATGGCAATGGCGAGTTGTCCGGCCAGAAACTCGTCATAAGCCAGACGCTGGCGCGCCGGATGCGCCGGTAGCAATGCATCCGCCCCGGCAGGGTTATGGACGGCACGGATTGCGTCATCCCATGACGGCCATCTGCCGCGCTTTTTATGGGCTTCATCAAGCCATTCAGGCAGGGACGGCAAATTTCCCAGAGCTGCTGTTACAGCCTTGCAGACCAGCTTATTACTGATCCCCTGTGTTAACGGGTAAACAGGTTCGACCCGTGCGATATCGCGCCATTCTTCGGCTGTGCCGATCGCATCAGGATGAACCATTTGCGGTTGTCCCTGGAAATACTCGATCTTGCCGCTGGCGACGATGGTCGCGCCGGGCGGCAGGATTTTCACCAGCCAGTCTTTACGGGCATGAAAGAACACAAGGTCAATCGCGCCGGTTTCATCCCGGCACCTGACACGGGAAGGCATGTTCCGGCGGGCGGCGAGCGAATGTTTTTCAACGGTCAGCGTCAATGTCACGATCGCGCCGTCAGCGGCGTCTTTGATAGAGGGCGCATGACGCCGGTCAATAACCGCAATCGGCAGGTGAGACAACAGGTCGAAAACCCGGTCGCCATCGCATAATTTTTGCAACAGCCCGGCATTGCGCGGACCGATCCCGTCCAGCGCCGTTACGCGCCGGAATAGCGGATCCAGCGCAAAAGGCCGCCCGGGTTGCGGTTTTTGGTTATTTTCCGATGTCTCGGCTAAGCCTGAAGGCATAATGCGATAGCCCGATCATTATGAAACCCATCAAAATCAGCGCCACCGGCCAGCTTATGACGTTGGCGAAATAGGTGGCGGTAAAATATCCCAGATAGCCGAACATGATGATGACCGCCGCCACCAGCAAAGAACGGCTTTGGGCGCGGACGCTGAGATAAATCATGCCCGCCGCCGCGGCGATCAGCAGCAAGTCCACCCCCACGATATCGTGAATCAGGCTGAACAGCCCGTAAGCAAAAGTAAAGGCCGCGATGAAATAGGTAAAAGGCACAAAGGCGCTATGCGGCGTTCGGGAAGCCGCATAGCTCAGCAGCAGCCCCGACAGCCCCAGAACAAGCGCGGCAAGGTCATTGGGAACTGCCAGCCAGGTCATGGCAGCGGCAGAAGAGAGAATCCCGAAGGCAAATGTTAAAAACAGCAGTGCTGTCCGGCGAAAACGGTAAAATAAAGCCCCGCTTTGTAAAGCCATCAGCCCGAATACGAGCATCGCAGCCAGCGCTGCATTGTCACCATCCGCATATTCATGCAAAAAGACAAAAAGCCCGGTCGGTTGCAGGGCAGCGGCAATCAGCAATAAAGGCGTTGTGGCTTTATCAAATTTGTCGTCCCGCAGGCAGGCCAGCGCCATGATAAGTGCGGCAAGGCCGCTGCCAAGGCTGATAATGACGCGCGCGGCGCTGCCCAGATCGTCCCAGATCATGCTCGTCAGCGTACATAGCCCGACAAAAATGAAAATGCCGCCGAAATAACTCATCACGGTTTTAAGCGTGGCGGGTCTGGCTGCGTCAGGCTGAGTCTCACGCAGGACTTTCCGGATATCCTGCGCGGTGATGCCGTGTTCTTTGGCCAGTGCGGCAATATCAGCCAAAATAAGGTCTTTTTTATTTGTATCGCTCATTCTTCAATGACCCATCCTACAAATCGGCTTTCATGAAAATATCCCGTATAGTGGGGGATGCGGTAAGTGTAGTTGTCTTTACGGTATGCTGTACCGAAATTGCGGCGCGTGCTGGTGAATATCTCGGTAAACAGGCCGCCGCTGTCACTGCGGTGGCCGGTGAGATGAAACCCGTCCGGCGCGGTCATTTTATGGTCGAGCGTCAGGGCTGCAAGCTGTGCGGGGACGTCCAGCGTGACCGGCTGATCGGTCGCGGCACCTTCCGGTGCATCAATACGGAATGTTTCCAGCTTGCCGGTTTGCGGAGAAAATAAGTGCAGCACCAGCGGGTTGGTGCGGGCGTATTGAAGCTGTCGGTCATTGGTGCTTGCCGCCGTGTTAAAGCGTAATTGCAACCGGTTATTTTCAACGGTCGCCTGAAACAGGTTATCGCCGCCGCCTTTGAAAATCACGGCATAACGCGGCGGGTCGTACAGCACTTTTTCAAAAGATTGTGCGACCATAAAAGCCGCGATCAGGATCACAGGCAGGGAAATTCCCAAAATAACGACAAAGTTTTCTTTCAAAAACCTCTTCACCGCGCTATGACTCCTTTTATTATGACGGATAACGCGCAAAGTTTAGATGATCTGGCGGTCAAACGCAAACGCCTGATTTTTCGTTCATGGCATCGCGGCACGCGGGAAATGGACCTGATTATGGGGTCGTTTGCCGATCGTTACGTGCCCGCGATGGATGCGGCGGCACTGACCGCTTATGAGCGGATATTGGATCATCCCGATCCCGATCTTTATAACTGGATCAGCGGCAGGGAAACCCCGCCCGCCAATTTTATGGATGATGTGCTGGATAAGCTGTTGCATCATCAATATTGCGACATGAATAAGTCTCTGTCCTGACATGAATGGCGGTGATGGTGCTTTGATGGGTGTCGCGGATAAAAAACATAGTGGTGATGATGACTTCCTGCCGGATATGCGTGTTTTTTACGGCATGCCCGAAGGCCATGATGCGCGTATGCTCGCGGATCGCGCGCGGCTTTTGGCGGCGCAGGATCGCGTTCTGGTTCATGTGGCGCTGGATGATGCGCGTATGGCTTTGCTGGCGGATATGCTGGCTTTTTTCGCGCCGGATGTGCGTGTTATTTGTTTCCCGGCGTGGGATTGCCTGCCTTATGACCGTGTGTCGCCGCATAATGAAATCGTTGCCCAGCGTGTGGCGGCACTGGCCAGTGCGCTGGCGTGGCAGAGTGAAACAAAGCGCTATCCGCGGATTTTTCTGACATCGGTGAATGCGGCTTCGCAACGTGTGATGCCGCGCGAAAGCCTTGAAAAAGCTGTCCTGCAGGCGGTCAAAGGCGGGCGGCTGGAGAGCGGGCAGTTGCAATCCTTCATGCAGCATAATGGCTATGTCCGTACGGAAACGGTGCGCGAGCCGGGCGAATATGCCATTCGCGGCGGGATTGTCGATTTATTCCCGCCCGGTTGTGATGAGCCGGTACGGATTGATTTATTCGGGGACGAGATTGAGAGCGTCCGGTCATTTGATCCGGTCACCCAGATGACGACCGGCCAGCGCGACGGTTTGACATTGCATCCGGCGACCGAGTTTTTGCTGGATGACGATTCCATTGCCCGGTTCCGCACGGCCTATCGGGACTTGTTCGGGGTTGTGCGTGGTGACGATCCGCTTTACGAAGCAGTCAGCACCGGACGGCGCTATAGCGGGATGGATCATTGGCTACCCCTGTTTTTCGATAAGATGGAAACGCTGGCGGATTATATACCCGGCGCGTGCTATACGGTTGATCCGCACGGGACGCAGGCTGTGCGTGAGCGCATCGCGCAGGTCGAAGATTTTTATCAGGCGCGCCGCACCATGCAGGAGTCACAGGCTAAAGCCAAAAAAGAGTCGACTGCAACGCTTTATCATCCCCTGCCACCGGCGCAGCTTTATTGCGATTATCAGGAATGGTGCGGTGCGCCGGATGCGGATGTCGTCATATTATCGCCTTTTGGTATTCCCGATGGGGCGGTTGCGGGATGTGAAGACGGCAAGGGGCGCAAGGGGCATGATTTTGCCGCCATCCGCGCCTTGCCGGATGGTGATGTGTTTGCATCGCTGCGGGATCATATTAATGCGCTGCGCGCCGATGATCCGGCGCGAAAAATCATGATCGCGGCCTATAGCCACGGGTCGGCTGCGCGGTTGAAAGCCTTGATGGAATCGGCGGGCATTACCCCGCTTGCGTCATGCGGCGCTATGGATGATGTCAAAAAGCTGAAGCCCGGACAAACGGGCATAGCGGTTTTGGCGCTGGAGCAGGGCTTTGTGTCGCCCGATCTGGCGGTTATGACCGAACAGGATATTCTGGGCGACCGTTTGAGCCGGACAACGAAAAAGCGCAAAAAAGCCGGTAATTTTCTCAAGGAAGTCTCGTCTTTGGCGCCGGGGGATCTGGTGGTGCATGTCGATCACGGGGTCGGGCGCTTTGATGCCTTGGTGACGCTGGAGGCCGCAGGCAAGCTGCATGATTGCCTCAAGATCGTTTATGCCGGGGATGATCGCCTGTTTGTGCCGGTTGAAAATATTGACGTGCTGTCGCGTTTCGGCAGTGACGAAGGCACTGTGCCGCTTGATAAGCTGGGCGGGGCAGGGTGGCAGGCACGCAAGGCGCGGGTGAAAAAAGACCTGATGATTATCGCCGATAAGCTGTTGAAGCTTGCGGCACGGCGTTTATTGCAAAAGGCCGACAAGATGGAGATTGGCAGCGCTCTGTATCAGGAATTTGCCGCCCGGTTTCCGTATCATGAAACGGATGACCAGTTGCGCGCGATCGAAGCCGTAACTGACGATATGGCGCAGGCGCATCCGATGGATCGCCTTGTTTGCGGTGATGTCGGGTTCGGCAAGACTGAAATAGCGATCCGCGCGGCCTATATTGCGGCGATGAGCGGCGCACAGGTGGCGCTGGTCGTGCCGACAACTTTGCTGGCACGCCAGCATTATAATAATTTCGCAGCGCGTTTTAAGGGCACGGGCATAAGAATTGCGCAATTATCGCGTCTGGTACCGGCGCGCGAGGCTGCGAAAGTCCGGGAAGGGCTGGCGGACGGATCGGTCAATATTGTGATCGGGACTCATGCCCTGTTTGCCAAAAATATCAGATTTGCGCATCTGGGGCTTTTGATTGTCGATGAGGAACAGCGTTTTGGCGTTAAGCAGAAAGAGCGCTTAAAGGAGCTGAAATCCAGCGTGCATGTCTTGACCCTGACCGCGACACCGATCCCCAGAACCTTACAGATGGCATTGACCGGTGTCCGTGATTTGAGCCTGATCGCGACGCCGCCGGTTGACCGGCTGGCCATTCGGACTTTTGTCTTGCCGTATGACCCGGTGGTGATACGCGAGGCGTTGCTGCGGGAGCATTATCGCGGGGGCCAGAGCTTTTATGTCGTGCCGCGGATCAGCGATCTGGAAATGATCGAGGAGCGCTTGCGCGAGCTTGTGCCGGAGATCAAATTCATTACCGCTCACGGCCAGATGCCGCCGCAGGAACTGGAAGACCGGATGAGTGCTTTTTATGACGGGCAATATCAGGTGCTGGTGGCGACCAATATTATTGAAAGCGGGCTGGATATCCCCAGTGCCAACACGATGATTATCCATCGTGCCGACATGTTCGGCCTGTCGCAGCTATATCAGATCCGGGGGCGGATCGGCCGATCAAAAGTGCGGGCTTATGCTTATCTGACATATAGTCCCGGAAAAATCCTGACCCAGCAGGGGCAAAAAAGGCTGGAGGTGATTGAAACACTTGATTCTTTGGGGGCAGGGTTTCAGTTGGCCAGCCATGATATGGATATTCGCGGGGCAGGAAATTTGCTGGGCGAGGAGCAATCCGGCCATATCAGGGAGGTTGGTGTTGAGCTTTACCAGCAAATGCTGGAAGAGGCTGTCGCGCTGGCGCGTGAGGGGCTGGATTATGACAGTGCGCCCGATTCCGGGACATGGTCGCCACAAATTAATGTTGGAACATCTGTTTTAATTCCAGATCACTATGTTGAGGATTTAAGTTTAAGGATGAGCTTATATCGCCGCCTCTCAGAGCTGGAGCAGGGAGATGATGTCGATTCTTTTGCGGCGGAGTTGATCGACCGTTTCGGGGATTTGCCGGAAGAGGTCGTTAATTTGCTCGATATTGTCACAATCCGGCAATTTTGCCGCAAGGCAGGCATCGGGTCGGTCGAGGCCGGGCCAAAAGGCGCGGTGATCGGGTTTCATAAAAATAATCCGCCTGATGTTACGGCATTGATGGGCTGGATTGCTGAAAAAGGCGGCGCGATCAAATTGCGCCCGGATCAGAAAATCGTTGCTATTCGCCAGTGGATAAATGTCGAACAGCGGGTGCGCGGGGTTAAATCACTGGTACAGGAACTGGCCGGGTTGGTACGATCCTAAAAAATTTTCATAATTTCTTGCCTTAAGGGCGAATTTTATGTCAAGTTCGATTGGCTTGATTAATTAAGAATATATAAATGGGAGTATAAAGCGTATGTCTCGAGCAAAATTCTCATCGACAAAGAAGAAGCAGGGCAATGCGGTGCGTATGATGGAAGACGTGCTGGAGGGGGGCGATGGCTTTGTTCGATCCCAGACTCACCAATATATTTTAAATCTGGTCGAACGAACGCAGATCAAGAGCAAGACAGCAAGAGATATTTGCCACGCGGCCGAGATGCTGTTTTCTTATGATGACTCGTTTTGCGAGACGTTCCCGAAAAACAAACCAGCCCCATCTCCTCAAAAAAGCAAGTCCGAAGAGGAGAAGCATGATTTTTATTATAAGCGTTCTATCGGCGTAGTGAAGAATGCCGTTGTACTGGATGACTGGAACAATCTGAAAGCATATTTGAAGGCAAAAATAGAAGAAGACAAAGATGCCAGGCCAAAAGATGATTTTGGCAATCTTCAGCGTCTTTCAGCGCATTTGGGGCTGAGCGATACCCAAAAAGCGCTGCTTGATTTTATTTATGTGTCCGATCGTTCGGAGATGCTGGATGATTTTGTCAAATATTGCTCGGATCAAAACAGGGAAAAAGTGCCTGCTTATATCGCACGGGCGATCGGCAGCGGTGATGATCTTCAGGGGGTCATGCGTGCTTTGGGTATGAAAGGGACGTTGGCCGCATACGGGTTTCTATACAGCGAAGACGATACAGATTACGGCATTTTGCCGAAAATGGACGGGCTTTTGTTGGACACGTTGGCCGATCCGGCATCGACCGACGATGATCTTGTGCATAATCTTTTGGGGAAAACGGTCTCGACGGATCTGAGTGCGGATGATTTCGATCATCATCGTGCGGCTTTGGACGATGCGGCAAATATTTTGAAACATGCTGTCGAGCGCGGCGAGAAAGGAATCAATATCCTGCTTTATGGCCCGGCCGGTGGCGGCAAGACCGAAATGGCCAAGGTTCTGGCAGAGATGACCGGCGCAAGGCTTTATTCCGTAGGCGAAGAAGATGATGATGATTTTGAGGGGCCGCAAAGCATGGGGCAAATGGGGCGCTTCTATTCATACGGACAGAGTAGCAACCGCCAGCGTATGGCGCAGCTTCGTCGTGCGCAAGCCTTGCTGACGGGCAGTAAAAATGCAGCCTTGTTGTTTGACGAGATTGAGGACTTGCTTCTCAAGGGTACAGACTCTGACAAAAGTCCTGATACCGAAAGCAAGATCGAGGTTAACAGGATGTTGGAAAACAACCCTGTGGCCACGATCTGGACGGGCAATAATCCTGAAAAGTTCCACGACGCGGTGCGGGATCGCTTCACATACAGTATTTTTGTCGATTATCCGCCGACAATCGTCCGCAGGAAAGTCTGGGAAAAACAGTTATCGGTCAATGGCGTAACGTTGGGCGAAGAGGATGTTTTATCGTTGGCGCGCCGTTATGACCCGCCGCCGCGCATGATCGCTAAAGCATGCCGGATGGCAGCCATGACGGGCGGGGGCATGGAGACTATCAGGAAAAGTATTGAGGCATCTGCGCGCCTTCGTTTTGGCGATCCTAATGCTGTTGCGGCAGCGGGATCCCCGCCGGAGAAATTTCTTCCTGAATTGATCGGCGGAACGGCGGCGAATGATGTGTCTGGGACGATGAATGCGCTGATCGCGCGCGGACGGGAAGGAAAGCCGTTTAAATTATATGTTGAGGGTGAAGCCGGTTCCGGGCGCGGAACAGCCTTGCAATATATGGCGGAGAATATGTCTCGCCATGTGTTGTCGGTCGATATTGCCGAGCTTGTCGCGCCGCACCCCATGATGCCGCCCGAGGCCAAGATCCGCAGCGCATTTAATGCCGCGGCGGACGGTACGTTCGTTGTGTTGAATAATATCGAGGAAATCAGTACCGACCCGGATTCACATGCCGGTAAATGGGATCATGATATTGCGACATTATTTATGAACGCGGTCATGGAGTGCAAAGGTACGGTTGCCGTGACCACCACCAGAAAAAGCGGTATTCCTGACTGGGTCAGGAAAAGCTTTTCTCACCATATGGCGTTTCAACCCCTGTCGGCAAATCAGGCGGGGTCGGCTTATAAAGCGTATTTCGGGCAGGAACCACCCAAGAGCCTGTTTGATGGAAACGGCTCTTTCGTTCCTGCTGATTTTGACCGTGCGGCAAAAATATTGACCTGCCTTGACCTTGCGCCGGAAGATCATGCTGGCCGGCTGACGGTTTTACAAGATCAGGCCACAGCCCGGAGGACGGAGAGCCTCCGTCCGGGTTTTGTCTAGAGCTTTTCGCTTTCAATCGTGACTGTGTTGCTTCGTCGCTCATGTACGGGTTTGTACATTTCGCTCCTCGCGCCTGATCACGATTAAAAGCGATTTGCTCTAGTAACGGCAGAACCAGTAGCCACCTGTTCGGTTTTATTTGTTTTACAGCCTGTGATAATATGGGATGATGGCTGGCGTGCGCAGGGGCGCGCCCGTCCGGATAATCTTTAAGACAGGATTGATCATGAGCCGAGAATATGCCGAGAGTCGAATCCGTGAAGCGCTGGAAAGTTGTAAGGGAAACGCGACCAAAGCCCGTCAGCGCATTATTGCGCAATTGGCGGATGATCATAAATTGCTGATGGCGCTGGCGCGGCCGCATTTGACGGGCATTGTGTCTCATGCGGTCAACCGGGTCGTATCGCGCTCTGAGATTGAAGACAGCCCGCCGCCTGAGCAGCCAAAAACGCTGGATATGCCGCCCCAGACGTTCGGACAGGAAATATTGCAGGCTCTGCAGGGCAATAAATCGGCGACATTCGGTCTTGAAAACGACCTTCCCGGCCGCCGCCGCGGGCAGGCTTCAAAAAACCACATAGAAGCCATGAAGCGTATCGCGCGGAAACATGACGACGATAAGAAAATCTAAGCCTCAGACGCTCTATGATTGCTTTTCTCCCACAAAGCGCACCGCTTTTCTGGCGCGGTTCGGCTGTGATCCGGCTCGTCTTGAGCCAGTCGGCGAGGATTGCGCTTTCCGCCGTTATTTTCGGGTTTACTCAAAAACAGACGGCACGTCCGCCATTTTGATGGAAGCGATGCCGCAAGACAGCCCGTTCCGAACGCCGGGACACGATCTTGGTGATTTTGTAAGGCTGGCGGGTTTTTTGCGTGCGCGCGCTATCAGCGTTCCCGATTTGTATGAATGGGATATTGCGGATGGCTATGCTTTATTATCCGATTTCGGGGATGTGTCTTTCAAGACGGCCGCCGCGCAAGGCGAAACGCGCCGGACAGATCTTTACATGCTGGCGGCGGATGCGTTGGCAGATTTGCATCGTAAAACGGCGAAAGATATGCCTGACAGCCTTCCCGATTATCACCAGAGCCATGTCCATCACGGACGGGTGCGGGTGATTGACTGGTATATGCCGCAAATTCTTGCTAAAAGGCCTGATGA
Organism: Alphaproteobacteria bacterium; assembly: GCA_007117665.1. Taxonomy (GTDB): domain Bacteria; phylum Pseudomonadota; class Alphaproteobacteria; order Micavibrionales; family Micavibrionaceae; genus UM-FILTER-47-13. Next base: position 14,418 of record SKGD01000109.1, read on the forward strand.
TGCCCTGCGGCGCGATTATCTGGCGGTGTGGGATACGATCGAGCGGAGCTTGCCGCCTGCTCCCGCCGGTTTTTTGCATGTTGATTATCATTTTGAAAATTTGATGTGGCGGGCGGATCAGAAAGGGCTGAATCGTTGCGGTATACTCGATTTTCAGGGCGCGATGCGCGGGCCTTTGCCTTATGATCTGGCCAATCTGGCCGAAGATGCGCGTATGGACTTGCCGGATGCGTTGCGGCGCGCGATTTTAGATCGTTACTGCCGGGATATGGGACAGGCGGAAAAAGATCACTTCATGGTGTGGTATCGCGTTCTGGCTACCCAGTTTCATTGCCGGATCGCCGGGCAGTTTATCCGGCTGGCGCTGCGTGACGGCAAGCCCCGCTACCTTGCTTTTATGCCTTATGTTTTGGGGCATTTACGGCGCGGGTTGCAAGACCCTGTGCTGGCGCCGTTGCAAACATGGTTCGCGCAAAACGGTATTGTTTTTACGGATCGTGCTTGGTCTATGGAAGATTTATCGATGGATCATGTTCCCCCGGACGCATTTTAGCCCCCTTATCTGATGAGGCTGGCTTTCTTTTGTCATGGCCGGATGCCCGCTCAAGGCGGGCATGACAGTTGGGGAGGGGCGATCATGACAAAATCCAACCTGAATACACAATGCTTTAGCGTATCAGATGCATTTTTGGTTGTCCTGCAGTTCTTAAGATTCTAGTCTTTGCCCTGACTGGTTTTGTTCACGCAGATTGAGGAAAGACTCCCATGACGATTATTGCCAACCGTTTAAGCCGTATTAAGCCATCTCCCACTATTGCCGTGACGACCAAGGCGGCGGAGCTTAAAGCTGCCGGACGAGATGTGATCGGTTTGGGCGCGGGAGAGCCTGACTTTGATACGCCGGACTTTATCAAGGAAGCCGCGATCAAGGCTATCCACGCCGGTGAAACGAAATATACGGCTGTTGACGGAACCAAAGCCCTGAAAGAAGCGATTATTGCCAAATTCAAGCGGGATAATAATCTGGATTACGCCATTGACCAGATTACCGTCGGCACGGGTGGGAAACAGGTTTTATATAATGCGTTGATGGCAACGTTGAACCCGGGGGATGAGGTTATTATTCCGGCACCTTACTGGGTGTCGTACCCGGATATGACTTTGCTGGCCGAAGGGACGCCGGTCATTGTTGATTGCCATGAGGATAACCAGTTCAAGCTGCAGCCTGCCGATCTGGAAAAAGCAATTACTGCGAAAACAAAATGGGTCATTCTGAACTCCCCGTCCAACCCGACAGGGGCGGGATACAGCCACGACGAAATGAAAGCGATTACCGATGTTCTGGTTCGGCATGAGCATGTATGGGTGATGACCGATGATATGTATGAGCATCTGGTTTATGATGATTTTAAATTCGTGACCCCGGCACAAGTTGAGCCGCGCCTTTACGACCGTACCCTGACCGTTAACGGCGTGTCGAAATCATACGCCATGACCGGCTGGCGGATCGGCTATGCCGCCGGGCCGAAGGCGTTGATCAAGGCTATTGCCAAAATTCAGGGGCAAAGCACATCAAACCCCTGTTCGATCTCGCAGGCGGCGTCTGTTGCCGCCCTGAATGGCGACCAGTCATTTCTTGCCGAACGGAATGAAAGCTTTCGCCAGCGGCGCGATCTGGTCGTAGAGATGCTGAACAAGGCCGAAGGCATTGTGTGCCATAAGCCGGAAGGGGCTTTTTATGTGTATCCTTCCTGTGCGGGCTGTATCGGTAAGGAAACGCCGGACGGTAAAGTGATCAATACGGATGAGGATTTTGTGACTTATCTCTTGGAATCCGAAGGGGTGGCTTGTGTGCATGGTGAAGCGTTCGGCCTGTCGCCCTATTTCCGCATTTCCTACGCCACATCGACGCGGGCGTTACAGGAGGCGTGTGAGCGTATACAGCGTGCCTGTGCGGCATTGAAAAAGCGCGCTGCTGTTGCCTGATTTACAGGCGCCGGCGCGTCCCCGTGGTATTTTTAGAGGATGCTTCTTTTTGTGGCTGGTCGGCCAGTGCTGCCGCTGTATCATTGGCGGGATTAATGCAGTAATTATAAAGTCTTTTTAATAAGCTGGGGCGGCTGTTGCAGGGAATCTCTTTCTCCAGCTTTGCGAGGTCAAAATCACCGGTGTCGGATCCCTTCAGCCCGATTTTTGCGGTGACGCGCTTGTATTTTTCATCATCCATTTTGCCGAGACGATGCAGGTTATCAGCCAGCATTTGTGCTAGATTTCGAATTTTTTCATCATCTTCGCGCAGGTAAGAGCGACCGCGCTGGATCAGTTTTTTGATGTTTTCACGGCTGGCATCCAGAAGGTCGCGGGACGGGAAGTTCGTTTCTTCTTCGGTTGAATGCGGCGCCATGCGCGGGTTCAGGTCAATAATATTTTCTTCACCGATCTTTGCCTTGAAATCATCCATGGCGTCACTGAACGTATAGCCGGTCAGCTCAGAAAGCTCGCGCCCCATGGCCAGATTTCCGGCAACACCGAACTCGACATAATAGTCTCGTAAAAGTTCGAGTTTTTTACGCTGCTTTTCTTCGTCATTGAACGCGCCGTCGATCAGGTCACGCTCAAGGAATTTTGACAAATCCTTGCTGAAATATTTACCTGTCCCGGCAATGACCAGGACAACTTTCGTATCATCGTCCACCTGCGACAGAACATCATTGACGCTTCTGGGTTTGTGGATTGGCGCTTTGTCGCTGCATAAAAGTCCTGTTTCGGTGATATGAGGCGGGAAAGCCAGCGGATTTGCCGTGCTGGCCATGACAGCATCCCATAGCTTTATGTCATGGCTAACCCGTCCGGCGTCGTTATCCGTGTCGTTAAACATATCTTGTTTTAGCGTGGAGAATGTGACAACCCGGTTGTTGATGATATCGTAAGCCGAAATAAACACTGATTTCGGACAGTCGCTGACCTGCATGTCGCCAAGGAAGTTTTTGTAGTAATCTTCCGGGATTTTTGGGTCAAACAGGTAATCTTTTGGCGGCGCATATTTATCTTTGATCCGGTCTAAAATGCCAACCGCATGTTTTTTGAATATAACGCCCAGACGCCCTGTATAGGTTCTCACGGATAATAGTTCGGCGATTGCGTCAACGCACATTTCAGAACCGGGGATATCTCTTTTTATGCGCTCGCACAGGGCAAGAGCTTTTTTCTGCGAGCCTTTTGTCAGCCAGCGCTCTGTCGCGGCTTCGCGCAGATTATAGGCGGTCAGCTTATCGATGCTGGTTTCTGCGGACAGCTGGTCACATAATTTCTGGATCTCTTTTACTTTCAGGAAGTCTGCCTGCAACGGGTCAAGGCCGGTAAATACCTTCGTCAGGTTAATTCCGTTGCGGACATGCATCTTGGCCCAGCGACCGGGCATTTCAGGAAAAAAGCGCGGCCCGGCGGTTGAAAATAGCTTTATCCCTTTGCGCGCGGTCATTCCGGGAACATTGAGGCCAGCGACTAAAATGCTCCCCGTCGAGACGCCTTCCATGACCTGGAATAGCTCGGATGTCGGTGTTTCTGTCAGAGATTCAATGCGTCCCAGCGTAATAGCGGGAATAATGCCGTGCATCGCCCCGCCGGGGATGTAGAGTATAAAAACGGTTTTCTTCTTATTATCGTTAGCAGACATAACTCTCCCTGATTTTTTTCTTTTATATTAGGGGGTCGTCATAAAAAAGTCATGAAAATTATATTGTGCATCGCACCACTTCCGCGCAATTTAGTTACTCTTTCGGCGCGCCTTTCAGCAGTTGTAAATAGCGCTTTCCGCGGCCCATTAGCGTTTTCCCTTTTTCACCGGAAGAAGTTTTTTGCGTACGGTGACTCACCAGCAAGTGGCAGAGCCTGTCGAGCTGCTTTTTGTTTTCTTCCATGATTTCATGCGCGAAATTTTCGAGTTTTTTCAGATTTTCGGGGCTGGCATCATCAATTTGCGGACTGGGCATGCCGGGATTAAAGGGCTGCGCCAGCATTGTTTTATTAAAGACAAAGAGATTATTGCCCATTTCTTCTGAGAATCCGTACATAAGAGCGGATTCGGAGGCGTGGAAAAAGATGTTAATCAAGGGCAGGTCATTGACCGGATCAACCACGCCCAACGCACCATAGCGGTTCCAGTCTTCTTTTTTGACCGAACGGTTTGTATGGCCGGTTCCCAGAACGATCATAATCAGGTTGCTGTCTGCGGGAATATGCCGGCGGATCGCGCCAAGGTAACTGATACAGGGATTGTCGAAAATGACGCCGTCAATCGCTGAATAGGAAATCGTATTGCGGTGGTCGGGATAGGTGGCCGTAAAATGATGGCACGGAAAATAAGTCGGCGCGGCGCAGCTCGCCATGACGGCATCATACAAAGACACGTCAGGCGTCTTTTGCGCGATTCCTGCGGGGTAATTATGCCTGATATGTTTCAGCCAGACAGCATGGCCTCCTTCATCAATAAAGTTATTGACCGTGCGTGCCGGCGTATCTGCGGTATCACCTTTTTCCTCGGCGACTTCTAATTGCTCGCCGTCAATATTATAGGTCGGGATAATCAGGCTGCATAAAGAATCGGATAATTTACTGTCGCCATATAAAGCCTGCAGGGCGCGTCCCAGATGAGATGGGTCGTAATGGCCATGCCGGAACAGCCAGTTTAACTGGCTGACCTTAAGTGTCCGGTTGTTAAAATCATGCAAAATACCCCGAAAATCCCGGAAACTGTCGGGAGGAAAAATCTTGAGCCCTTCGCGCTCGTAAAATTTGACCAGATGCCGCGCCTTGTAAAAGGGTATTGACGGGTTGTCGGGGTGAGGGCGGGTAATCGCCGCATTCAAAATAGCGCCGGTCGAAGGGCCGGCGAAGATATCGACCATCTCGGCCATGCGAAGGCCTGTTTGCTCTTCTATATGCGCCATGATATGCGCCGGAACCAGCCCACGCATACCGCCGCCATAATTAAACAGAGCAATATAGGTTTTTTTGTTTTTTGTACTCACAGCATACTCGGAGAAAAATGATTGCAGAAGTCTGACCCCAAAGAATACCCTGAATAAAGCGGTTTGTCAGCGTATTGAAACGACTTATTCCCTGACCGCGGCACTGTCCTGAAAGCAGGGCAAAAAAAAACCGGGTCTTACGACCCGGCGAGTTGAACAGGGAGGTTTCACGTCTGGGAGACGTAGGACCTTTGGGAAGATCCTGTCAACGCCAAAGCGTTGATGAGAGGATTATATACTTAACTGACTCCTTGACGCCACCTCTTTTTCATCATGACAGCTATGCGTTTGACGCATGCCTAAAAAGAAAAATAATTTCAACGACTTGAAACTTTACATATGTTTTTTGCAAATAATATTACACGGAATTGAACGAAATCTTCTCCTGTCACGCCGGGTATTCGCAAAAATGGTAGCCAGCGCGTGTGGATCCTTGCATCCTCCTACGCCAAGGCTTCGGAAGGACAGGCGGAGGCGGGGATGACTAAAAGGGAGACAAGGGGCACGGCGCGTGCGCCAGCCAGCCCAAGCAGATAGGGCGCTAAAAATTCGTTTTACTAACATGCTCCAGCAGAAAATCACGAAAAATGGCGATCCTGCGTGAATGGCGGCGCTCTTCGGGATAGACGAAGTAAACATCGACCGCATCGGGGTGATGGTCAGGCAGGACACGCTCCAGCGTTTTGTTGCTTTGCGCAAGATAATCGGGCAGGGCGGCCAGCCCGGCACCATTCTCGACAGCCTGGTGAATGGCGTACATCGAATTCATCATTAACAGGCTGTAATCTTCCTGCGGGTCGGTGCCAGCCAACCGGAAAAGCCAGTTCAGGTCGGAAAAGGGCGCAGGGGCATTTTCGGGATAGCCGAGCAATGTATGGTTTTTCAGATCCTGCGGCGTTTCCGGCCGGCCATGCTTGTCCAGATAGTCTTTGGCGCCGTATATATGAAAGTGAATGGTTGTAAGCTGGCGCTGGATCAGGTCGGGCTGTTCGGGTTTGTAAAGCCGGATCGCCGCATCAGCTTCGCGCATGCCCAGATTGAGAACCCGATCATCCAGCAAAAGCGTGAGCTGGATATTGGGGTGTTTGTCGCTTAGCTCCTTCAGACGCGGCGCAAGCCATGTCGAGCCGATAAATTCGGTTGTGGTGATCCGCAGCGGTCCTTCGGGGAGTTGTTTTGAATCGCTGATCTGTCCTTCAATCATCGACAGCTTGCCAAAAATGTCCTTGGCGGCTTTTTGCAGTATTTCGCCCTGTTCCGTCAGCAGCAATCCACGCGCATGCCGGTGAAACAACGTTACCCCCAGACTGTCCTCAAGCGTGCTGATCTGGCGTGATACGGCGGATTGGCTGAGGTTTAAAACATCCCCGGCATGGGTAAAGCTTCCGGCTTCGGCGACTGCGTGAAATATGCGAAGCTTGTCCCAATCCATGCGCTATTCGGCCGCTTCTGATTTTTGTTTGTTTTGGGATGATTTTTGCGCGGCCAGAAAACGGTCGGCCTCCAGCGCCGCCATGCACCCCATGCCGGCGGCGGTAACGGCCTGCCTGTAAGTATGATCGGTGACATCGCCGGCGGCATAAACGCCGGGGACGGATGTTGCGGTCGAATCCGGCGCGGTTATCAGGTAACCCTCCTTGTCCATATCAAGCTGTCCGCGGAACAAGGATGTTGCCGGATCATGGCCGATGGCGACAAAAAAGCCGGATATGTTGATGGTGCTTTCTGCGCCGTTTTTGAGATTTTTCAGCCGCGCGCCTGTTACGCCGCTCTCATCGCCCACTACCTCTTCGACAACGCTGTCCCAGATGATTTTGATCTTCTCATTTTCAAACAGGCGATCCTGCATGATTTTTTCTGCGCGCAGGGAGTCCCGGCGATGGATCAATGTGACGCTGTTACAAAAATTAGTCAGGAACAACGCTTCTTCAACGGCTGTATTGCCGCCGCCAACAACAGCGACATCCTTGCCGCGGTAAAAAAATCCGTCACAGGTCGCACATGCGGACACGCCTTTATTCATAAATGCTTTTTCGGAGTCCAGCCCCAGCCATCTTGCGGTGGCGCCGGTGGCGATCACCAGCGTATCAGCCGTATAAATCATTCCCGAATCGCTTTCCATGCGAAAAGGGCGGTGGCTCAGGTCAATGGCGGTGATGATATCGCTGACGATCTCCGTCCCGACATGCAGTGCCTGCTTTTGCATTTGCTCCATCAGCCACGGCCCTTGAATGACATCGGCAAAGCCGGGGTAGTTTTCAACATCGGTGGTGATCGTCAACTGGCCACCCGGTTGCAGCCCTTGCACCAGAACAGGCGAAAGATTGGCGCGGGCGGCATAAATCGCCGCCGTATAACCGGCCGGGCCGGATCCGACAATCAGAACTTTCGCATGTGTTGTTTTCTTACTCATTACTCTTCTTTGCTCGTTACAGATGACGTCACAGCGCGCTTGCTGTCTTTCTACTCTTAAGGTCTGACCCTAATGTTCCGACAGGCCGGGGTAAAGGCTCTTTTTACGGTTTCAGCCGCTTTTTAACGGCGGCGGCGATCAAAGCTGCATCTTGCAGCGGCGCATAACGGTATTTTTCCAGTATGCCTTCAAACGGCCGGACATAACCGCCATCAATCAGGTTTTTATGAAGCCTGTCAATGCGTTTATGGCCTCCGGCAAGCGGAATCATGTAAACCGGCTTGCCGGTTGAGGCCGCTTCCGAGAGCATCGAGACGCTGTCAGCCGTGACCATGATAAAATCCGCACAGCCCAGCATCCCGAAATAGGGGTTTGATCCTTGTCCGTCCCATAAGAAAATATTGTCGTGGCGTAACATATTTTCAAGGATCGCCCTGTTTTGCGCGCCGGTGCGCCGAGAGGCCGTCACCATAACGCCGTACCCGCTATCCGCCAGTGATATCAGGGAATCGCAAAGGTTGCGTGTGGCGGCTACGCTCATGTGATAGGCCTTGCTGTTACCGCCGATCATCACCGCCACGCGCGGAACGGGCAAATGCAGGAATTGCGCCGTAAATTCCTGTGCTGCGTCCTGTAACCGCAATGGCGTGATGCGGTTCGGTGCGGCGACCGTGCGGATGACATGATCGCCCTTTGCAGGGTCGTGCGCGGGGACACAGACGAGATCGAACAGGTCATAAAAGCCCCGTGGATCCTGAATCTGGACGATCATGGTCTGGTTTCCGGCGCGTTTGCGGATGTAGCGTGCGGCGCCGATCGCCTTGCGCCCTGAGGAGATTACCAGATCTGGCCATGGCGGTGCCATGAGATCACCGGTAAAAGCAAAAGACGGTTCCGGCCCGCCCCATGGCGAAATAGTGCGCCAGGGAAAGCGCAGCATGACACGTTTTACCTCCGGCATCACCCCCAGCGCCTCGGCCACCCCTAGACACTGGTTTTCAGTACCGGCAATGCCTTCTGTGACAACCCAGCACGATGTCATTGGCCGGTTCCATAGGGCATATTTGTCATGGTCGATCCTTGTTCTGTTTTTTTCTTGTGCAGCAAAGCCATATTTTAGCCTTTGCGTAAAAATGCTTGCGCTTGTCCGCGCGCAACTTTATACCAATCTGATACACCTCAAAACAATAAATATAAAGGCGGTTTTACGCTCATGAAACGGGTCAAGCTCGACAAAATTGATTTGAAAATCCTTTCCAACCTTCAGGATAACGGTCGCATCACCAATGTCGAGCTTGCCAAAGAGGCAGGCATTTCGGCGCCGCCATGTCTGCGCCGTGTGCGCGCGCTTGAGGAAAACGGCTATATTAAAGGCTATCATGCGCGCATAGATCCTGTCTCGTTGGGCTATGGCGTGACGGTCTTTGCGAATGTCAAACTGACCTCGCAGGCCCATTCCGACCTTAAAAAATTCGAGGGGCTGGTAAATTCGTGGCCGATGGTGCGCGAATGTCACATGTTGGCCGGGGAAACCGACTTTTTGCTCAAAATCGTGGCCAATGACTGGGACGATTATCAGGAATTCCTGACCAATAACCTGACGGCTGCGCCGAACGTAACCTCAGTCAAATCATCGTTGGCGATTCGCGCATCCAAGCATCTGGCCGGTGTTCCGATCGAAGTCTGATCCTACATCATCCGCCGTAAATGACGTCCAGAATTTCATAGCTGCGGCGGCCTTGCGGGGTGATGACCTCAACGCTGTCGCCGACCGCCTTGCCGATCAGGGCGCGTGAAATCGGCGCTTTAATCGACAGCTTACCGATATCGGCATTGGCCTCGTAATGGCCGACAATCTGGTATGACACTTCAATGTCGGTTTCTTCATCGACGATGACAACTTTTGCGCCGAATTTGACCGTGTCGCCGCCAAGCGTTGCCGGGTCGATAATCTGGACGGCGGAAATGACGGCTTCCAGTTCCTGAATGCGGCCTTCGATAAAGCTTTGCTGTTCGCGGGCGGCGTGATATTCGGCATTTTCCGACAAATCGCCGTGCTCGCGCGCGGTCGCAATCGCCTCGATGACAGTCGGGCGGTCTTCCGATTTTAATTTTTTAAGCTCTTTTTCAAGGGCTTCAAAGCCCTCTTTGGTCATTGGAATCTTGTCCATTTTTATTCTCCGCTATCCAAAAAAATCAGCCCGCCGAAAAGACGGACTGCACAGGACATAATCTTCATTCTCTGTTTATCCTATAAGCCATATCGGCGCAAGGTCAACTTCTTTTGCTGGTATGACGGGGAAAGCCCTCAATAGTCATGCCCGCCTTGTGCGGGCATCCGGGGGTGGCAAGATGGATCCCCGCACGAGGGCGGGGATGACTACAAAAGAAGAAAGCGCGCATGACCGTAGAAAAGCCAAGTCTGTGGCAGCTTCTAAACAGCGCGGCGGGCTGCGGCGGGGTTATCATCTTGCGCCTGATCATCGCCAGAATGATCGTCGTCAGACTCTTCTATGTCCCTGAAATAGTCTTGCAGCGGGGTGACGTCAATATCCCGTGCCCGCATGGCGCGCATGGCTTTTAGCCCGGCACGCGCCGCACTCAGCAGCGTGTAATAAGGGATTCTGTAGGCCAGCGCCATCCGCCGGATTGAAAAAGCATCAGCAAAGGATTGCGCGCCGCGTGTTGTGTTGATGATAAAGTCAATTTCACCGTTAATGACGGCATCGACAATATGGGGTTGTCCTTCCATGACTTTGTTGATGCGCCGCACATCCAGCCCTGCTTTTTGCAGATGGGCGCAGGTGCCGCCCGTGGCGATCAGCGTATAGCCCATCTCGGCCAGTTCCTGAGCGATCGGGACAAGCTCGTCCTTATCCGTATCCTTGACCGACAAAAAGACGGTTCCGTCGGTCGGCAGGAGCGTACCCGCCGCCATTTGCGATTTGGCGAAAGACTGGGCGACATCACGATCGATTCCCATTACCTCGCCGGTGGATTTCATTTCCGGCCCCAAAATCGGATCAACGCCGGGGAAGCGATCCCACGGGAAGACGGGCGCTTTGACGGCCGTATGATCGGGCGCCATGCCTTGCAGCAAGTCCCGGAAATCAGCCAGTTTTTCACCGGCCATGATACGGGCGGCGATTTTGGCGACAGGCGTTCCGGTCGCCTTGGCGACGAACGGCACTGTGCGGGAGGCGCGGGGATTGACTTCGAGGATATAAATATCATATTCCGCCGTATCGCGGTTCATCTTGACGGCGAATTGCACATTCATCAGGCCTTTGATCTGCAACCCTTTGGCAAGCTGGATTGACTGGCGCTCAAGCTCGCGCACGGTTTTGTATGTCAGGGAATGAGGCGGCAGCACACACGCCGAATCGCCGGAGTGAATACCGGCTTCTTCGATATGCTCCATAATGCCGGCGACATAGACGTCCTTGCCATCGCTTAAAACATCCACATCGACCTCGATCGCCCCGCGCAGGTAACGATCCAGCAGCACAGGCGAGTCGCCCGAAACCTTGACGGCGGTGCTGATATATTCCTTAAGCTCTTCGGTCGTATGAACGATCCGCATGGCTTGCCCGCCCAATACGTAGGATGGACGGATCACCAGCGGATAACCGATTTTTTCACCGGCTTCAAATGCTTCTGCGGCGGTATAGGCAATGCCGTTATAGGGCTGGCGGAGTTTGAGCTTTTTCAGCAATTTCTGGAAGCGGTCGCGGTCTTCGGCAAGGTCGATCGCGTCAGGCGTCGTGCCCAGAATTTTAACGCCGTGCGCTTCGAGCTTTTTCACAAGGTTCAGCGGGGTCTGGCCGCCAAGCTGGACGATTGCCCCGACCAGCGTGCCGTTTTGGGTTTCCCCGTCAATCAGTTCAATGACGTCTTCGGCAGTTAACGGCTCGAAATAAAGACGGTCGGACGTGTCATAGTCGGTTGAAACCGTTTCGGGGTTGCAATTAACCATGATGGTTTCATAGCCGGCCTCTTTAAGCGCATAAGCCGCATGCACACAGCAATAATCAAACTCGATCCCTTGGCCGATACGGTTTGGCCCGCCGCCAAGAATGACGATTTTCCGGCGATCTGAGGGCATCGACTCATTGTCTGGTTCGTTCATGCCATCACCTTCGTAACAGCCATACATATAAGCGGTTTGTGATGGAATTTCGGCGGCGCAGCTATCGATTCGCTTATAGACGGGACGCACGCCGTATTTATGCCGTGCCTTGCGGACGGCTTCTTCGCGGACGCCAACCAGCGCGGCAAGGCGGGCATCCGAAAAGCCGGTTTTTTTGAGCGCCAGCCAGCCGGTTTTCGTAACCGGCAGCCCGTTTTGCGCGACTTCCTGTTCTTTGTCGATAATATGTTTGATGCGTTCCAAAAACCACATATCGTATTTGGTAATGTCATGGATATCATCCAGCGAAAAACCGTGACGCATGGCTTGCGCGACATAAAGAAGCCGTTGCGGGGTCGGGCGTGACAGCGAAGCGCGAATTTGATCCGGATGCGGGGCTTCGCCTTCGATCACGCCCCGGATCGGAACCGGATCGAATCCTGTCATGCCTTTTTCCAGCGAGCGCAGGGCTTTTTGCATCGATTCTTCAAAATTGCGACCGATCGCCATGGCTTCGCCGACCGATTTCATCGCCGTGGTCAGGTTATTATCCGTGCCGGTGAATTTTTCAAACGCAAAGCGCGGAATTTTGGTCACGACATAATCAATAGACGGCTCAAAAGAGGCAGGCGTCTTGCCGCCGGTAATATCATTGCCAAGCTCGTCCAGCGTGTAGCCGACAGCCAGCTTGGCGGCGACTTTGGCGATCGGGAACCCGGTCGCCTTGGAAGCCAGCGCCGAAGAGCGCGACACGCGGGGGTTCATCTCGATCACCACCATGCGGCCATCCGCGGGATTAAGCGCAAATTGCACGTTCGAGCCGCCTGTTTCCACCCCGATTGCGCGCAGGACGGCGATCGAGGCATTACGCATGATCTGATATTCCTTGTCCGTCAGGGTCAAGGCCGGGGCAACGGTAACCGAATCGCCGGTATGGACGCCCATCGGGTCGATATTTTCAATCGAGCAGATAATAATGCAATTATCGTTTTTGTCGCGGACGACTTCCATTTCATATTCTTTCCATCCCAAAACCGATTCTTCAATCAGGACAGTCGATGTCGGTGACGCGTCCAGCCCTTCGCGCACGATGCGGCGGAAATCGTCACGGTTATAGGCAATGCCGCCGCCGGTACCACCCAGCGTGAAAGAGGGGCGGATAATGGCGGGCAACCCGACAAAGGCAAGGGCTTCGAGCGCGTCGTCATAGCTGTTGACCTGACGGCTGCGGGGGCTTTCAAGGCCGATCTCGTCCATACAGACTTTGAACATCTGGCGGTCTTCGGCTTTTTCGATGGCCGCGCGGCAAGCACCGATCAATTCGATCCCCAGCCGATCCAGCGTACCGTTTTCCGCCAGCGCAATCGACGTGTTCAGTGCCGTCTGGCCGCCCATGGTAGGCAGGAGCGCGTCAGGCTTTTCTTTCTCCAGAATGCGGGCGACAACATCCGGCGTGATCGGTTCGATATAGGTCGCATCGGCCAGTTCGGGGTCAGTCATGATGGTTGCCGGGTTCGAGTTGATCAGGATCACTCGGTATCCTTCCTCGCGCAGCGCTTTACAGGCCTGTGCGCCGGAATAGTCAAATTCGCAGGCTTGTCCGATAATGATCGGCCCGGCACCGATGATGGCAATGGATTTGAGGTCGGTTCTTTTAGGCATGACAGCATCCTGTTGCAAAGGGGGCGGCATCGTCCGCGCCGGTGATTTTCTCAAACGCGCCGGAGGAGTCCTGATAGCCGTAAAGGGCGCCTTCTTCCATGCAGAACAGCCACGGCATGATGGTCATCGTCCCGGCATCGAGCGCCGCGCGCACAGCCGGATATGTTTCAAGGTTTTTCGCGCTTTGCAACACAATCTCTTCTTCGGTTTTGCGCTGTAATTCCTGGATATCATCAGGATTGGCACAGGATTGACGCGCTTTATCAAGGCTGGTACGCGCCAGCTTTATGAAGCTGCTGATTTCATCATCCTGCATATTTTCGATCAGCGCCCGAATCGCGCCGCACCCCGTATGCCCCAGAATAATAATTTTGCGGACATCGTTATAGCGGATGGCGAATTGTAACGTGGCGCTCAGCGCCGTGCCTTGCTGATAAGGGCGCACGATTGCCCCCATGGCTTTGTGTCCGAAAAACGTGCCGGGCGGCGCCTGAAAAATAGTGCCGGGATTGGTACGGGAATCAATACAGGAAATAATCATATAGTCGGGTTTTTGCCCTTCTGCGATCAGGCGTAACATGATCCCGCCATCGGACTCATATTGTCGCTTTTTGAATTGTTCGAAACCTGCGATCAATTCTTTTGTCATGCTTTGTGTCTCACTTTGTCAGGCCGTCTTGGCTTTTTGGATGTTTTCAATGAAACGGGCAAACAGGTAATGGCTGTCATGCGGGCCGGGCGAAGCTTCGGGGTGGTATTGCACGGAAAAGACCGGGCGGTCTTTCAGGCGCAACCCTTCATTCGAGCCATCAAACAGGCTGATATGGGTTTGTTCGGCATCATCGGGCAAGGTGTCGGCAATCACTTCAAAGCCGTGATTTTGGCTGGTGATTTCGACTTTTCCGGTTGCGATATCCTTGACCGGATGGTTGGCGCCGCGATGGCCAAGATGCATTTTGCGGGTCTTTGCCCCCAGCGCCAGCGCCAGAATCTGGTGCCCCAGACAAATGCCGAAAACCGGCATGCCGCGTGCCAGAAGTTCCTGAACGGTCGGCACAGCATAGCGGCCGGTGGCTGACGGGTCGCCGGGCCCGTTGGATAAAAATACGCCATCGGGCTTGTGTTGCAATATCTCTTCGGCGGAGGCTGTGGCGGGGACAATGGTTACCTTGCACCCGGCATCGGCCAGACAACGTAATATATTGCGCTTGGCACCGAAATCGACCGCCACCACATGATAGGCGGGATTATCCTGCTGCCCGTATCCATGGCCGTGTTGCCACAATGTTTCATGCCATTCATAGGCACGGTCGCAACAAACATCTTTTGCCAGATCCATACCGCCCAGCCCCGGCCATGCGGCGGCTTCGCGGTGCAGGGCATCAAGATCGAACTGTCCTTGCGGGTTATGGCACACAATGCCGACGGGGGCACCCTGATCACGAATCATACGGGTCAATGCCCGCGTATCGACACCGCTGATGCCCGGCAAATCGTGAGACTTGAGCCATGTGTCGAGATGTTGCTGCGCGCGCCAGTTTGACGGGGCGGTGATATCTTCGCGCATAATGACGCCCCGTGCTGCGGGGACAAGCGTTTCAATATCTTCATCATTGGCGCCGACATTGCCGATATGGGGGAAGGTAAAGGTGATAATCTGCCCCGCATAGCTGGGGTCGGTGATGATTTCCTGATAGCCGGTCAGGGATGTATTAAAACATATTTCCCCGATTTTTGCGGTTTCCGCGCCCAGTCCGCGCCCCCAAATAAGGCGGCCATCGGCAAAGACAATAACGGCTGTTGCATTCTCAGGTGGTTTTATATTAGAAAGCTGTGTCATCGAAACCATTTTATTAGAGCCTTCGCGCATAAAAGGAAAGCAAAAAAGTGGATAAAAGAACAGAATTCAACAATGCATTGAAAGACGCTTTACGGGAAAAAGACAAGGTTGCCATGGGTGCGATTCGCCTGATGGTTGCCGCGCTTAAAGATCGGGACATCGAAGCGCGCGGCAAAGGCAATGCCGATGGGATCAGCGAAAGCGATATTTTGTCGATGTTGCAATCCATGATCAAGCAGCGTCAGGAATCGATGAAGACCTATCGCGATGCTGGACGTGACGACCTTGCCGATCGCGAAGAACAGGAAATCAAGATTATTGAGCGGTTCTTGCCGCAACAAATGAGCGAAGATGATATGCGCGCGGTCGTGGACGGGCTGATTAGCGAACTGGGCGTTGCCGATATCAAGGATATGGGACGTTTGATGGCGGAGCTGAAAAAACGTTACGCTGGACAGCTTGATATGGGACGCGCCAGCGGCGTTGTGAAAGAAAAGCTGGCGGGGTAGAGGCTCGCCCTTTCAGTGCGCTCAGGAGAAATGCGCTCGTGCGTAAGCGATTTTCTCATCCGGGGTTTCTTTGCCGGACAGGTCGTTCTCAATTTTTTCGATACGGCTTTTAAGGCCGGTGCGATTGGCGATCTGGATCGATATCCCCGGCCGTGCATTCATTTCCAGCAACATCGGTCCGTGATTTTTGTCGATCACGATATCAATCCCGATATATCCCAAAGGTACGGTGTTTCCGGCTTTTGATGCCATGATCAAAATATCTTCCCATGCGGGAATGCGGATCCCCGCCAATGCTATACCGGTGTCTATATGATGCGTGACCATGCGGTTACGGAGAATGCCTTGTGTCGTCATGCCATCGTGGATGGATATGCCCACGCCGATTCCGCCGGCATGCAGGTTGGCACGGCCGCTTGACGATTTTGTCGGCAGGCGCAGCATCGCCATGACAGGCACGCCGTCATAAATGACAAGCCGGATGTCGGGAACGCCCTGATACGCCATGTCCTGAAATAAAGGCGGGTTTTCAACGCAATATTCAATAATGCAGTCATCCCTGACGCCGCCCAGCGCATAAAGCCCTCCCAGAATATTGCTGATATGGTATCGCAGATCGTCAAGCGTTGTAGCTTTCCCACCGGGCCGCAGGAAATCCCCATTGTCAGTTCGTCCCTTGATGACGGTAATACCGCCGCCGCCACTGCCTTGCGCGGGCTTGATAACGAAGCTCTCATGCGGCGATAACAATTCATCCAGTTTTTTGATCTGATCCTGATAGGAAATCACATGATATGTTTCCGGCACTTTGATATTGGCCTGTTGCGCCAGTGCCTTGGTTTTTATTTTATTATCGACCAGATGATAGTCTGGCCGTTTATTGTGCAGAAAAATACAGTCGAGATTACGGCTGTTCATGCCCAGAACACCGTTTTTTTCGAGATGAGAGAAAAACAGCATCTAGCGAAAGCTCCGGAAGCGGTAAAGTTCGGTGAGCTTATAGCCGTTATAGCGACCGATCATCACATGCAGCGCGAGAACGATCAGCAGTAATTCGGGGAAGGTGGTTACAATGTGACTGATATGGTTGTTGCTGATAACGGCATAGCCTGCGATGGCCGTGACAAGGCTTCCCAGCGCCGTTTGCAGGGCGACTTTTCCGCCGAATTCTTCCCATGTGACGGACATGCGCTCGATCAGCATCGCCAGAATGACGATCGGGAACAAGGAGATTGAAAGACCGGCATGAACGCCAAGATGGAATGTCGTAACGCTCAATATATAGATCGCAATAACAACAAGGGTTAGAATCGCGCCCAATCGGGGAATCAGGAGTAATTGCAGGCGATCCAGATAGAGGCGGCATGCCAGCCCCAGCGCAACAATGGTTGTAAACAGGATAATACCCCACAAAAGCTGGGTCTCGCGGAAGGCCAGCGCTACCAGAACCGGCATAAAAGTACCGTAAGTGTGAATGCCGACCATCTGGCGCATAATAGAAACAACCAGCGCCCCAACCGGCACCAGCAATAAAATTGCGAATAGAAGCTGGACATCAACCGGTAAGCTAAAGACAGATACGCGGTAAACGGCTTCGCGGGTCGGGTTGCCTTGCCAGATAGATTCCGTCAGGGCGCTTTCAACGTGTTTGCGAACAGAGACAGACATGACCGGCGCTTGCCCGCCGTCAAGATGGTAAAGGCGATCTGTGCCACTCCACCAGCCAAGCCTGCCGTGACGCGGAGTAAGTTGCTCTTTCTTCTTGTCATAGACTAGCCAGTGATCGCCGATCCGGATCTCGGTCCAGCTTTCCGGCGTTATGTTGCGGGCATTATCCTGTAGCGAAATGCCGTTCATGACACGCGCCGCCATACCGTTATGTTTCAGTATGAAAACGGCGAGGGACGCGTCTGTTTCCAGCCCTTCAATGCGTTCGCGTAACTGGGTTATGCGCCCGTCGCCATCGCTGATCAGGCGGAACAGCCCGGTGATGAAAGCATCATTGGAGTCCGTTTCGTCTCTGAGATCGCTGATGATCGTCTTGAGAGCAAAATACTCGGTTTCATCTTTCGCCAGTGCGGAAAAGGCGGCGCTGCCAAACACAGGATAGGATGAGGGCGCAGGCGGGTCATTATTTGACGCTGTTGCCTGCCGGGCTTCGTACAATATGGCGCGGTAATAAATAATCTCCCGCCCGCGCGACTGTGCCTTGCGCCATTGCGAAATCCGGTTTCCGGTGTCATCAATGCCGGACGTGCTGAGGCTGAAGCCGTCGCTGACGAAGTTTTCATCAACAATCGTATAACGTTCTGACGGGCGGGGCAGGTAAAGCTGGATGCTGGGGGCGTCTCCTGTGCCGTCGAAAGAGAGCTTGGTTTCGATGTGCCAGCTTTGTACCGTGCGGTCGGGCGTTAAGGGAAAGTCAAGTATGAAGGCGCGATAGCAAAAAAGCATCACGCCTGTAAGGATCAGAAAAATAGTGACAATATGTGTTTCCCGTAATTTCGCAAGCGCCATATTTACGGGCTTTCATCGCTGCTTACTGTGTCGCATGATGGCGCGTGCTGGAAGGTTTGCGATGAATCAACCAGTATGTTTTCTCGCGCCAGCATGTTGCGGCCAATCAGGACGGGATAATTAAAATGGCTGCGCTCGGCCAGATTGACTTCTTCCATGATTTTTCTGCCGCCGAGGCAAAAAGCCATCTCAATAACCGGTCTGCGAATGGTTTCGCCTTCTTGCCGGCTGCGTATTCTGACCCATCGCGTGATCGGCGCTTCAAATGTTTCTTCGGTGCCGTCAAAATCGACACGGAATAAAACATGATCCTGATCGTCGCGTTTGAATGTGCGGACAATCTCGGCATCGATAGAGGATGTACGGGCGCCTGAATCCAGCTTGCCTTTGACGGTGGCTTCAACATCGCCGATCCGGACATTTTCGACCCATCCCAATATATAAGGCTGGTCTTTTTCTGCCGCTAATGCCGCCATATCGTCACCGGGATCTTCCTGCAGGCCTGCGGTCTGGCAGCCACCCAGAACGGCAAGAAATAAAACAGAAAAGAGAAGGCGTATAAGGGGCATGAGACCGTCACAAATATCATCTGGCAAGAGGTTTAACGTGAGAGCCTGTACATATAGTTTTCCTTCCTGCGAGGTCAAGATTTATTTGCCGGAAACTCGGATGAAAACACAGCGAGAGGGGGCAAAGAGAAAGCCCGATAGGCCGTGCGGTGCGGAGCGTGTCAAAAACAGTTTAATTTTGCCTGCGAAAGCTGCTAAACAATTAGGCATGTCTATATCTCCACGCTTTTTGGATGCGCTGCGCGACCGTTTGACCCTGTCCGATATTATCGGCCAGCGCGTCCGGTTGAGCCGTGCAGGGCGCGAGTTCAAAGGGTGCTGTCCGTTTCACAAGGAAAAAACCCCGTCTTTTTACGTGAATGACGAAAAGCAGTTCTACCATTGTTTCGGGTGCGGAGCGCATGGGGATGCGGTCGGCTTTGTCATGCAGCATGATAATTTGTCATTCCCCGATGCGGTCGAGATTCTGGCGGCTAAAGCCGGGATGGAGATGCCCAAACAGACGCCGCAGGATATCCGCAAGGCAAAAAAGCAGCAAAGCCTGCATGCGCTGATCGAGGAAACAACCCGTTTTTTTGAGGCGTCTCTGCAGGATCCGGCCAATCGTGAAGCGCTGGGCTATCTACAGGATCGCGGGATCGCGCAGGATACAATCGCCCGGTTTCGTCTGGGGTTCGCACCTGCCGATGGCCGGGCTTTGTATGCCTGCCTGAAGGCAGCGGGATTTGATGATAAGGATATGATCGAGGCTGGCGTGTGCGCGCGTTCCAAGCGGGATGGTAGCCCATACGCCTTTTTCCGGGATCGTATCATCTTTCCCGTTACCGATCGGCGCGGGCGGGTTGTGGCGTTCGGGGGGCGAATTTTGCCTGATCATCTGCGCCCGCCTGATCGGGGAGATTACAAGCCGCCCAAATATATTAACTCATCGGATACGCCGCTTTTTCACAAAGGGCGCATGCTGTATGGCGATTCTCATGCCCGGCAGGCCGCAGGCGAGGGTCAGGCCGTGATTGTCGTTGAAGGATATCTGGATGTGATTTCATGTTTTTCCGCCGGATATAGGGGGGCTGTCGCGCCACTGGGGACGGCATTGACCGAGGAGCAAATCCAGCATCTTTGGAAAATGATCCCGGAAAACCGGAAAATACCGATTATGTGCTTTGATGGTGATGATGCCGGACGACGCGCCGCAGCGCGCGCCTGTGAACGGTTATTGCCATTATTGCAACCCGACCACAGCGCCCTGTTTGCTTTTTTGCCGGAAGGACAAGACCCGGACAGCTTGATCCGGGCGCAGGGCAAAAAGGCTTTTGATAAAATTATCGCCGATGCTTTGCCTTTGTCGGAATTTTTATGGATGCACCACACGGCGGGGCGGTCTTTCACAACGCCGGAATCAAAAGCGGGGCTGGCGAAAACGCTGGAACAAGAAGCTGATAAAATCGCCGATCGTGCCGTTCAGCAATATTACCGGCAAGCTTTTCGGGAGCGGCTGTACCAGTCTTTTCGTCCGGCACGTCCTGCGCGCGGGAAAAGCGGGTCGGTAAAATCGTTACCTACCGGTATCCAGGCCTTGCGCCGCCCTGTTTCCGACCCGCGCAGCCGCGCCGAACAGATATTGATGGCGGCCTTTATCAATCATCCTGACGTGATTTCCGCCTTTGACGAACAGATCGGTTTATTGCGGGTGACTCATCAAAGGCTTGATTTATTACGTCAGGCTGTATTAAACATCCACGAAGGAGAAGAGGGGCTTGACGCCAAGACGCTGCAGAACCATCTAAGCAACCGGGGGTTTGATTCGGAGTTGCGTGGGATTTTGTCGGAGTCTGTCTATGTCCATGCCGGTTTTGTCAGGCCGGAAACCGCGCCTGATCTGGTCGTAGCCGGGGTCAGGGAAACGATGGATGCGCTTGACAGGACGGCCTTTGTACAGGAGCTGAAAGAGGCAGGGCAAGCGCTTTCCGAGGATTTCAGCGCCGAGAAGGAAGAGCGGATCATGGCGTTACGCAATGTGCATAAAGCACAGGAGTAGGCAAACAAGAGCTTTGATTTTTATAGCATTATAGGGTTTAATCGATCGAATCGATCATAGGATTTCAATGACAGTGACCAGCACCAGTATCAGGCAAGCGAACGTGAGCGAAAAAGAACAAGAAGAATCCGGCGAGACAAGAGTGAAGGGATCGCTGGAAACGATCGTCAAGAAACTTGTCAAACAGGCAAAGGAAAAGGGCTTTGTGACCTATGATGAGGTCAATAAGGCGATTCCGGCGGGCGATTTTTCGTCCGAAGAAATCGAGGACGCCATGTCGATGGTGACGGATCTCGGTATCCAGCTTGTCGAAAGCGAAGACGATCTTGATTCGGATGACGAGTCCGATGATGAGGAAAAAAGCGAATACGAATCGGGTGGGAATATTTCCGCCGATGATTCGGGGCGGACAGATGACCCGGTGCGTATGTATCTGCGCGAGATGGGAACGGTCGAGCTTCTCTCGCGTGAAGGTGAGATTGCGATCGCCAAACGAATCGAAGCCGGCAAGGAAATGATGATCGGCGGGATTTGTGAAAGCCCGCTGGCGATTGAATCGCTGATTGCATGGTATGAGGCGCTCCAAAAAGGCGATATTTTGTTGCGCGAGGTCATTGATCTTGATGCGACCTATAGCGATGGCGAAGAAAGCGACAGCAGCGACGAAGACGACGACGAAGATGATGCTGAAAGCGCCGAAGGCGAAGGCGAGGAGGATGACGGCGAGAACGATAACAGCCCGTCTCTCTCGGCGATGGAAGAGGAGTTGATCCCTCAGGTTTTCGAGAATTTCGGCAAGATCGAAAAAACCTATAAAAAAATGCAGAAAGTCCAGCAGACCCGTCTGGACGCTTTGTCTGCGGGGAAGGAACCCCCCGAATCCGCAAACAAGAAATATCTGGAACTCAAAGAAGAGATGGTTGCGCTGATGAATGCGGTGCAACTGAATAATGCCCGTATCGACCAGCTGGTCGAGCGCCTTTATAAAATCAACCGCGAACTGGTTAGTCTTGAGGGCAAGCTGATGCGTCTGGCGGTTGATTCCGGCGTCAAGCGCGAAGATTTCATGGCCGAGTATTTTGGCTCGGAACTCGATCCGAAATGGCTGAGCCGGGTCAAGAAAAAGGGCAAGGGATGGGATAAATTCGCTGAGCGCTACGCTGACGAGATTGCCACCATACGCGACAATATTGCTGCCGTGTCGGAAGAAGCCGCCTTGCCGTTAAAGGAGTTTCGCCGGATTGTCGGAACCGTGCAAAAAGGTGAGCGTGAAGCAGCGCGCGCCAAAAAGGAAATGGTTGAAGCCAATTTGCGGCTTGTGATCTCGATCGCCAAGAAATATACGAATCGCGGCCTGCAATTCCTTGACCTGATTCAGGAAGGCAATATCGGCCTGATGAAGGCGGTGGACAAGTTTGAATATCGCCGTGGCTATAAATTCTCAACTTATGCGACATGGTGGATCCGTCAGGCAATCACCCGTTCGATCGCCGATCAGGCGCGCACGATCCGTATCCCTGTCCACATGATTGAAACAATCAACAAGCTGGTGCGTACCTCGCGCCAGATGATGCATGAGATCGGCCGTGAGCCGACCCCCGAAGAGCTGGCCGAGCGTTTGCACATGCCGCTGGATAAGGTGCGGAAAGTCCTGAAAATCGCCAAGGAGCCTGTGTCGCTCGAAACGCCGATCGGGGACGAGGAAGATTCTTCGCTGGGTGATTTCATCGAGGATAAAAACGCAATTTTGCCGGTCGAAAGCGCCATTCACTCCAATTTGCGTGAGACCACGACCCGCGTTCTGGCGTCTCTGACCCCGCGGGAGGAACGCGTTTTGCGGATGCGCTTCGGGATCGGCATGAATACCGATCATACGCTGGAGGAAGTCGGGCAGCAATTTAACGTTACCCGTGAGCGGATTCGTCAGATCGAAGCCAAGGCCTTGCGAAAGCTCAAACACCCCAGCCGCAGCCGCAAATTGCGGAGTTTTCTGGATACCTGAGATGCGCGTGATTGTCGCGCCGGATGATTTCCGCACCGCTTTGGCGGCGGATGGTGCTGTGTCACTTTTTCTGGGCGGGTCGATCGAGCAAGGCAAAGCCGTTAACTGGCAACATGATTTGCTTACCTGCCTGAAAGACCAGCCGTTTGCGCATCGCCTTGCGGTTTTGAACCCGCGCCGTCCGGACTGGGATGCATCATGGCCGAATGATCCCGCTTTTCCGCCCTTCCGCGAACAGGTTGAATGGGAACTCGCCGCACAGGATCAGGCCGCTATTCTGCTTTATTATTTTGCGCCCGGCACGGTGTCGCCGATCACTTTGTTCGAGTTGGGGCTGTATCATGCGCGCAACCCTGTTATCGGCGCGGATCCGGACTATACCCGTTTCGGCAATCTTGAATAGCCCCTATGAATCTAGACACCTTACTGGTTATAAATTGGAAGTAAGGAGTTTAAGATGCCAAGACGAGTTCGTTATACAGAAGAGTTCAAGCGTGACGCTGTTTCGCAGGTTAA